>CAJYQC010000234.1 GCA_913776885.1 uncultured Variovorax sp.
CAACTGATAGGCCACCGAGCGCACCTCCCGTTCGGCCGTCTCGGCCTTGAGCAACTGCGAGAGCATCGGCTGCGCGGCCTCGAAGGCCGGCGATCCTTGCTCGGCCAGCTCCGCCACGGCTTGGGCCATGCCGTGCATCTTGAGTTCGCGCAGCATGATCACGATCGCGCCGCTGGCTGGGTCATGTCGCATGGCGCACCTCCTGGCAGCTCACCCAGTTGCGCGACCTGCTGGCGGCGCAGGCGCGCCCCCTGAGCGTGTCGTCGCGAAGCACATCGGCCTTGAGCCAGCCGCTGAGCTTCTCGGCGAAGGCGTCGAGCTTGCTCGGGCTGATGCGCTTCGCGTAGCTGGGCGCCGCCTCGCCCTCGCGAAGGTACTTGCGGATGGTGTTGCGAGACAGGCCCGTGCGCCGGGCTATCTCTCGAATGGACAGTTGCTCTCGCAGTGCCCAACGTCTGATGACACTCAGTGTCGCCACGTCAATCACTCCTGTGCTCCTGCTGCCAAAAGCAGCAGGTCAGGGTTATCACGTGGGTCAGATTTAGATGGAAATCACACGGCCAAATGGGTCACTTCTGGATGGAAATCAACAGCCAAATCCCATTCGAGTGCCGCGTACCGACCGACGCAGCCGGCCACGCCGACCGAGGCGCTTGCGGCGGGCGTTAAGCTTGATCGCTTCACGGCGGCAGCGATGGCGGAGATTGAGCTGCGCGAGGGAGACGAGCTGGAGCCGAAGGCTGCGCTACAGGCGTGCACCTTGGAAGTCGCAGCACGGCAAGATTGCTAGACGCCTGACTACTGCGATGCCGCCGCTGTGCCATCGGTCGCGACCCTCATGCGTGCTTCGGGCACAGCGCTCAAGAATTTCAGGTACTTGCCGCGTGCAGCCGAGCCCAAACCCGAATTCATTCAGCAGGCGTTAAGGCCTATTCATTGGGTACGAATCTTGTCGGCCATCATGCCGTTGGTGACGTGGCTCGTTGGAAGCATCCAGCACTTTGCTCTTCGAAGCCGCTCTCGCATCCTGCTCCTTTAGCCAGTCCTCAGGGCTCGGTTGCACAAGCCTCTCCTCTGCCGACAGGCGCTGGATGCGTTCTATTTTTGCTCTCGGCGTTGGCATGGTCGCACTGTCACCTTTGCAACGAAGAAATCTGTAGGACAAGCGCGTGTAACTGATTGGCACTTGTTGCCGTGATGCGAGAGTTTCAACGCGCAACCCAACTACTGCTGACAAGTTCTGTCTTACTCGCGGCATGTCAAAAGACATAGGTCGTTCAGGGCCGGCTGCGTAAAATTTCTCGCCCCTCTTGGCATCTTGGGCCCTTCCGTCCTGCCGTGACGCCTCGTTATCTGTCGGAGCGTGATGCTCTCAGGCGGACTCAGCTTGAAAGGCTGAATGGATCTCTTCTCGACCGGCATAGACGCTACTACTGACCTGCTCGCTTTTCCCGAATGGAAACTCGAAGTCCAGCCAGCGAAGGCTTCTGACTACGGTAGCCGATATTGCGCGGTGATTACCCGAGCGGGGAAAGAGTTTTGCTACCTCTCCATCGACCCAGTGGTAGGTGGAGATCAAGAAGCGTACCAGCGGCTAGCGGAGCGCGCGCGCCAATGGATCATTGAGTTCCAGGAACTCAACTTGGGTCAATGTGAACCTGGCCCGCCACCAGGATCCACCGATATCTGAACTGTCCGACTGGTGTAGGCGCTTCACCGTCATCAACGATGGCAGTTGAGAGCTAGAGAGCGCCACTGTCGCACTGGATTGTCATGCCTACAGGGGTAAATGATGACCAAAATACGACGTATATCGCTCCATGTTGCCGAGCCTGCTCCGGGGCAGTATTTCTGGGTGCTTATGGAAGAATTGGACGATGAGACTCATTGGCAGGAAGTCTCGTCTTCTTCCGGTGCTTACCCGAGTTGGATTGGCGCACTCCACGAAGGCATGAAGGAGCTGCTGCAACTTGCCGACGATGAGCAGGTAGGCCCCCGCCACGTGGGTGAGGAGGCCGATCCCCTCGGAATGCCTCTCGGCTAAAAACGATGCCTCCCTGCTGCCTAGAGGGGAGCGGCCGTCCCTGTAAATTCGGGCCTAGGATTCAGAAGGCCGCGCTCGGCAGTGCCAAAGCTCAACGGGTGACGGGACAACTTACCAAGTTTGAGGGAGCGAAGGTGTTGGATGTCGAGGCGGCGCTCAGCGATGCGGCGCAGCAGAAGCTAGTCGGCAGTTCGCATAAGTTGGTCAGTGTCCACGCTCCTGACTGGCTTTTACCTCAGACAGGCAGCGGCCCCTCAACCGATCGTCCGACGTCCGAGAAGCTGGATTAGTGTCTGGCCCTCGCTAAGGCTCTACCACGGCGTTGGGAATTTGCGACGAGGACTCGAATCATGTCGTAGGCATTTTTGTGGCAAAACGCTCGGAAGGCTCATGGATGCTGGATGTTTCCCTCCCTCCCTCTCCTCCAAAAAATGACGGCCTGATCCATGTAAAACGTGGACCAGGCCGTTTTCCTTTGGGGTCTATGGCCTTCAAGAATCTTCGTGTTTCCAGCAAAGGATCTGCCATGAAGCTCCACCCCCGATTGCTTGCGCACGCCGCTTCGACACTGGCGATCCTGTTGATTGCCGCCTGTTCGACCGCGCAGCCGCAGGCGAAGGATGTCGCTGCTGCGCCCACGGCACCCGCCGCGTGCCGCCAAGAGGCCGCAGCCGTGCTGACCGGCAAGACCCGCATCAGCGACGCCGATGCCCGGCAGGCGACGGGCGCATCCATCGTGCGCCAGGTCCAGCCGGGCCAGCCGGTGACGATGGACTACCGCCTCGAGCGCGTGACGATCGAGACGGATGCGGCCAGCGGCAAGATCGTCCGCGCCTACTGCGGATAAGCCCGGCTTTCTCTCTTATCAGCTGTTCGCCGCAGTTCTAGCCTCGGCCTGTGCCGAAGGACGTGCGGTGAGGGCGGTGGCGACAGCACCTTCCTTGTCGAGCGAACACCACGCGGGCTGAGCCTGGGGCTTGCCTGCTTCGAGCGAGCACCAGGCGGCCGAAGCCTTATCCGCTTCCAGCGAACACCAGGCAGCGGCTGCCGAGCCCTTACCGGCCTCCGCCGAGCACCAGGCCGCCGAGCCCTGGCCAGCCTCGGCCGAACACCATGCGGCTGACGCCTTGCCTGCTTCCAGCGAGCACCATGCTGCGGAACTCTTGGCAGCCTCTGCCGAACACCATGCGGCGGAGCCCTTCGCCGCCCCATGCCGCAGCGCTGGCGTCGATTCGCCGAACTCCTCGGCAAGCAGGCGCTGCATTTGCTCGAAAGCCGCTTCCAGCGCCTTCGCGTCGTCCTCGCCGCGCAGGCCGAGGTAGGGGAAGTGGTGCAGGAAATAGCCGAAGGTGGCTTCGCAGTCTGCAGCGTATTTGCGCGTGTCTAGGATGTGCATGTGCCAGAAGCGGTCGACGTCCTGCTCGGGCGCGAGGGTCAGTCCGGGGTGCTTGGCGTGCAGGATGAGGTAGCGCTTGTAGGCGACTTCCATCTGGTCCGCGTAGCTTGCCGACCAGCCGTAGCCGTCCTCCTTGCGCGTGGCCTTGAACTTGATCTGGGTCAGGTCGAGCGCGTGGATCGCCGCGATCGTCTGTTCCAGCGGCCTGCTCTGGATTGAATCGGTCATGAATGCTCCTGTGAAGTTTCGGGGAAGCCCGAGCGACGTGCCCGGTAACGATTGCAGCGCAGGGCCGGCTCTCAGGCCAGCACCGACGGCGCAATTTGGGTGCGCAGTTGACGCGCCATGAAATCGCGTGCCTCGTCGGCGGATACCGGCTTGCACAGCCAGTAGCCCTGGGCTTCGTCGCATCCCCGGCTGTGCAGGTAGTTGAACTGCACGTCGGTCTCGACGCCCTCGGCCACCACCTTCATGCGCAGCCCGTGGGCGAGCGTGATGATCGCGTCGATGAGCGCACGCGCGTCGTTGTCCTGCGAGAGGTCGTTGATGAAGGTGCGGTCGATCTTGACCGTGGAGAGAGGAAAGTGCTTCAGGTACGACAGCGACGAATACCCCGTGCCGAAGTCGTCGATGGCCAGTCCCACGCCCATGTCCCTGATCGTGCGCAGCAGCTTCGCCGCGTGCGCGGGATTCGCCATCATCGTGCTCTCTGTGATCTCCAGCTCCAGCAGCGAGGGATCGAGCCCCGACGATTCAAGGATGGCCCTGACGTCGGCCACCAGCGTGCGGCTGCCGAACTGCCGCGGTGAGAGGTTGACGCTGATGAGCACGGGCGGCAGGCCCTGCTTCTGCCAGGCGAGCGCGTCGGCGCATGCCTGCTTCAGCGCCCACTTGCCCATGGAGACGATCAGGCCGAGTTCCTCGGCGATCGGTATGAACTGTGCCGGCGGAATCGGCCCGAGCACCGGATGGTGCCAGCGCATCAGCGCCTCCACGCCGACGATGCGCCGCGTCTGCATGTTCATCTTCGGCTGGTAGTGCATCTCCAGCTCGCCGCGCTCCAGCGCGTGGCGCAGCGCACTCTCCATCATGAGCTGCTCGGTGCTCTGCGCGTTCATCTTCGCTTCGTAGAAGCGGTAGGTGTTGCGGCCTTTCTCCTTGGCGCGGTACATCGCGGTGTCGGCGTTCTTCAGCAGCGTCTCGGCGTCGGCGCCGCTCTCGGGATGGATGCTGACGCCGACGCTCGCGCTCACGTGCAGCTCGCGGCCCTCGATGACGAAGGGCTCGGCGCAGCAGTCGAGCACCTTCTCGGCGAGCACCGCGGCATCGTCGGGGCTGTCCAGGTTCTCCTGCAGCAGGACGAACTCGTCGCCGCCGAAGCGCGCCACCACGTCGGTGGTGCCCAGCAGCGTCGAGAGGCGCTCGGCGCAGGTCTTGATCATCTCGTCGCCCACGCCGTGGCCCAGCGTGTCGTTGATCTGCTTGAAGCGGTCCAGGTCCACGAACATCACGGCGAACTGCTTCTGCTGGCGCGTGCTGCGCCGGATGGCGCGGTCGAGCTCCTGCTGCAGCGCGGCCCGGTTGAGCAGCCCCGTCAGCTCGTCGTGGCTGGCCATGAAGCGCAGGGTCTTCTCGGCCTGTTTGCGCTGGCGGTACTGAGATATCTGCAGCGCGATGACGCGCAGCGACTCCAGCGTCTCCGCGTCGGCGGCGTACGGGTTGGCGCCGAAAAGCTCCAGCGCCGTCGTCGCCTCGGGCTCGACCATCGGCACGACGAGGCCGGTGGTCAGCCCTGCCTCGCGGGCCATCGCGTCGCGTGCGAAATGGCTCGGCGAGGCCTGGGTGTCGATGCGCACGACGCTGCCGATGCCCCAGGCGCGCCCGAGCGAGCCTTCGCCGGAGCGGTAGGTGAGCGAGCTGCTGGCCTCCACGAAGCGCCGCACCGCCGTGTCGTTGTCTGCGTGCCAGGCCACGGTGCAGCGGGCCAGGCCGTCGTCGCCCACGCTCCACAGCGCGCCGCAGTCCCAGCGCAGGTCGGTGCAGATCGCCTCCAGCGCCAGCGCGATCACGGTCTCGGTCCTGCCGTCGCCTGCCAGCAGCCGGGCGATCTTGTATTCGAGCTTCTGGCGCAGCGCGTCCTTGCGCGGCCGGGTGGCGTCGCGCACCGTGCCGCGCACCATCTTCCTGCCCGCGTCCTCGACCGATTGCGCGATGACGTGGAGCCAGCGCTCGGTGCCGTCGGGCAGGCACAGGCGATGCTCGAACTCGCTGCGCTCCGTGGACTGGGAAACCAGCGCGATCTGCCGCTCGACCGAGCTGCGCTCCATGTTGGGCACGCGCGAGAGCAGGGCGTGCAGGTCCGGCGGCAGCGGATCGTCGCCGAAGCCCAGGATGCGCCGCGCCTCCTCGGAGCACTCCAGCGCGCCGGTCTCGGGGTCGAGGGTCCAACTGCCCAGGCTGGCCAGGTGCTGGGCCTCCTCCAGCTGGCGTTCGCTGGCGCGCAGGTGGCTGGTCATCTCGTTGGCCAGGACCTCGGCGCGGCTGCTGGTCGTGGCCAGCGACAGCACGATGCCGGCCAGCAGCGTGCTGGTGGCGAGGCCGCCAAGCACCACCAGCCACGGGATGGCCCGGTCGATGGGGCCGAGCACCTGGTTCTCGTCCTGCCTGACCTCCAGCAGCCAGGAATGGCCGCCTATCTCGAAGCCGAGCATGCGCTGCAGGCTTTTCGTCGGCTCCGGCGCCGGCTTCGCGAGGGCCGAACTCTCGAACAGCAGTTCGCGCTCGCCAAGGACGACCGGCGCCACGAAGCGGGTCTCGATGCGCGTGCCGATCGGCCCCTTGCCCGGTCCGGCGTCGGCCAGCCGCATCCGCAGCGTCTTGGCCGCCTCGATGCTGACCACGTCGCGCAGCATGCCGGTGATGCTGAAACCCGCGCCCACCGAGCCCATGTAGGCCCGGCGCCGCTGCTCCACGGTGTCGAGGGGCATCCTGGGGCGGTACACCGGCAGCCGCATCGCCAGCCCGACTTCGGAGTCCCGGCCCGCGATCCGGATTTTGCGTCCGGAACTGACGAGCCCCCCGGTGTCGCGGCCCTGCTCGAGCGCGTCGCCGCGGTCGGGCATCGCGCCCAGGTCGTTGCCCAGCAGCTTCTCGTTGCCGGCCAGGGGCTCGATGAAGGCCAGCGGGTAGTACACGTCGCGCTCGCCGGGCGGCTTGATGGCGAACCCCGAGGCGACGGCCGGATCGAGGCCGGCGTCGCTGCGCACCTGCTCCTCGAACTGCTGTCTTTCGCCGGGCAGGACCTGCGGCGCGTAGTTGACGGCCTGGAAGCCGGGGTAGGCGCTCGCCAGGTTCAGTCCCGCGACGTAGTCGCGGAAGTCGTTCCTGGTCACGGTCTCGGGGGTGTTGAACCGCGCGCGCAGGCCGATCAGCACCGCGATGTAGTCGTCGAAGCGCCCCTCGACCTTCCGCGCCAGGTCGAGCGCGGTGGCGTCGAAGCGCGCTCGTGCGCTGCGCCCGATTTCCTGATGGGCATAGATTCCAAGGGCGATCGACAGCGCCGTGCCGAGGACCAAGATCGCAACCGGCAGGCGAATCCTGGCCCAGATGGACAAAGACATGGTTCGATCCTGTCGGTGTGCAAGCCGGGTGGCTTCGTGTTCACCGGAGTGTGGCACGGCGGCAAGGCCCTTGTTTGCATTTGGGAACAATTCGCTCGTATTTCTGTAATGTTGGCCGGCAAGGGCCTTAGGGCTTAATTCTTAGGGACTAGTTTCCAGCCTGCCGCAAGGATTTGATCCGGGGCAAAAAGGCGGGGTCGAGCCTTTGCCCGATGGCCGTTGCTGGCGAATTCAGGAGCATCGGGTGCCAGGCTTCAGTCGCCCGCCGACCGGCGCATCACCGTCCCCTGGAATTCCTCGACCGATGCGAGCAGCGGCGTCGTCGCCTTCAGGCACAGGATCTGCACCTTGCAGCCGTCGTGCGCCCGCTCCAGGCAGAGCGCGACCGCATGTGCGTCGTCGGGCTGCAGGCGCCAGAACTGCCAGCGGGAGGCGCTGTCGTCCTCCAGGGAGTGCTCGAAGCCGATGGTTTGGCCGCCGTGCTGGTCCAGGTCGAAGGAGAAGCGGTCCAGCGGGATCGAAAGGCCCATCCCGCGCGCCTTGATGTAGCTTTCCTTGAGCGTCCACAGGTCCCAGAAGCCTGCCGGCTGGCTGCCGGCGGGCAGTTGCTGCAGGGCCCGGGCTTCCTTGCCCGAGAAGAAATGCTCGGCGATCTCCAGCGGCGCGTTCCTCGCCGTGTGCTCCACGTCCACGCCCACCTCGCGCTCCACCGCCACGGCCGCCACCACCAGCGATGCGCTGTGCGAGATGTTGAAGCGGATGCGCCAAGCCTGCGCCGGACCTTCGGCGATCCGCGGGCGCCCGTATTCGTTGGTCTCGAAGCGCCAGTCCGCGGGCGCGACCTGCGGCACGTAGCGCGAGAGCAGCGAGCGGATCAGCCCCCGTGTCATCAGGTAGCGCCGCCGGTCACGGGCGAAGTGGAAGCGCCCGTGCTTCTCGCGCTCCTCGGGCGTCAGCAGGGCCATCACGGCCTGGTCGCCGGCCGGGTCGTCATGTTCGGCAACGTACAGGTGCCAGAGGTGGACCTGGTGCGCATCGATGTGCAATTGCATGCGCAGGATTCTGGCCTGCTCCGGCAGCGCTTGCCTCCGGTCCGCTCCGGTTCAGGCCGGCTTAAGTTTGGCGGCCGATACTGGAATCGACGGTCGGCTGGCGCTGGTAGAGGTAGCCCCTGGCACCCGCGCCGCTGCATGCGGGCGGTTCCTCGAAGCCGGCGATCGTCGCGTTTTCTCTGGCGCGGCTGCTATGCGGTGGCGGCTTGCGCCAGCCAGCTCGGCTCGTTCGACGTGTCCGGAAAGCCGGAACCGTCGACGGTGCCATTGGCAGCCAGCGGTGCGGCGGCCGCATGGCGCAGCTCGTAGCCCCTTCCGTACACGGAATGCAGCACGAACTCGCTCGCCTTGTGCAGCGAGAGCTTGCGGCGGATGTTCGCCACGCAGCAGTCGAGCACCCGGCTCTTGCGTTCGACGCGCGCCTCGGGCCACAGCGAGCCCAGCAGCCATTCGCGCTCCAGCAGCTGGCCGGCGTTGCGAAACAGCATCAGCGCCAGCTCGAACTCCCGCGGCTTCAGCCGGATCTCCTCGCCCTTGTGCAGCACTACCTTGCGGTTGCCGACGAAGCAGTAGTCGCCGAACAGCGCGCTCGCGGCCTGCGGGTGCATCAGCGTCTCGTTGCGCCGCAGCGCCTCGCGCACGCGCAGTTCCACCTCGAAGTCGTCGACCGGCAGCACCGCGAAGTCGATGCCCGGGCCCTGCGAATCGGGCTCCGTCGCCGACAGCACCTCGGCCAGCAGTTCGCGCTGCAGCGCATTGGCGACCAGGAAGATCGGCATGCGCAGCGCCTGGCACACGGAGGTCAGCAGCGGCCATGCGCCTTCGTCCTTCAGCACCACCAGCAGCAGGTCGAAGTGGGTGGTGCCGTGCGTGGCCGCATGCAGGAAGTCGGCGCTGCTGTCGAAGGAGACAGGCGTGCAGCCCATCAGGCGCAGCTTCTGCCCCCAGGTGCGCGTCTGGGCTTCGTCGCAGCCCACCATGGCGATCGGCCGTGCGCCGCCGTCAGCATCGTTGCTCATGGGAAAGCCTTCATGTTGGGTGGCTAAAGGACGGCGGGACGACTTACGCATTGGCGCGGCCGTGTCCGCGGCCGTGCGTGCACTGCAGCTTCGAGCCGATGCCGGCATCGAATCGCCACGCCCGCCCCGTGCCGGCAAGGCTCAGCCCGCCGCGAGGCGGTTGCCCGAGCCCGCCTGCGTCTTGCGTACGCCGTCCGGTCCGTAGAACAGCTGCGCGCTGGCCTGAAGGAAATGCAGCGCCTGTTGGGTGAAATCGAGATGCGCGTAGACCATCGAGCCGTTGCGCAGGTTGTGGCCGCGCGCCTGTCCGGCGAGCTCCAGCAGCTCTTGCCATGCCGCCTGCGCCTGCGGACCCGCTGCGACGGCGGCGGCATCGGCGCCCTCGCGGCCGGGGCCGAAGCCCTGCGCTGCCTGCAGCGCCTCGCGCTGCGCGTCGAGTTCGGCCATGCGCTCCAGCAGCACTGTCTTTTCCGCGGCGATGGCCGCCAGGTCGGTGAAGCTGCCGCCCGACATCGCCTCGGCCTCGCGGTCGAGCACCGACACGAATTCCTCGATGCAGGCAGCCTCGGTGCGCAGGTGGCCCAGCAGGTCGGACTGCTGCTTTCTCATTCGCGTTCGCCTTTCTTCACGTCCTGCCCGCTGCCCGCGGGCGCATCGGATGCGCCGGGCGTGAGCAGGTCGCGCACGCTGGCCAGCAGGCCGTCGGCGATGCGTTCGGGGCGGATCTGGTAGCGCCCCGCGCGGATGTCCTCGCGGATCGCTGCCACCCGGGCCGCATCGAAATCGCTCGCAGCACCCGCCGTGCTGGGCAGCGAGCGGATGTGTGCCGAAGAAGGAGCCGGCGCCGCTGCCTTGGCGGCGCGCTGGGCCGCATCGGCACCGCTCGCGGCGGCCGCACCTGCCGTGCCTGCCGGGGCGGGCGTCGTTCGCGGAAGGGGCGTGGACGAAGGTGCGGGTTGATCGATTTTCAAGATGATTCCTCAGGGGCTGACCCGTATATCGGCAGCCCGCGCAAGAACTTTAGGAATGGCCTGCATGGCGGTTTTTGTGCGGCGCGTCATTGCGCCAGCTGGATCTGCCCCTCTTCGTCCGCCACGCCGCTGACCAGCCGGCCGTCGCGCGTGCGGGCCTGCACCACCGCGCCTACCGCCGCGCCGGTCATGGCCTTGCCCTCGGTGCTGACGACGAAGCCCTGGCCCTGGGCCACGACTTTCACCGCCTGCCCCTGCTGGATGACGGTGACGCCGCGCAGCAGCTCCTTGCGCAGCGGCGCGCCGGGCGCCACGCGGTTGGCCATGACCACGCCGTTGAGCTCGGCCGCGCTGGTGACGATGGAACGCGGCAGCCGCGTGAGGTCGCCGGTGCGCTGCGCCACGTCGCCCGCGCCCAGCGGCCGGCCCGCGTCGATCGCTCGCACCGCCACGAAATAGCTGCCCTCCACCGCGACATGCGCCTGCACGAAGCGCGTCCACGGCCGCTCCGACTGGCAGCGCACGCCCACCGAGACGCGGCCCCAGGGCTTCGCGCCGGCCGGCAGGAAGGCCTCTGGCGCATCGCAGGCGGGCAGGGCGGAGGTGCCGCGGCCCTCGAGGCTGATCGTCACCTTGCCCGGCAGCCCCGCAGACTGCGCCTGCAGGTACTTCTGGATGACCGCGTCGGCGGCCGCACCGGATTCGGCCGCACCGGCCGCACAGCACGCCGCGAGCGCCACTGCCGGCACGAGGGTGCGCAGTGCGTGATCGCGAAGCTCGGCAAGCGTTGGAAGGGTCATCGGATACGTGTGGATGGGGGCTCGGGCGGCGACGCGTCGCACAGGAGCAACCCACGCCGCCGCACGGAAATTCTAGGAATCCGCACGGCTATCGAAGTTGCGAGCAGCAGGCGAAAACCCCCTTTGTTCGGGCGATTGCAAAAGCGGCTCGTGCATAGACTCGCTTTCCATCTGTCGCTGCGCCCCGCGCATTGGCGACGCCTCAACGGATGGAACAAACATGCTCGACAAGCTGGATGCGGCGCTTCGCTTCAACCGCGAAGCCCTCAACCTCCGCGCGGAACGCCAGGAGGTTCTCGCGGCCAACATCGCCCATGCCGACACGCCCAACTACAAGGCGCGCGACTTCGACTTCAGCGCACGCCTGAGCGAAGCCGTGGAGCGCGGCCGCGCGTCGCAGTCGATGTCGCTGGCCACCACTTCGTCGCGCCACCTCGCCGGCCAGGCGCAGGCCATGCCCGACAAGGACCTGCTTTACCGCGTGCCCAACCAGTCCAGCCTCGACGGCAACACGGTCGAGATGGACGTCGAGCGCATCGCCTTCGCCGACAACGCCCTGCGCTACGAGTCGAACCTCACGGTCATCAACGCCAAGATCAAGTCGCTGCTCTCGGCGGTGCAGCCCTAAGCAGCGCAGCGTGCAGCAGGAGCCCCTTCCATGCCCTTCAACAGCACCTCCATGAACATCTTCAACGTGGCCGGTTCGGCCATGACCGCGCAGTCGCAGCGCATGAACGCGACCGCGAGCAACATGGCCAACGCCGAGAGCGTGGCCGGCCCCGACGGCATGCCCTACCGCGCGAAGCAGGTGGTGTTCCAGGTGGCGCCCTCGGCGTACGGCGCGGGCGACATCGGCGGCGTGCAGGTGGCCGGCGTGGTGGAGGACCAGTCTGCGCCGCGCCTCGTGTTCAACCCCAAGAGTCCGCACGCCAACGCGGAGGGCTACGTGGCGATGCCCAACGTCAACGTGGTGGAGGAGATGACCAACATGATCTCCGCATCGCGCAGCTACCAGGCCAACGTCGAGGTGCTCAACACCGCCAAGACGCTGATGGTCAAGACGCTGACCCTCGGCCAGTAACTCCACAGGTTCCGCAAGGACGCACAAGAAAGAACAGGCACGAACGCGCCATGGCCATCTCCGATACATCGTCCATCACCGGACAGAACGCCGCCTCGGCGGTGAACAGCAGCACCGGCAATTCGAACGTGGACAGCGAGCAGCGCTTCCTGAAGCTGCTGGTCACCCAGCTGAACAACCAGGACCCGCTCAATCCGATGCAGAACGCCGAGCTCACCTCGCAGCTCGCGCAGATGAGCACCGTGAGCGGCATCGAGAAGCTCAACAGCACGCTCTCGGGCCTGGTGAACCAGACCGGCTCCAACCAGCTGCTGCAGGCCACTTCGCTGATCGGGCAGAACGTGCTGTCTCCCGGCGACGTTCTCTCCACCCGCGCGCCGGAGGACGGCAAGGACCCGGCGGTGCAGGCCTTCGCCGTGCAGCTGCCGGGCAGCGCCTCCGACGTGCAGATCAAGATCCTCGACGCCAGCGGCAAGGTGGTGCGCACCATCGACGCGGGCTCCATGAACGAAGGCGTCAACGCAGTCACCTGGGACGGCAAGGACGACGTGGGCGCAGTGGTGCCTGCGGGCGCCTACCGCTTCACCGTCGAGGCCGCCAACGGAGGCACCACGGTGAAGTCGACCGCGCTCACCTTCTCGCAGGTCGCCGCCGTCAAGCAGGGTGCCAGCGGCGTGACGCTGGAGCTGTCGTCGGGCGCGAGCATCGGCCTGTCGGACGTGCGCCTGTTCCTCTGAGCTTTTCTCCTTTCCTCACCGCATTCAACGCAAACGCGCCGCATCCAACGGCAGACAAGGAACCATCATGGCTTTTTCCCAGGGCATCAGCGGACTCGGCGTGGCCGCGGCCAACCTCGACGTCATCGGCAACAACATCGCCAACTCGGGCACCGTCGGCTTCAAATCCGCGGCGGCCACGTTCCAGGACGTGTACGCCGGCTCGCGCGTGGGCCTGGGCGCATCGGTGTCGGGTGTATCGCAGAACTTCTCGCAGGGCGTGACCCAGTCGAGCAGCCGCCCGCTGGACGTGGCCATCCTCAATGGCGACGGCTTCTTCCGCCTCGCCAGCGCCACCGGTGAAGTCATGTACTCGCGCAACGGCCAGTTCACGCGCGACAAGGACGGCTACATCGTGAACTCGTCGGGCCTGCGCCTGACCGGCTTCGGCGTGAACGCCAACGGCGGCGTCAGCGGCGGCACGCCGGCGGCCATCCAGATCCCGACCACGCCGATGACGCCCAAGGCGACCACCAGCATCGACGCCGAGTTCAACCTCGACGCGCGCAAGGCGGCGCCCACCAAGACGCCCTTCGACCCCGCCGACTCCGACACCTTCAACTACTCGAACGCCGTCGGCCCCATCTACGACTCGCTGGGCAACCCGCACGACGTGTCCGTGTACTTCGTCAAGAGCGCCACGCCCGCCAACACCTGGAGCATGTACGGCACGATCGACGGCGCCGCCATCGGCGCAGGCGCGCTCGGCACGATGACCTTCGACGCCGCCGGCAAGATGACCGCGCCGGCCAGCGGCCAGTTCAGCCTCGGCACCATCAACCTGACCAACGGCGCCGCCGCGCTCACGCCCACCATCGACATCTCGGGCACCACCCAGTTCGGCGCCGCCAACGCGATGAGCAAGCTCGGCCAGGACGGCTACCGCTCGGGCGAGCTCACCTCGTTCTCGATCAACGCCGACGGCACCATCACCGGCAAGTTCTCCAACGAGCAGACCAAGCTGCTGGGCCAGGTGGTGCTGTCCTCCTTCGCCAACCCCAACGGCCTGGAGCCCAAGGGCAACAACGTGTGGGCCGAGACGCAGGCCTCGGGCAACCCGCTGACCGGCACGCCGGGCGAAGGCACCAAGCTCGGCTCGCTGCAGTCGGGCGCGCTCGAGGCATCCAACGTCGACCTGACCTCCGAGCTGGTCAACCTCATCGTCGCGCAGCGCAACTACCAGGCCAATGCGCAGACCGTGAAGACGCAGGACCAGGTCATGCAGACGCTCATGAACATCCGCTGAGGCGGCGCTGCACCAAGACCGACACCAGGAGCACCCAGTGGATCGCATGTTGTACGTCGCCATGAGCGGCGCCAAGCAGGTCATGGAACAGCAGGCCGCCGTCGCCAACAACATGGCGAACGTCTCGACGCCGGGCTTCCGCGCGCAGATCGCCAACTTCCGCGCGGTGCCGGTGGTCGGCGACGAGGCACCCACGCGAGCGTTCGTGGCGGCCACCACGCCCGGCGCCGACTTCACCCACGGCCCGCTCACCGAGACCGGCCGCGCTCTCGACGTGGCCGTGAGCGGCCAGGGCTGGCTGGTGGTGCAGACGCCCGACGGCGGCGAGGCCTACACCCGCGTGGGCAACCTGCAGATCGGCGCCGACGGCCAGCTCACCACCATGGGCGGGCGCCCGGTGGTGGGCGACAACGGCGCGCTGACCGTGCCGCCGGGCTCGACGGTGAGCATCGCCACCAACGGCCTGGTGGGTGCGCGCGATGCGTCCTCCACCACGCTCACCGGCATTGCCGAAGTCGGCCGCCTCAAGCTGGTCAACCCGCCCGATGCCGACCTCGAGCGCGG
>CAJYQC010000235.1 GCA_913776885.1 uncultured Variovorax sp.
GCCATCCGCATCGGCAAGCGGCCGGCCGACAGGCGGCGCACCTTCGGCTACTACCGCTTCGAGATCCTGGCGGCGGTGCTCAACGCGGTGCTGCTCTTCTTCGTGGCGATCTACGTGCTGTACGAGGCGTACAGGCGCATCTCGCAGCCGGCCGAGATCCAGTCGACCATGATGCTGCTGGTGGCCGCGGGTGGGCTGGTGGTCAACTTCATCGGCATGCGGCTGCTGGCGTCGGGCAAGGACGGGAGCCTCAACGTGAAGGGCGCGTACCTGGAGGTGTGGGCCGACATGCTGGGCTCCGTCGGCGTGATCGTCGGCGCCATCGTGATCCGCTTCACGGGCTGGAGCTGGGTCGATTCATTGATCGCCGTCGCCATCGGCCTGTGGGTGCTGCCGCGCACATGGCGCCTGTTGCGCGAGAGCCTCAACGTGCTGCTCGAAGGCGTGCCCGACGAGGTGGACCTGCCGGCAGTCGAGAGCGCGCTGCTGGGCAGCGAAGGCGTGGCGAGCCTGCACGACCTGCACGTGTGGGCGCTGTCCAGCGGCAAGGTGAGCCTGAGCGTGCACGTGGTCTGCACGCCGGAGGTGGGCGATCTCGCGCCGCTCGTGCAGCGGCTGCGCGCGATGCTGGCCGAGCGCTTCGACATCCACCACTCGACCGTGCAGGCCGAGCGGGTGCCCTGCGAGCTGGCGGCGGAGAGCCACGGCTTCGGTCCGGTGCACGCCTGAACTGGCGACCG
Source organism: uncultured Variovorax sp. (assembly GCA_913776885.1). Classification (GTDB taxonomy): domain Bacteria; phylum Pseudomonadota; class Gammaproteobacteria; order Burkholderiales; family Burkholderiaceae_C; genus Variovorax. The sequence goes on from CAJYQC010000235.1 coordinate 741, forward strand.
CAGGGCGGCAGACTGTGCGCCCTCCGGATGTCGGACAATCTGCCCGATTCAGGACACGCAGATCGATGAGCCGCAACCCCAAGACTTCCTCCGCATCGAGCAGAACGGTCGAGGCCCGCGCGCCGCAGCGCCGCGCGATCCATGGGGGATCGTCGAGCCGGGTGCCGAGGGCGTTCGACGTGGGTGTGGGCGCCGCGCCTGCCCCGGCGTCCACTGCGCCGCGCAGCACCTGGCGGTCTACGGTGGTCGGCTTCGCGATCGGCTTCGGCGTCGTGCTCGCATTCGCCATGAAATGGCTCATGGGCTACCAGATCGACGCCGCGCAGGAGCGCCAGGAGCAGCACAAGGCCATGCGCGCCGCTGCCGCGCGCTGCTACGAGCTCACTTCGAATCCGGCCGTCAACGCCTGCCTGAAGGACATCGAGGCGAAGAACGCCCAGGCGAGCGTGCAGGCGGCCCGTTGAGGGCGCCGGCAAAGCGCTCCTGAGGCTCAGCGGGCGCGGATCGCCGACTTGGGCCTGAAGGCCTTGCAGACCGCGTCGTCGGTTTCCAGATAGGGCCCGCCGATCAGGTCGATGCAGTAGGGCACGGCCGCGAAGATGCCCGGCACCACCTGCACGCCCTCGGCGTCCTTCAGCCCTTCGAGCGTCTCTGCGATCGACTTGGGCTGGCCCGGCAGGTTGATGATGAGGCTGCTGTCGCGGATCACCGCCACCTGGCGCGAGAGGATCGCGGTGGGCACGAAGCGCAGGCTGATCTGGCGCATCTGCTCGCCGAAGCCGGGCATTTCCTTGTGCGCCACGGCCAGCGTGGCCTCGGGCGTCACGTCGCGCAGGGCGGGTCCGGTGCCGCCTGTGGTCAGCACCAGCGAGCAGCCTGCGTCGACCAGCTCGATCAGCGTGGCGCTGATGCGCTCGGGCTCGTCGGGAATGAGTCGGGGCTCGAACTCGATGGGGTTCTTCAGCGCGCGGCCCAGCCATTCCTTCAGCGCCGGCAGGCCCTTGTCTTCATAGGTCCCGCTGGAGGCGCGGTCGCTGATGGAGACGATGCCGATGCGCACCGTGTCAGATGTGCTCATGGTGTCGCTCCTACTCGCTCCGGAGGAAGGTTGGGATGGGGCAGGCAGAGCGCCCGATGGACACGGCGCTTGCCCCGACCCCAACCCTCGCCCGGGAGGGGAGGGGGAAATGCGAGAGGCTCATGCGTCTTCCTCGCGGTCCTGCGCTGCGGCAGCGGCTGCGTGGTCGTCGCTGCCGTGTACCGCCAGCTGGGCGCGCACCAGCTGGAAGATCTCGCGGTAGGCCTTGCCCTGGCGGGGGGCTTCGCCGGCGGGGCCGGTCTTCATGTCCTTGCGGGCCTGGCGGACCAGGGCGCGCAGCTGCTGCGAATCGGTGGCGGGGTGGGTCTCGATCCAGCCGCCCAGGGCATCGTCGTCCGCTATGAGGCGGTCGCGCCAGCGCTCGGCTTCGTGCAGGGCCGCAACCTCGGCTGCAGGCACGGTGTTCTGTTCCAGCAGGGCCTGCTTCACGGCTTCGAGCACCTCGGGCTCCAGCTTGCGCATGAGCTTGCCGATGTACTGCATCTGGCGGCGCTTGCCCTCGAAATTGGTGATCCGCTTGGCCTCGGCGAGGGCTTCGACGAGTTTCTCGTCGAGCTGGAGGGCGTCGAACAGGCCGGCGCGCAGGGTGAGCAGCTCGGCGCCCAGCTTCTGGAGCTCTTCGCTTTCGCGCTTGAGGTCGGTGCGGCTGGCGTCGTCGGAGCCCTTGAGCTCGCGCTTGAGCTCGAGGTCGAGCTCGCTGCCTTCGGCCACGAAATGGCCGCGGACGTAATAGCCTTTTTTGGGTTTGCGGGACATGGAAGGGATTCTGGGCCGCGTCTAGTGGCGATGCAACGCGTGCAATGCGCAGTGGGAAGCTGCTGAAAACGGGAAATGGAGGGCGCAAGTATCATAGCCACCACATGACGACATCCTCCTCGCGCGCCGATTCCGGCTTCGCCTACAGCCGCTCCTTCTTCGAAAACCTGGTCGACACCGCATTGGCGCACGCCAAGAAGCTCGGTGCCACCGACGCCGGGGCAGAGGCCTCCGAGGGCTGCGGCCTGAGCGTCTCGGTGCGCAAGGGCGAGCTCGAGAACGTCGAGCGCAACCGGGACAAGTCGCTGGGCGTCACCGTCTACGTGGGCCACCGCCGCGGCAACGCCAGCACCTCCGACTTCTCCGAGGCGGCCATCGCCCAGACCGTGCAGGCTGCCTACGACATCGCCCGTTTCACGGCCGAAGACCCCGTCAGCGGCCTGCCGGACGAAGAAGACATCGCCAAGGAACACCCCGAGCTCGACCTGTTCCACCCCTGGGACGTGACCAGCGAGCAGGCCGCGAAGCTGGCCCTTGAATGCGAAGAGGCCGCCTTGTCGACCGACAAGCGCATCACCAACAGCGAGGGCGCGGGCGTCTCGGCCCAGCAGAGCCACTTCTTCAGCGCCCACACGCACGGCTTCCGCGGCGGCTATGCCAGCTCGCGGCATTCCATCTCGGTGGCGCCGATCGCCGGCAAGGGCGACGACATGCAGCGCGATGCCTGGTACAGCTCCATGCGCTCGGCCGACGAACTGGCCAGTCCGCAGGCCGTGGGCCGGTACGCCGCCGAACGCGCGCTCAGCCGCCTGAAGGCGCGCAAGATCAAGACCGTCGAATGCCCGGTGCTGTTCGAGTCGCCGCTGGCCGTGGGCCTGCTGGGCTCGCTGGTGCAGGCCGTGAGCGGCGGTTCGCTCTACCGCAAGAGCAGCTTCCTGCTCGATTCGCTGGGCAAGCCCGTGCTGCCCGCGCACGTCGACGTGGCCGAAGACCCGCACCTGCTTCGCGGCAAGGGCAGCGCCCCCTTCGACGACGAAGGCGTGACCACCCGGGCGCGCAAGGTGGTCGACGCCGGCCGCCTGGAGGGCTATTTCCTCTCGACCTACTCGGCGCGCAAGCTGGGCATGAAGACCACCGGCAACGCCGGCGGCTCGCACAACCTGACGCTGCGCTCGCGCCTGACCGATCCGTCGGATGACCTGGACGCCATGCTGCGCAAGCTGGGCACCGGCCTGTTCGTCATCGAGCTGATGGGCCAGGGCGTCAACTATGTCACCGGCGACTATTCGCGCGGCGCCAGCGGCTTCTGGGTGGAGAAGGGCAAGATCGCCTTCCCGGTGCAGGAGATCACGATCGCCGGCAACCTCAAGGACATGCTGCTGGGCATCGAAGCCATCGGGGCCGACGCATACACCTTCGGCGCCAAGACCACGGGGTCGGTCCTGGTGAACCGCATGAAGGTCGCCGGCGCCTGAAGACAGCGCCGCACACGCTGCGCCCCACCAGCGGCTGAGTTCAGGCCGCGGTGTCTTGCGGCGTCCGATGCCGGGTCAGCGCCCAGAACAGCAGCGCCGCGCCGCTGACGAGTGCGCCGCCCATGCAGACGCCGTTCCAGCCCGCATGGGCATACACCATGGTCGAAGCCATCGATCCAGTGGCGGAGCCGACGGAGTAGAAGATCATGTAGCCGGCCGTCAGACGGCTCTGCGCCTCGGGGCGCACGCGGTAGATCAGGCTCTGGTTGGCCACGTGCACCGACTGCAGGCCGAAGTCGATGACGATCACGCCGGCCACCATCGCCCAGATCGACCACGGCAGCATCGCGATGAGCGCCCACGAAAGCAGCATCGCCGTCAAGCCGATGCAGGTGGTGCGCTGGGCGCGGCCCGGGCGGGACGGCAGGCGGACCGCGGCCGCGCACAGCGCACCACCTGCATCGGCTTGACGGCGATGCTGCTTTCGTGGGCGCTCATCGCGATGCTGCCGTGGTCGATCTGGGCGATGGTGGCCGGCGTGATCGTCATCGACTTCGGCCTGCAGTCGGT
>CAJYQC010000236.1 GCA_913776885.1 uncultured Variovorax sp.
ACGCTGAAGCTGATGCCGACGATCTGCGCGACCATCTCGTCGAGCGAGTTGGTCTCGGTGTCGATGGCAGCGAGATCCGCCGCCTCGAGCTTGGCGAGCCAGGCGTCGAGCTGCTCCCAGGTCGCGATGGTCTCGTACTTCAGGTTGCTCGCGGGAGAGGCGGCCTCCAGCGCCTGCATCTCGGAAGGCTCGTCGAACAGGCCGCTCTGGTCGGCGTCGGCCTTGCCCGAAGCCGCCTTCTTCTTGAGGTTTTCCTCGATGAGCTCGGGCGGCACGGTCTGCGCCTCGAGCCCCTTGACCAGGCTCTTGAAGCCGAACTTCTCGTAGAACGGCTTCAGCTCGGCGGTCTGCGGCGCGCCCACCGGCAGGCCTTCGAGCGAGGGCAGGCCCGTGACGTGGCCGTCGAGGTCGCAGTCGGTGCGGATGGTCACGAGGCGCCTGCTCAGCGGCAGCTTCTCGAGGGCGTTGCGCAGGTTCTCGCCCGCGGCGCCCTTCACTTCGGCGGCGCGCTCGATCAGCGCGTCGAGCGAGCCGTATTCGAGCAGCCACTTGGCCGCCGTCTTGGGGCCGACCTTGGGAACGCCGGGCACGTTGTCGACCGAATCGCCCACCAGCGTCTGGTAGTCGATCATCAGGCTGGGCGGCACGCCGAACTCGGCCGTGACGCCGGCCACGTCGCGCCGCTTGCCGTTCATCGTGTCGATGATGGTGATGTGCTCGTCGACCAGCTGGCTCAGGTCCTTGTCACCGCTGGAGACGATGACCTCGACGCCCTGAGAGGCAGCGACCCTGGCGAGGGTGCCGATGACGTCGTCGGCCTCCACGTCGGGCACACTGAGCACGGGCCAGCCGAGCAGCTTCACCACTTCGTGGATGGGTTCGATCTGGCTGCGCAGGTCGTCGGGCATCGGCGAGCGGTTGGCCTTGTACTCGGGGTACCAGTCGTCGCGGAAGGTCTTGCCGGGCGCGTCGAAGATGCAGGCGGCGTAGTCCGCGCGCACCTCGCGGCGCAGCGCGGTCATCATGTTGATCATTCCGCGGATGGCGCCGGTCGCCGGGCTCTTCGGGTCGCCGGGCACGGCCCGCAGGTCGGGCATGGCGTGGAAGGCGCGGTAGAGGTAGCTCGAGCCATCGACGAGCAGCAGCGTTTTCTTGTCGGTCATCGGGCCATTTTGCCGTGCCCGCGCCGGCGCCCGGAACCACGACGGCGCGAGGTGTCAACCGACGGTCTTGAAGCGGCTGCAAGCCTACAATGCAGGCATGCCTAGCTCCACACTCCTGGTCGCCCGCCGCATCCTGCTGGCGCTGGCCTTCGCAACCCCCTTTGCCGCCGTGCAAGCGCAGCAGGCCTCGCCCGCTGCCGCGGCGGCTCCGGCCGAGGCGCTCCCAAATCAGGAGCAGGCCAAGGCCGAGGGCCGACGAAACCAGAAGGTCGAGAACATCCACACCGAGGACAGCGGCGCCTCGGTCGACGAAGTCCGCTACGGCGGCCGCACCCAGAGCATCAACGTCAAGCCCAAGTCGAACATGCCCGGCTACGAGGTGCTTCCGGCAGACGCCGCCACCGGCCGTCAGGGTTCGAGCGAAACCGGAGCCAACGGCCCCCGTGTCTGGAACGTGCTGAAGTTCTGACCGAAATGAGGTCTTCCGTTCTGGTTTTCGCGGCAGCAATGCGGCGCTGAGTACCCCGCCATGGCAGTTTTTACCGAAGTCGGCTTCGGCGAGGCAGACGCGCTCGTCCAGAGCCTGGGGCTGGGCCCGCTGCGCGAACTGCGCGGCATCGAGGGCGGCATCGAGAACACCAACTACTTCGCGACCACCGAGTCCGGCGAGTTCGTGCTGACGCTGTTCGAGCGCCTGAGCGCCGAACAGCTGCCCTACTACCTCTGCCTGATGAAGCATCTGGCGGAAGCCGGCCTGCCGGTGCCTGCCCCTTTCTCGCTGCCCGAAGCAGATGCATCGGGCAAGGCCCGCAAGGCTCAGCCTGCGGCGCCCACCGATGCTGCCGCCTCTTGCGACCTGCTGCACGTCGTCGCCGGCAAGCCGGCTGCGGTGGTGCAGAAGCTCTCGGGCCGCAGCGAGCTCGCCCCTGCCGCGGCGCACTGCACCGAGCTGGGCTCGATGCTGGCGCGCATGCACCTCGCGGGGCGCGACTACCCCCGCATCCAGCCGAACCTGCGCGGCCTGCCCTGGTGGAACGAGACGGTGCCGGTGGTGCTGCCTTACATCGAGGAATCGCAGGCGAACCTGCTGCGCGCCGAGCTGGCCTACCAGAACCACATCGCCGAGTCCTCCGCCTATGCGGCGCTGCCGCGCGGACCGGTGCACGCCGACATGTTCCGCGACAACGTGATGTTCGCGACCGACGGCGAACCTGGCGCCCCCCCGCGGCTGACGGGCGTGTTCGACTTCTACTTCGCCGGCACCGACACATGGCTGTTCGACCTGGCCGTGTGCCTGAACGACTGGGCCATCGACCTGCCGACCGGCCGCCACGATCCCGAACGCGCCGACGCGCTGCTGTCGGCCTACGAGTCCGTCCGCGCACTGACCGCGCCCGAGCGCGCCCTGCTGCCCGCGATGCTGCGCGCCGCGGCGCTGCGCTTCTGGATCTCGCGCCTGTGGGACTTCCATCTGCCGCGCGAGGCGAGCATGCTCAAGCCCCATGACCCCACGCACTTCGAGCGCGTGCTGCGCGAGCGCGCCACCCATCCGCATGCCTTGGCACAGGCCCTCGAGCCGCTGCTGGCTGCCTGACCTGCACACATGAAACTCAACCTCGTGCCGGCGCGAACCGGCGTGGACTGGGTCCGCCTCGGGCTCAAGAACTTCTGGCGGCAGCCGCTGGCCTTCGTGTCGCTGTTCATGCTGTTCATGGCGCTGATCTCGACGATCTCGCAGCTGCCGGTGATCGGCAGGTTCCTCCCGTTCGTGCTGCTGCCGTTCTCGACACTGGGCTTCATGGTCGCGGCCTCGGTGGCTGACGCCTCAGCCAACGACAAGGCCGCGGCGGGCGAAGGCCCCGCCGGCCCCAGGAAGCCGACAGGCGCGCTCATGTTCCTGTCGGTGGCGCAAGCCATGCGGGCGGAGTGGCGCTCTCTCGCGGTGCTGGGCGTGATCTCGGCGGTTTACTGCCTGCTGACGGTGTTCGTGACCGCGCTGGTCGACGGCGGCCAGTTCATGCGCAGCTACTTTGCCGGCGAGGCTCCGGCCAAGGAAGTGATGGAAAGCAGCCGCTTCCAGGTGGCCAACCTGCTGCAGATGTGCCTCACGCTGCCGCTGATCGCAGCCATCTGGCATGCGCCTGCGCTGGTTCACTGGCACCGCGTGGAGCCGGTGAAGAGCATCTTCTTCAGCCTGGTCGCGATGTTCCGCAACTTCGGCGCCTACGCCCTGTACTGGCTGGCATGGTGCGGCGTTCTGCTGCTCGGCCTGCTGGCAGCGGCGCTGGTCGGCACCATCGTGATCGGCGTGGGTTCGCTGGGCTCGGGCAGCGGCGCCATGACGGCCGGCAACGTGCTCATGCTCGGCACGGTGCTGACGCTCGCGGCGATGACGCAGGCATCGAACTGGTTCACCTTCCGCGACACCTTCAATCCCGACTGAGTGCCGCCGGCGCGGCCCTTGCGGCAGGCGCTCGCCCGCCGCAGGATCGATCAGATCGGCGTGAGCTTGGCCACCGACAACGCCAGCCACTTCACGCCATGACGCGCGAACTTGACCTGCGCGCGCGCATCGTCTCCGGTGCCTTCCAGCGCGGTCACCGTGCCTTCGCCGAACTTGTTGTGGAACACCTGCATGCCCGAGCGCAGGCCGTGCGAAGGCGCGGCCTTCTGCGGCGGCACGGGTGGGCTGGAGAAGGTGTCCTTGTCGCGGCTTCCGCCTGAACTGCCGCCGTAGCCGCCACCGTATCCGCCCGAGCCGCCGCGCGTGCTGCCGTAGCCGCCGCCATAGCCGAAGGCCGAAGGCGCGAAGCCCTGGTTCTTGGGCGTGAGCCACTTGAGGGCGCCTTCGGGCAGCTCGTCGAAGAAGCGGCTCTTGACGTTGTAGCGGGTCTGTCCGTGCAGCATGCGGGTCTGCGAGTGACTCAGGTAAAGGCGCTTGCGGGCGCGCGTGATCGCCACGTACATCAGCCGGCGCTCTTCCTCCAGCGCCTCGAAGTCGCTCATCGAGTTCTCGTGGGGGAACAGACCCTCTTCCATGCCGGTGATGAAAACGCAGTCGAACTCCAGGCCCTTGGCGGCGTGCACCGTCATGAGCTGAACCGCGTCCTGACCCGCCTGCGCCTGGTTGTCGCCCGACTCGAGGGCGGCGTGCGTGAGGAAGGCGGCCAGCGGGCTCAGCGTCTCGCCGGTCTCGGCATCGGGCGCGAGCGGCTCGTCGAGCACCGGGCGGCCCGGGTCGATCCCCTGGCTCGCGGGCGACTGGCGCAGCTCGTCCACCGGCAGCGCCACGGCATCACGGCCGAAGCCTTCCTGCGTGACGAAGCTCTCGGCCGCGTTCACCAGTTCCTCCAGGTTCTCGATGCGGTCCGCGCCTTCGCGGTCGGCACGGTAGTGTTCGACGAGTCCGCTGTGGTCGAGCACCAGTTCGATGATCTCGCGCAGGCTCGCGCCCTGGGTCTGCTCGCGCAGCACGTCGATCTTGGCGACGAAGCCCGTGAGGTTCGCGCCCGCCTTGCCCCCCACCACGCTCACCGCATCGTGCAGCGAACGGTTGGCCGCGCGCGCCGCGTCCTGCAGGGACTCGAGCGTGCGCGCGCCGATGCCGCGCGGCGGGAAGTTGACGACGCGCAGGAAGCTGGTGTCGTCGTCCTTGTTCTCCAGCAGGCGCAGGTAGGCCAGCGCGTGCTTGATTTCCGCGCGCTCGAAGAAGCGCAGGCCGCCGTACACACGGTACGGCACCGAGGCGTTGAAGAGCGCCGTCTCGATCACCCGGCTCTGCGCATTGCTGCGGTAGAGCACGGCCATCTCCTTGCGCTCGTAGCCGTCGCGCACGAGCTGGCGCATTTCCTCGACCATCCACTGCGCCTCGGCGAGGTCGGTGGGCGACTCGTACACGCGCACCGGCTCGCCGGGGCCCTGGTCGGTGCGCAGGTTCTTGCCCAGGCGCTTCTTGTTGTGGCCGATGAGCGCGTTGGCGGAGTCGAGGATGTTGCTGTAGCTGCGGTAGTTCTGCTCCAGCTTGATCTGGTGGCGCACGTCGAACTCGCGCACGAAGTCGGTCATGTTGCCCACGCGCGCGCCGCGGAAGGCATAGATGCTCTGGTCGTCGTCGCCCACGGCGATCACGCTGTTGTGCTCGCCGGGCACGAAGCGGCCTGCGAAGGTGTTGCCCGCGAGCATCTTGATCCAGGCGTACTGCAGGCGGTTGGTGTCCTGGAACTCGTCGATCAGGATGTGGCGGAAGCGCCGCTGGTAGTGCTCGCGCACCGGCTCGTTGTCGCGCAGCAGTTCGTAGCTGCGCAGCATGAGCTCACCGAAGTCGACCACGCCTTCGCGCTGGCACTGTTCTTCGTAGAGGCGATAGAGCTCGACCTTCTTGCGGTCGTCGTCGTTGCGCACCTCGATGGCGTCGGGGCGCAGGCCGTCTTCCTTGGCGCCGGCGATGAACCACTGGGTCTGCTTGGCGGGGAAGCGCTCGTCGTCGACGTTGAACTGCTTCATCAGGCGCTTGATGGCCGAGAGCTGGTCCTGCGTGTCGAGGATCTGGAAGGTGGAAGGCAGGTTGGCGAGCTTCCAGTGCGCACGCAGCAGGCGGTTGCACAGGCCGTGGAAGGTGCCAGATCGGA
>CAJYQC010000237.1 GCA_913776885.1 uncultured Variovorax sp.
CGACGATGCCGCGCCAGAAGGTCTCGAAGCCGGCCTCGCAGTAGCCGGCGCGGGCCTTCCTGCCCTTCGCCTGCGCGACGAAGGCCATCGTGGCCTCGGCCATCGCGCACAGGATCGCGCCGAGGAAGGGCAGCGGCTGGTCGCGTACCAACCCGTTGCGGATGCACTCCGTGGCGAGCACCTCCAGCCGCAGGAAGGGCGCCATGCCCGCGGCCTTGCTCTCCTCGCTCACCTGGTCCGACACCTTGAGCTGCGAGACCACCTTGAATTTCTCGGGGTTGTCGACGCCCCAGTACACGTAGCGGTCCCAGATGTGGCGGTACCTGGTCTTGGGGTCGCCCTCTTCCGGCCAGTCGGCGAGCATCACCTCGGCAAGCTCGGTCTTGAGCTGGCGGTAGAGCTGGTTGACCAGCACTTCCTTGTTCGCGAAATAGGTGAAGAGCGTGCCTTCGGCAACGCCGGCTGCGCGCGAGATGGCAGAGGTGGGCGTGCTCCACGCACCCCGGCTGGCGAACTCCGCGATGGCCGCATCGAGGATTGCATTGCGCTTGTCTTCGCTTCTGGGCCTGGCCATGGTTCGCGGCGGCAGTCTTTATTGATTGAGTACGTACTCAATTATAAAAATGCGGCTTCGACGGTGGCAACAGATGAGAACCCTAAGGCGGCGTTTTGGAGGCGCAGTACACCCGGCGCATTGACGGCCACCCGCGCCGGCCAGGCACCGAAGCTCGCCGCGCTCACTGCGTGGCGGGCGAAGCGCCCGGCTGCGCTTGCGCGGCGCCATCCATCCACCCGGCCTGCCAGCCGCCGCCCATCGCCTGGATCAGCGCGATGGCGGTGGTCTGGCGGTTGACCTGCAGCTGCACCAGCGTGCGGCGCGCGCTGAGCGCGGCGGCCTGGGCCGTGACCACGTCGGTGTAGCTCACCTGCCCGGCGCGGTAGCGATTGAGCAGCTGCTGCTCTGTCTTGTCCGCCGCGGCCGAGGCCTCGCGGCGCAGGCCCTCCTGCTGCGCGAGCGTGGCGCTCGCGGTCAACTGGTCTTCCACGACCTGAAAGGCGGTGAGCACCGTCTGGCGGTAGCGCGCCACGCTGGATTCGTAGCTCGCCTTCGCCGAATCGACATTGGCCGCGATCGCGCCCGCATCGAACACCACCTGCGCCACCGAAAGCCCCAGTCCCCACAGCGTGTTGGAAGAGCTGAACAGGTCCTTCACGCGGCTGACGTTGCTGCTGCCGACCGAGGCCGTGAGCCCGATGTTGGGGAAGTAGGCCGCGCGCGCGATGCCGATCTGCGCATTGGCCGCCGCCACCGAGCGCTCGGCCGCGGCGATGTCGGGCCGGCGCTGCAGCAGCGTGGAGGGCACGCCCAGCGGCACGCCCGGCACCGTGGGCGTCCATTTGGCGGCCGGCAGGCTGAAGTCGGCCGGCGCCACGCCGATCAGCGCCGCGATCGCGTGCTCGTAGGTGGCGCGCGTGCGTTGCAGTCCGACGAGCTCGGCCTTGGCGTTCACCAGCTGCGCCTGCGCCTGCAGCACGTCGGTCTGTGCGGCGATTCCGGCGGCGTAGCGGTTGCTCGTGATCTCGAAGGCGCGCTGGTAGCCCTGGATGGTCTCGTCGAGCAGCACGATCTCGGCGTCTGCCTCGCGCAGCGAGAAGTAGTTGGTCGCCAGGTCGCCGATGGCCGACAGCCGCGCCGCGGCCAGGTCGGCCTCGCTGGCCTGTGCGTTGGCCTGCGCGCTGCTCACCGCCTCGCGCAGCCGGCCCCACACGTCGGGCGTCCAGCTCGCGCCCAGCGACGCGGTGAAGCTGTTCGACGGACTCGAGGTGCTGCTGCCGCCCACCGTGCCCGAGCGCCTGCCGCTGCCGCTGAGCGACACCGACGGGAACAGCGCCGCGCGCTCGCCGCGCACCAGCGCCTGGGCCTGCGTGTAGTTGGCCACCGCCGCGGCGATGTTCTGGTTCGACACCTGCACGCGGCTGGCGAGGTCGTCGAGCGTGGCATCGCCGAAGAGCTTCCACCACTCGCCGCGGTCGAGCGCGTCGGCCGGGGCCGCGGGCAGCCAGCCTTCGGCGGCCTTCTGCTCTTTCCAGTTGGCCGACGCAGCGGTGGCCGGCTGCTGGTAGCGCGGTCCGACCGCGCAGCCTGCGAGCAGGGCGGCGAGCGCGAGCGCCGAAAGCGAAAAGCGGGAAGTGGAGCCAAAAAGTGCGTTCATGTCGTTGTCGTTTCTCGCTCAGGCCGCCGTCACGCGGCTCAGCTCGCGCTCGTTGGCGCCGCGGCGGCGCAGTTTGTCGAGCAGCAGGTACACCACCGGCGTCGTCAGCAGCGTCAGCAGCTGGCTGGCGATCAGCCCGCCGATGATGGCCACGCCCAGCGGCCGGCGCAGCTCCGCGCCCTCGCCGAAGCCGATGGCCAGCGGCAGCGCGCCGAGTGCGGCCGCCATGGTCGTCATCAGGATCGGGCGGAAGCGCAGCAGGCAGGCCTCGCGCACCGCCTCCAGCGGCGTGAGCCCGCGCTGGCGCTCGGCTTCGAGCGCGAAGTCGATGATCAGGATGGCGTTCTTCTTCACGATGCCGATCAGCAGGAACACGCCGATGAGCGCGATGATGGAGAACTCCATGCGGAACATCAGCAGCGCCAGCACCGCGCCCACCCCGGCCGACGGCAGCGTCGACAGCACCGTGATCGGGTGCACCAGGCTCTCGTACAGGATGCCCAGCACGATGTAGATCACGATCAGCGCCGCCAGGATCAGCATCGCCTGCTGCCCCTGCGACTGCTGCGCGCTCGCCGCCGTACCCGAGAACGAGCCGCGAACGTTGGTGGGCATGGCGATGTTGGCCTCGGCCTTGGCGATGGCCTCGCGCGCGTCGCCCAGGTTGGCGCCCTCGGCGAGGTTGAACGAGATGGTCGTGGCCAGCTCGCCGTCTTCATGGCTCACCGAGGTCGCCACCGACTGCTCCTCGAACTTCGCGACCGCCGACAGC
>CAJYQC010000238.1 GCA_913776885.1 uncultured Variovorax sp.
CTGATTTCCGTCCTTCGAAGACCAGCCCGCCACAACACAAAGGAACCGCCATGACCCGTTTCAACCTGCGCCTCGCCTCCATCGCCATCGCCCTCTCGGCTGCCGCAACGCTCGCCCAGGCGCACAACGCCTGGCTCCTGCCCTCCTCCACCGTGTTCTCCAAGGCCGACACCGTTACGGTCGATGCCGCAGTGTCGAACGACCTGTTCGTCGCAAACCACGCGCCGCTGCGCCTTGACGGCCTGCAGATCACCGCGCCCGACGGCAGCATCGTCAAGCCCGAGACCGAGGCCAAGCTCAAGCTGCGCAACGTGTTCGACGTGAGCGTGGCGCAGGCCGGCACCTATCGCATCGCCGTGGTCAACGCAGGTGCCTTCGCAAGCTGGAAGGACAAGACCACGGGCCAGACCAGGCGCGCACGCGGCACGGCCGAGACCATCGGCAAGGAGATTCCGGCCGATGCGCAGGAAGTGACGGTCACACAGTCGTCGGGCAGGATCGAGACCTTCGTGACGGTCGGCAAGCCATCCGCGCTCAAGCCGGTTGGCCAGGGTCTGGAGCTGATCGCCGCCGGCAGCCCGACCGACCTCGTCAAGGGCGAGAAGGCGACCTTCACGCTGAACCTCGATGGGCAACCCGCCAAGGGGCTCGAAGTGACGGTGACCGCTGGCAATACGCAATACCGCGACAAGCTCGAGGAAATCAAGCTCAAGACCGACGACAAGGGCCAGTTCAGCGTGACCTGGCCGGCAGCCGGGATGTACTGGCTCGATGCCAGCACCAAGGACGACAAGACGACGGTGCCGCAAGCCAAGGAACGCCGCCTGAACTACGCAGCCACGCTCGAAGTGATGCCCTGAGGCAGCAACAGAGCGAGCTTTCCCCTTGGGCCTTTCGTTCAGCACCTGGCGCGCTGGCGGCTATGCCAACGCGGCCGTTCCACGCCCCGCCGATCCCGCAACGCTCCAGCAGCTGGGCGGCGAGACCATGGGCACCACCTGGTCGCTGCGCTTCGACAACCCGCGGATGCTGCCGCTCGCGCAGGTCCGGGGGGCCGTGGAGTCTGCGCTCGCCGTCGTGATCGCGCAGATGAGTCACTGGGAGCCGGAATCGGACATCAGCCGGTTCAACCGCGCGCAGGCCGGCTCGCACCATGTGCTGCCCGCGGAGTTCGCCACGGTGATGCGTTGTGCTTTCCGATGGGCAGCCGCCAGCGGCGGCGCGATCGACCCGACCGTGGGGCCGCTGGTCGGGTGCTGGGGCTTCGGGCCGGATGCCGCGCAAGAGGCTTTGCCCGACGAGGCCGCGCTGGCCGAGGCGCGCGGGCGCGTCGGCTGGTCGCGGATTGCCTTCGATGAGGCAGAAGGCTCGCTGCTGCAGCCCGGAGGCACGACGCTCGACCTCTCGGGCATCGCAAAGGGTTTCGCGGTGGACCATGGCATCGACGCCCTGCGCGCGCTGGGCATTGCCGACGCGCTCTTCGAAATCGGCGGCGAGCTGAGGGGCATCGGCCATCGCCCCGGAGGACAGCCGTGGCAAGTGCTCGTCGATGGCGACCCGTCCGGCGCACGTCGCGTTGCGCTCGCGGACATGGCCATCGCCACCTCGGGCGACCGGTGGCACCGGCGCTCGCACGAGGGACGCCACTGGTCGCACACCATCGATCCGCGAACGGGTGAGCCGGTCGCGCATGCGCTGGCCGGCGTCACCGTGCTGCACACGGAGTGCATGCAGGCCGACGCGCTGGCCACCGTGCTGACGGTGCTCGGACCGGAAGAAGGATTCGATTTCGCGCAGCAGCACGGCATCGCCGCGCTGTTCGTGAGGCACGGCGATCCGGCACCGCAGCCGAAGACCACGCGAGCCTGGCCCGCAGCGCCCGGAACATGAACGACATCGCCTGGCGCGCACTGGGCGCGGGTTCCACGGTGGCAGCGTATGCAGCGCTCTGTGCGGCTATCTACCTGCGCGAGCGCAGCCGCAAGGCCGAGGCCGCACGAGACTCGGCGGCGCTATCTGTGGGCACCGACGCGGCTGCGGTCCTGGTGCTGTTCGCCAGCCAGACCGGCCAGGCCGAGGCCGTCGCATGGGATACCGCACGGCAGCTGAGCGCGGCGAATACGCCAGCGCGCGTGATGGAGCTGAACGCGCTCGATGTGCCGACGCTGTCAGCCGCTTCCCGCGCGCTCTTCATCGCCAGCACCTATGGCGAAGGCGATGCGCCGGACGGCGCCAGCGTGTTCGTCGAACGGGTGATGAGTTCACTGCCGGCACTGCCTTCGCTGAGCTATGCCGTACTGGCACTGGGCGACCGCCAGTACGCCAATTTCTGCGGCTTCGGCCGCGCGCTCGACGAGTGGCTGCAGGCCGCGGGCGCCAGTCGAGAGTTCGATCGCATCGAGGTCGACAACAGCGATCCGGCAGCGCTGGGCGCGTGGTACGCCCATTGGGGCGATGCGCCCGCATCCGCAAGCAACACCGAGGACGCGGGCTTCGCCCCATGGCGGCTCGTCTCGCGCGAGCATCTCAATCCGGGCAGCGCGGGCGCGCCGGTGTTCCATCTCGGACTGGTTCCGCAAGCCCGCGGGCCGCTACCGTACTGGGCGTCGGGCGATCTTGCGCAGGTGGTGGTCGCGAGCGATCCGAAGCGGCCGCGCGACTATTCCATCGCCTCGGTGCATGCCGATGGCGAACTGCAGCTGCTCGTGCGGCAGGAGCGCCATCCGGACGGCACGCTCGGCGCGGCATCGGGGCTGCTCACGTCCACCCTCGGGATCGGGGACTCGGTGGCACTGCGGGTTCGGGAGCATCGGGGCTTCCGGCTCGACGGCAACGAAGCTCGGCCGCTGGTCCTCATCGGCAACGGCACCGGCATCGCGGGGCTGCGTGCGCACCTGCGCGCCCGAGCGGCCATGGGCAGGCACGACAACTGGCTGGTCTTCGGCGAGCGTCAGGAGGCGCACGATTTTCTCTATCGCCGGGAAATCGAGGCGTGGCAGGCCGCTGGAATGATCAAGCGCCTGGACCTGGCTTTCTCGCGCGATCAGGCCGACCGCTTCTACGTGCAGCACCGACTGCTGCAGTCGGCCGACACCCTGCTGCGCTGGCTGCACGATGGCGCCGCGATCTATGTCTGCGGAAGCCTACACGGAATGGCTTCGGGGGTGGATGCCGCGCTGCGGCACATCGCGGGTGAGGCACAGGTCGTCGAGCTCACGGCCAGCGGCCGCTATCGGCGCGACGTCTACTGAGCCAGGAGCCTTTACCGCGTTGCTCGGTAGCAACGGAATCGACACAACTTTAGGGTTAGTTTCGCTCCGCAGCGAATTTTGGTATTGAGAACCAATATCATTCGCGGCGATTTGCGAACCTTCGCAGATCGACTCACCCAGCCAGTCCCCTCCTCGTGTTTCTCCAAGGAATCCAGGTCGTCCGGACATCGCCAGTCGAGTCCTGACGCCCGCCCTTTCGGAGAAAACTTCATGGCCTACATCAAGAGCCGCAAACACCCTGTTGCGCGCGCAGTTCCACAACTTTCAAACGCGGCTGCCGCAACCCTGATGGCGATCGCAGCGCCAGGCGCTTTCGCCCAATCCGGTGGGGCGCTGCCCGAAGTCCGCGTGCAAGACTCCGCCGTGAGCGACTACAAGGCCGACAACTCGGCCAACCCCAAGTTCACCGCTCCCCTGGTCAACACGCCCCAGACCATCCAGGTCATCAAGGAACAGATCATTCGCGACCAGGGCGCGACCACGCTGACCCAGGCGCTGCGCAACACGCCGGGCGTGGGCACCTTCTTCCTCGGCGAGAACGGCAACACCAACACCGGCGACGCAGTCTTCATGCGCGGCTTCGACAGCTCCAGCGCCATCTTCGTCGACGGCATCCGCGACCTGGGCTCGGTCTCGCGCGACATGTTCAACATCGACCAGGTCGAGGTCGTGAAGGGTCCGTCGGGCACCGACGTGGGCCGCACCTCGCCGACCGGCTACATCAACCTCGTCACCAAGAAGCCGTCGATGCAAGACAGCTTCCTGGGCTCTCTGGGCTTCGGCAGCGCCGACTTCAAGCGCGGCAGTATCGACTGGAACAAGTCGCTGAGCGGCGCCAACGGCGTCGGCGCGGCATTCCGCCTGAACGCGGTGAGCGAAGACGGCGGCGTGGCCGGACGCGACTTCGTCAAAAACAAGCGCTGGGCGATCGCACCTTCTCTCGCCCTTGGCCTGAACAGCCCGACGCGCATCTTCCTCGACTACCTGCACGTCAAGCAGAACAACGTTCCGGACGGCGGCGTACCCACCATCGGCCTGCCCGGCTACACCACGCCCGACGCCACCGCGATCAACCGCGGCCTGGCCCGACGCACCTACCTGAACTACGCGCCGCGCGTGGATTCGAGCAACTTCTACGGAACCAGCTCGGACTTCGACAACGTGACGGCGGACATGTTCACCGCGCGCATCGAGCACGACCTCACGCCCGACATCACCATTCGCAACACCACGCGCTACGGCAAGACCTCGCAGGACTACATGCTGACAGCGTTCATGGGCGGCGGCCTGACGTCGACAAACGGCGTTGGCACCCTGCCAGCCGTGAACTCGGGCTTCATCAACACCGTCATCCCGACGATCCCCGCAAGCTGGACGATCACGCGCAACCTGCCCACCAACAAGGACCAGGAAAACACGATCTTCACCAACCAGACGAGCGTGTCGGCCAAGTTCAACACGGGCAGCATCAGCCACTCTTTCAACGGTGGTCTCGAATTCATCCGCGAGAAGCAGACGGCCAACAACTTCTACACGCAGGGCTTCGCCAGCGTGGGCACCACGCTGGCAGCCGCCGGCTCCTGGCCCGCCGCCAATCTGTACAACCCGAACCCGTACGTCAGCGGCTACAACCGCATCGCCAACGGCACCGGCTCCGACGGCAGCACCGACACCATCGGCCTGTACGCCTTCGACACGCTCAAGTTCAACGAGCAGTGGCAGCTGACAGCCGGCCTGCGCTACGACCACTACTCGACCACCTACAACGCCACCGCGCTGACCTTGGCGCGCACCGGCAACGGCCCGCAGACCTCCACGATCACACCGACCCACCTGAAGCTGTCGGACAACCTGCTCTCCGGCAAGATCGGCCTGGTCTACAAGCCGACCGAGAACAGCAGCGTCTACGCCGCCTACGGCACCGCGGCGCAACCACCGGGCGGCGCCAACTTCCAGCTGGCTGCCGGCGGCACCGGCAACAGCGCCGGCCGCACCGACTTCCTCCCGCAGAAGGCCAAGACCTACGAGCTCGGCACCAAGTGGGACGTGATGAACAAGCGCGTGGCACTGACGGCGGCGCTCTATCGCACCGACGTGAGCAACGAGGTGGTGCAGGACTCGGTCACGCAGCAGTACTTCCAGACCGGCAAGAAGCGCGTGCAGGGCGTGGAACTCGGCGTGTCGGGCGCATTGACCGAGAACTGGGGCGTGAGCTCGGGCTTCACCACCATGAACACCCGCGTGCTGAGCGGCCCTTCGGTGCTGGCAGACGGCTCGACCGCCCTCGCCTACACGCCGAAGAAAGCCTTCACGCTGTGGACCACCTACCAGCTCCCGTTCGGCCTCACGCTCGGCGGCGGCGCGCGCTACAACGGCAAGCTGCATCGCGGCAGCGACGGCGCGGTGGGTACTCCGGCCTACGTCGATTCGTACTGGGTGTTCGATGCGATGGCGTCTTATCGCATCAACAAGAACATCGACATCCAGCTCAACGTGTACAACGTGTTCAACAAGGACTACGTGGCCGCCATCAACAAGAGCGGCTACCGCTACACGCCGGGCATTCCCCGGTCGGCCAAGATCACCGCGAATTTCGCGTTCTGACGGCCCTGCTGCATGTGCTCCGGCTTGGCCCGGTGCGGTGCGACACTCGAGCCCCGGCCCGCGCCGGGGCTTTCTCATTGCGGAGTTGCTGAAAAATGATGCTGCATGTGCCCGAAGTGCTGAGCCCCGAGCAGGTCCGCGAGATGCGCGCCGCGCTCGACGCTACGCAATGGACCGACGGACGCGAGACGGTGGGCGCCCAGGGTGCGCAGGTCAAGCGCAACCGCCAGTTGCCCGAGCATTCGCCGGTCGGCAAGGAGTTGGGCGGGATCGTGCTGGCAGCCCTGGCGCGGAACGCGCTTTTCTTCTCGGCCGCACTTCCGTCGCGCTTCGTGCCGCCGCTTTTTAATCGCTACGAAGGAGGCGAGCACTACGGCGTCCATGTCGACGGCGCGGTGCGCGCAGTGCCGGGCAGCGGACAGCAACTGCGCACCGACCTGTCGTGCACGCTTTTCCTGTGCGATCCGCAAGACTACGAAGGCGGCGAGCTGGAGGTGATCGATACCTACGGCTCGCACGAGGTGAAGCTGCCCGCGGGCGACCTCATCCTTTACCCGGCGAGCAGCCTTCACCGCGTTCATCCGGTGACCCGTGGCGCGCGGGTCTGCTCCTTCTTCTGGCTGCAAAGCATGGTCCGCAGCGATCAGCAGCGCGGCATGCTGTTCGAGCTGGACCAGAACATTCAGAAGCTGCGCGCGCGCCTGGGCGAATGCGAGGAAACCGTGGCGCTGACAGGGCATTACCACAACCTCCTTCGGCTGTGGTCGGAAGTCTGATTGCAGCCACCTTTGGCGTTGCTTGGATCAGTAACATATAGTTATTGTGAATGCGATGGATTCTTATTTATAATCACTCCATCCAACAGCCAGCCAACTGCCGCTTTCACCGCCATGATCGTTTGTGTCTGCCGCCGAGTCTCCGACCGCGAAATCGCACGGCATGTGCGCGCGGGCATGACTTTCGACGAAGTCCAATTCGAACTTGGCGTCGCCACCCAGTGTGGCCAATGTGAAGGTTGTGCGCGCGACATCGTCGCGCAGTGCAGCGCTTCGCACCCGGTTGCAGCATTGAGCTGCGAATCGGGTCCGAGGGCGATCCAGCTTGCCAACTCCATCAAGGAAAGCAAAGCATGGAACTCGTCTCGGCAATCGGCGGCAGTCTGATCCTCGTCGCTGGTTCGGCCTGGTGGATCTTTCGCAAGTAACGCCTGTGGCGTCTTCGTAGCGGTTTTGCTGCAATCGGGGCACCTTTGGCAGTGCCCGCATTCGAATGGTTGATCGTGTCTGACCGCTTCGCCCCCCCTCCCTCCGTTTTCGGCCTTTCGCGCAATGTCGTCATTGCCGGCGGCGTCGTTCTGTTTCACGCAGCCGCCCTCTGGGCGCTTCAGAGTGGCCTGCTGCGCCGTGCCGCTGAAGTGGTGATCCCCGTGGAGATCATCAGCCAGCTGATCGAGCCGCCCAAGCCTGCGCCTCCCCCGCCGCCGCCCCCACCTCCCCCTCCGGAGAAGAAGGTTGCCAAGGTGCCACCTCCACCCCGCCCTCAGGCGATCCGCGAGCCCAAGCCGACACCCGCGCCCAATGCGCCCACGGGCAGCGTCGAGCCGCCCCCGCCTCCGGCTCCGGTGCCGCCTCCCGCACCTGAGCCGCCGCCGGCGCCGCCTCCCGCGCCGCCAGCGCCCAAGCTGGTGGAGGTCAGCGAAGGCCAGACGCAGTACGTGCGTGAGCCGCGTGTCGTCTTTCCTGCAATGAGCAAGCGCCTGGGTGAATCCGGCGTCGTCATCGTGGCCGTGTACTTCAACAGCGCGGGCATTCCCAAGCGGGCCGAGATCTTCAAGTCCAGCGGCTACGAGCGGCTCGACCAGGCCGCCCGCGAAGCGCTGATGTCATCGCAAGTGACGCCGTTCAGGCAGCCGGGGGCCAACGAGGCCACGGTCTACATGCTGAAGGCGCCTATCCGGTTCAATCTTTCCCAGTAATTTTTTGGAGTAGTACGCATGGATTCTCAATTCGGCTTGATGAACGTCTGGAATCAGGGCGATTTCGTCACCAAGGCCGTGGCAGTGCTGCTGATCGGCATGTCGCTCGCATCTTGGATCGTGATCATCGTCAAGGCGCTCGACGTCATCCGCTACAAGCGCATGGCCAAGCACTCGCAGGACTTCTGGCACAGCGAAGACTTCGCCACCGCGCTCAACAAGCTGGGCAAGGACGACGGCAACCCGTTCCGCGCTCTGGCGCTCGAAGGCCGCGAGGCGGCAGCACACCACCGCAACACCAAGGCCCACCTGCACGATGCGCTGGACGTGAGCGACTGGATCACCCGCGCCCTGCGCAACGGCATCGACGCCTTCACCGCACGCCTGCAGACCGGCCTGGCGATCTTGGCCTCCGTCGGCTCGACGGCCCCCTTCATCGGTCTGTTCGGCACGGTCTGGGGCATCTACCACGCACTCATGAGCATCGGCTCGGCAGGCCAGGCGACGATCGACAAGGTGGCAGGCCCGATCGGCGAGGCGCTGATCATGACGGCGCTGGGCCTTGCAGTGGCCATTCCCGCGGTGCTGGGCTACAACGCGCTGGTGCGCGGCAACAAGTTCGTGCTGACCAAGCTCAACGCCTTTGCCCACGACCTGCACGCGTACTTCGTGACCGGCGCACGTGTGCAAAGCGGCGGCAGCGACGCCATCGTGGTTCCGCTCAAGAAGGGCTGAGCATCATGGCCTTTGGAACTCAAGACGAACCCGATGAGGTGATGAACGAGATCAACATGACGCCGCTGGTCGACGTCATGCTGGTGCTGCTCATCATCTTCATCATCACGGTGCCGGTGATGAAGCACGCGGTCAACATCGACCTGCCCCGCGCCACCAGCGAACCGGAGCAACCCAAACCGCAGAACATCATGTTCAGCGTGACGGCCGACGGCTCCTATTACTGGAACGAGCAGAAGATCGACGACAGCGAGCTGCCCGCCCGTCTCGCGGCCGAAGCCGCCAAGGAGCCCCAGCCCGAGCTGCACATCCGCGGCGACAAGGCCGTGCGCTACGAGCGCGTGGCCAAGGCGATGTCGGAAGCCCGTGAAGCCGGTGTGCGCAAGATCGGCTTTGTGACGGAGCCGGACACGAAGTGAAGCGAATAAAGACCGCAAGCAAAAAAAGTTGATCGCGGCGATTGACTTCTACTTGCGAATCATTATCATTCACTCATCGCTTCGATAAGGGAACTACAGATGCCAGCCACACCGAATGCCTTTTCTGTTCTGAATCATCCTTCGCTCGACCAATCGGGTGGCGGCCATGCGTCCGTCCAGGCAACGCGTCCGGTGCCAATGCTCGAAAGCACGGAGCTTCTGAAAGGAAGCAAGACTGTGGGCATCATGCACAACGGCTCCCTCTACCGGCTCCAGGCCACCAAACTCGGCAAGCTGATCCTGACCAAGTAAGTCGTTCAGCCCGCCCTTCGCGCAAGTTTCATCGTGGGGCGACTCAAGGAGAATCATCTCCGAAGGGTCGTTTTTTGCTAGCCAACGGTTTACCGACTAGCCAAGCTTTTTTTCCACGCTGGAGCAGCCCCAAACAAAAACGCCGACTTCGAAGTCGGCGTTTTGCTTTGTGCGGAGAACTGGAACTCAGAGGCCCAGGGCCGCAATGCCAGCCTTGGCGATCTGCGCGTCTTCGTTCGACTTCACGCCGCTAACGCCGACCGCGCCGATCACATGGCCGTCCTTCACGATCGGCACGCCGCCTTCGAGCAGGCCCTGCACTTCAGGAGCGGTCAGGAATGCCGTGCGGCCGCCGTTGATGATGTCTTCATAGACCTTGCTCTCGCGGCGGCCCATGGCTGCCGTGTGCGCCTTGGCGGGAGCGATGTGCGAGGAAAGCGCCGCGGCGCCGTCCAGGCGCTGCAGCCACAGCAGGTTGCCGGCGTCGTCCGAGATCGCGATGGTCACTGCCCAGTTGTTCTTGAGGGCTTCTGCCTCGGCTGCAGCAGCGATGGCCTTGACGTCGGCGAGTTCGAGAAAGGATTTGGTCTTCATGATGGATGAGCTCTGCTTGCTTGAAAACCCAAGAGCATAACGGCCGCGCCGCAATCGGCAGGCCGAGGCGGCGCCAGCGCTTGGGAACACCCCGCATGCGGTCTTTCCGATACCGCCTCTTGCAGCCCCCTAGAATGCGCCCAACTGCGTCATTGCAGCAACCACAGGAGCTCCGGCCATGAACGACCGCGTTACCACCCTAGACACCTCCGCCTACGGCCAGCCGCTGGCCCAAGCCGAACGCCAGCGCGTGCTGCGCAACACCTACTGGCTCCTCGCACTGAGCCTGCTGCCCACGGTGCTGGGCGCATGGGTCGGCGTGAGCACCGGCATCACCCGCTCGCTCACCGGAGGCCTGGGCCTCATGGTCTTCCTCGGCGGCGCCTTCGGCTTCATGTTCGCCATCGAGAAGACCAAGAATTCCGCAGCCGGCGTGCCGGTGCTGCTGGGGTTCACCTTCTTCATGGGTCTGATGCTGTCGCGCCTGATCGCGATGGTGCTGGGCTTCAAGAACGGCTCCGAACTCATCATGACGGCCTTCGGCGGCACCGCCGGCGTGTTCTTCGTGATGGCCTCGCTGGCAACCGTCATCAAACGCGACCTGTCGGGCATGGGCAAGTTCCTGTTCGTCGGCGCGATGGTTCTGATGATTGGCGCGATCATCAACGTGTTCGTCGGTTCGACCACCGGCATGCTGGTCATCTCGGTGGCCGCCATCGGCATCTTCTCGGCCTACATGCTCTATGACCTGAAGCAGATCATGGACGGCGGTGAGACCAACTACATCAGCGCCACGCTGGCGCTGTACCTCGACCTGTTCAACGTCTTCCAGAGCCTGCTGGCACTGCTGGGCATATTCGGCGGCGAGCGCGACTGACGCCCGATAGGCACGATCCAGCAAGAAGGGCCCCTCGGGGCCCTTCTTCATTTCAGGTCATTGCAGGTCGAACACCGCGATCGACTCCACGTGCGCGGTATGCGGGAACATGTTGACCACCCCCGCATAAGTGCAGCGATACCCAGCCTGATGCACCAGGAGGCCCGCATCGCGTGCGAGCGTCGACGGGTTGCAGCTCACGTACACGATGCGCTTCGGCGGCGTCCAGCCATCGTTGCGGAGCGCGGGCTGCTGATGAAGATCGGCAATCGCCTTGGCCAGTGCGAATGCGCCTTCGCGCGGCGGATCGACCAGCCACTTGTCGGCGCTGCCGTCGGCCACCAGCATGTCCGGCGTCATCTCGAACAGGTTGCGAGCCACGAAGGTCGCGGGCGAGAGCGCACGGCGAGCCGGCGTGGCGGGCTGATTCCTTTTGAAGTTGTCGGTCGCGCGCGCCACCAGCGTGTCGCTGCCTTCGATGCCCAGCACCTCGCGCGCCTTGCTGGCCAGCGGCAAGGTGAAGTTGCCGAGGCCGCAGAACCAGTCGATCACACGCTCGTCGGGCTGGACGTCGAGCAGGCGCAGCGCCTTGCCCACCAGGGCCCGGTTGATGTGCGGATTGACCTGGGTGAAATCGGTGGGCTTGAACGGCATCGTCACGCCGAACTCCGGCAGGCGGTACGCCAGCGGCGCCCCTCCCTCTTCGAGCAGCTTCACCGTGTCCGGGCCCTTGGGCTGGAGCCACCACTGGACGCCTTCGTTTTTCTCGGCAAAGGCCTTCAGACGGTCGATGTCGGCGCGCGAGAGCGGCTCGAGGTGGCGCAGCACCAGCGCGATGGTGCCCAGGCGCGTGGAGTCGGGTGCGTCGCCGCAGGCGAGTTCGATCTGCGGGCAGGTGTCGCGCGCGTCCATGGAGCCGATCAGCTCGCGCAGTGGCATCAGCATTTGGCTGACCTGCTTCGGCAGCACCGGGCAGACCTGCATGTCGGCCAGATAGCGGCTCTTGCGCTCGTGGAAGCCGATCAGCACCGTGCCCTTCTTGACCACATGCCGCACCGAGAGGCGTGCGCGGTAGCGGTAGTGCCAGGCCGGCCCTTCCAGCGGCCGCAGCAGGTTCTCAGGCTTGACCTTGCCGAGGTGCCAGAGGTTGTCTTCCAGCGCACGCTGCTTCACTGCGACCTGCGCGACCGGGTCCAGGTGCTGCATCTTGCAGCCCCCGCACGCGCCCGTGTGCAGCCCGAAGTGCGGGCAACCCGGGCGCACGCGCTGCGACGATTCGCGGCGGATGGCCGTGACCGTGCCCTGCTCCCAGTTGTTCTTGCGGCGGTGGACGTTGAACCGTACTTCCTCGAACGGCAGCGCGCCCTCGATGAAGACGACCATGCCGTCGGCCTTGTGCGCCACGCCCTGCGCATCGAGGTCGAGCGACTCGACCTTCAGCCATTCTTCGCCTGGATTCGCGGGGACTTTCTTTTCTTCGATGGATTCCGTCATCCCCCGATTGTCTCAGCGTGGCCGGATGCCCCTAGAACAGCGCGTCGCGCCCCACGCCCGAACGCGCCAGCTGGCGCCGCATCTTGGCCAGTGCCTCGTTCTGGATCTGCCGCACGCGCTCTCGCGTCAGACCGAGCCGCACGCTTAGCACTTCCAGCGTCTCGGGCTCGCGGTCGTGCAGGCCGTAGCGCCCCTCGAGCACCTCTCGTTCGCGCGCGTCGAGGGCATGCACCCACTGGTCGAGGAGGCGTTCGACTTCGCGCGTGTGCGCCACGTCGGTCGGACTGCCCTGCTCGTCCTCGGATGCGACGGTATCGGCCAATGTGAAGCCCTCTTCCCCTCTGGCGTCGCCCGCATGCAGCGAACGGGGCGCTTCCGAAAGGGCCAGGAGTTCGGCAACGGACTGCACGTCGCGCCCGAGCAGCGCTGCGATGTCCTCCACCCGCACGCCATCCGGCCGGTGCGCCAGAAATTCGGCATCGCCTTCGAGCGCGCGGCGCGCCTTGAGCACCTGCTGCAGCTCGCGCACCACGTGAACCGGCAGACGGATCGCGCGAGCCTGCGTCATGACTGCGCGCTCCACCGACTGGCGGATCCACCAGGTCGCATACGTCGAAAAGCGGAAGCCGCGCTCGGGCTCGAACTTGGTGATGGCGTGCATCAGCCCCAGATTGCCCTCTTCGATGAGATCGGAAAGCGGCACGCCCCGTCCCAGGTAAGCCTTGGCGATGTTGACCACCAACCGCAGGTTGTGCTCGATCATCGACTGCCGCGCGGCGAAGTCGCCGGCGCGCGCGGCGCATGCGGTCTCGTACTCCTGCGCGGGCGTGAAGAGCTCGGTGCGCCTGACCTGACGCAGGTAGATGGTCAGGGCGTCCGCACCTTCGCCGCCGACCAGTTCGCCGACAGCGCCGTTGGCAGGCGCAACGATGTCCGCCGATGGGTCTACGGAGTCTGGGTCTTCTTCGGGAGTGTTCCCGCGCTGCTCTCCGGCGAACTTCCGATTTCCGTTGCCGGGAGACAAGCGGCCGCCGCTACCCGCCGACCCGCGCACAGGCAACTGCGTGCGGCGGGGGCGGGAGGCGGCCATGGCATCACCTGCTGGGCAGGTAGCGAGAGGGATCGACGGGCTTGCCCTGGCGGCGGATCTCGAAATGCAGCTTCACGCGATCGGCATCGCTGTTGCCCATCTCGGCGATCTTCTGGCCCTTCTGGACCGACTGGTCTTCCTTCACGAGCAGCGTCTGGTTGTGCGCGTAGGCCGTGAGGTAGGTGTTGTTGTGCTTCAGGATGATCAGGTTGCCGTAGCCACGCAGGCCGGCGCCGGCATAGACCACGCGACCGTCGGCAGCGGCCAGGACGGGATCGCCAGCCTTGCCGGCGATGTCGTAGCCCTTGTTCTTCGCTTCGTCGAAGCCGGCGATCAGAGTGCCGCTCGCAGGCCAGATCCAGCCCACGTCCTCGTCACCCGAACCGCCGCTGGAAGGGCTTGCCGGCGAAGCAGTGACTGGCGCCGGCGACTTGGCCGCGCCGCTGGAAGGCGTCGAGGGCACCACCGCCGGCTGCGGAGGCACCGCCTTGGTAACCGCGCCATCGGAAGACGAGGTTGCCGGAGCCGTCGCGACGGCAGTTCCTGTCGGCGGGATCACGCGCAGCACCTGGCCGACTTCGATCAGGTCGGGGTTCTCGATGTTGTTCCAGCGGACGATGTCCTGCCAGCGTTGGCCGGTATCGGCGCCGATGCGGCGGATCGTGTCGCCCGGACGGACTGCGTAGTAGCCGGGCTTGCCGTAGTTTTCGATGCCGGGAAGCGGCTTGCCGTTGGCGTCGGTGGTGATGGGAGGCCCGCCGGGCACCGTGGCGGCCGGTGCGCGCGTCATCGTGCCGCGGTCTTCGACTGGTGCCGGCCCGCGAGGTGTGGAACAGCCCGCGATCACCAGCACAAAGGCCAACGTGACGCCAGCGAACCAACTCCGATTGCCAAAACCCTGCATTTGTTATTCCTTCAAGCGATTCCGGATTTTAGGGGGACAAAGTGAACGGCCTCAAGAATGAGCCGCTCCAGTCCGCGGGGGGTCTTGTCGATGACGACGAGGGTCTGTCCGCCCTTCGCGGAATGCGTCGGCGCCACGATGCGGCCGCCCACGGCAAGCTGTTCGATCCATGCCTCGGGCACCGCCTCGCCGCCCGCCGCGGCGATGATGCCGGCATAGGGCGCCCCCTTGGGGTAGCCGATCATCCCGTCGCCCAGGATCAGGTGCACGGTGGCGAGCCTGAAATGCCGCAGATTGGCGCGCGCCCTTTCGTGCAGCCCGCGCAAGCGCTCGATGCTGTAGACCTCGGTCGCCACATGGTTCAGCACCGCGGCCTGGTAGCCGCAGCCCGTGCCGATCTCCAGCACCCTGCCGAGCTTCCCATCGGGCTTGCCGGCAAGCGCGGGAGCGCCCATCAGCAGCTCGATCATGCGGGCCACCACGTTGGGCTTGGAAATGGTCTGGCCCAGGCCGATGGGCAGGCTGGTGTCTTCGTAGGCCTGGTTGACCAGCGCGCTGTCGACAAAGCGATGGCGCTCCACGGCGCCCATCGCGCGCAGCACGCGCGCGTCGGAAATGCCCTGCGCCGCGAGCTTCTGCACCATGCGCGCGCGCACGGCGTCGGACGCCATCGAGGGCGTGGACGGCACCACGGGCCTGACCGGTGCCGCGGGCATGCGCCCTCGCGTGGCGGCCGAAGCGGTGGGTGTCAGGCGGACGGGGAAACTGGGCCGCTGGGTGGCCATGTCAGTTGCCGAGACGGGCCACCGTCTCGCGCCATTGGCCGAGGTTGGCGTGATCGGTCAGGTCGATCTGCAGCGGTGTCAGCGCGATGTGGCCGGACGCGGTGGCGTGGAAGTCGGTGCCTTCGCCGCTGTCCTTGGCGCCGCCGGCACCGGCGATCCAGTACATGGTCTCGCCGCGCGGGCTGTCCTGCGTGATCACCTTCTCGGCGGCGTGGCGCCGACCGAGGCGGCAGACCTTGATGGGCTTCAGTTCGTCGAAGGGCAGGTTGGGCACGTTCACGTTGAGCAGGAACGCGCCGCCTTCGTGCATGCGCTCGCGCTCGATCTGCTGGACCAGACGCCGCGCCACCTGGGCCGCCGCATCCACATGGGCCCAGCCCTTTTCGATCTGCGAGAAGGCGATGGCCGGAATGCCGAACAGGTAGGCTTCCATCGCAGCGCCGACGGTGCCTGAATAGATGGTGTCGTCGCCCATGTTGGCGCCGTTGTTGATGCCGGAGACCACCAGGTCGGGCCGGTAGTCGAGCAGGCCCTTGAGCGCGATGTGCACGCAGTCGGCCGGCGTGCCGGTCACGTAGCGGAAACCGTTGTGCGCTTCGCGCACGTACAGCGGGGCCGCCAGTGTCAGCGCGTTCGACTTCGCGCTGTTGTTGTGCTCGGGTGCGACCACCTCGACTTCGGCGATGTCCTTGAGCGCGTCGTGCAAGGCGACGATGCCCGGCGCCTGGAAGCCGTCGTCATTGGAAATAAGTATCTTCATGGTGCTTCTGGATGCACCGGATTGTAGGCTTCGGGTGCGTCGCAGCAGGGACAAGCCCGCCCTGCCGCGGCCCCTATCATGCCCGCAGTCATTGCCCCAACATTACTTGTCTGAAGGAGACCCCTGGCATGCACGCATGGCTTTGCGAAAACCCCGTCGGCGTCGACGCGCTGACCTGGAAGGAACTGCCCACCCCCACGCCGGGCCCGGGCCAGGTGCTCATCGAGATCAAGGCAGCGAGCCTGAACTTCCCCGATCTGCTGATCGTGCAGAACAAGTACCAGATGAAGCCGCCGCTGCCCTTCGTTCCGGGCTCGGAATACGCCGGCGTCATCCAGGCGGTGGGCGAAGGTGTCACGCACCTGAAGGTCGGGCAGAACGTGGCCTGCCTTTCCGGCACGGGCGGCTTCGCCTCTCATACGCTGGCGCCCGCGGCGTTGTGCATGCCGCTGCCAGAGGGCTTCAGCCACGTTGACGCCGCAGCGTTCATCATGATCTACGCCACCTCCTGGCACGCACTGATGGACCGGGCTCAATTGAAGGCCGGCGAAACCGTGCTGGTGCTCGGCGCTGCCGGCGGCGTGGGCACAGCGGCCATCCAGATCGCCAAGGCGGCCGGTGCCAAGGTGATCGCGGCCGCCTCCACCGACGAAAAATGCGAACTCTGCCGCTCCATTGGCGCCGACGCGACGATCAACTACACCACGCATGCGCTGCCCAACGGTTTTCGCGACGCCATCAAGGCCGCGACCGACGGCAAAGGCCCCGATGTCATTTACGACCCGGTCGGCGGCGATTTTGCGGAGCCGGCCTTTCGCTCGATCGGATGGCGCGGGCGTTATTTGGTCGTCGGATTTGCGTCGGGACCGATCCCCTCGCTTCCATTGAACCTGACGCTGCTCAAAGGCGCCTCGCTGGTCGGCGTGTTCTGGGGCGATTTCGCCAAGCGCGAACCTCAGGCCAATGCACAGATGATGGCCGAATTGGCCCAGTGGTACGGCCAGGGAAAGATCAAGCCGGTCATCGACAGCACGATGCCCATGGCGGAATTGAAGGCCGCCTACGCCCACATGGGCTCGCGCGGGGTCAAAGGAAAACTGGTGATGGTGAACTGAGCTCACCTCTCGCTCGCCCAATAAAAAAGCCCGCAGCTGCGGGCTTTTTTATTGGACATCTGCCCAGCGATAACCGGGGAAGCGTTACTTGATCTCGTAATCGGAAAGCGACTTGCCGGCAGCCAGTGCTTCGGTCACCCAGCGCGGCTTGCGGCCACGGCCACCCGACCAGGTTTCGCCGGTGGGGCTGCGATATTTGGCGGCGGCCTTGGCTGGAGCCGCGCTGGCGCCGCGCTTCGCTGCACTGGCGCGGCCGGTCAGCTTGAGATCGGAAGCGGTCAAACCGTATTCGGCGATCTTGCGGCGCACGTCTTCGATCACGCCGGCGCGTTCCTGATTGCGCAGGTCTTCGGCCTGCTTGCGCAATTGCGCAATCTGCTCGTCGTGCTTCTTGATCTGGGAATTGATATCGGCGAGGGTCGAAGCCATTCTTGGACTCCAAAAATTGAAAACGGGGCGATTTTAATTCAATTTACATTTGGTACAAGTGCCCTGACGACCAAAAAAACCGCTGCCCATCGCGTTAGTGCAACAACTCGCAACGTAAAGCACGGCGTCAAGACACGCGTTTATGCAGCACCTGGGAAGGGGAAAAAAAGGGCCGGCGCGAGGATCCGCACAAGATGCGGAGGCCGGAAATGACAACGCCGGGACAAACCCGGCGTTTATAGTCTTTTGAATGTGCTATTGCGCAATAGCACGAAGCAGATATTTGGGGTGGCTGATGGGACTCGAACCCACGACGACCAGAATCACAATCTGGGACTCTACCAGCTGAGCTACAGCCACCGAAGAGTCTTCCATTATAGCGTTAAAAATCCTGGCCTTGGTGAAAAACCCACGCAAAGGCTCACAAGCGATTTCACCCCGCCACAGCCGGCCCGCCTGACGAGGCAGCGTCAGGGATTTGGATCGAGCCATCGGATCTTTCGTAGGTTCCCACCAGGAGTCCGCTCGCCAGCGCATGCTCACGCAGTGCGTCCACGAGCTCCTCCCTGCCCGGCGTCTCGGAAAACTCCGGGTTGCCGCGAAGCGCGAACAGTTGGAACGCGTAACGATGAACTCCGTGGCCCGGAGGAGGATCAGGCGGCAGCCAGGCCGCCTGGAGAGCCGAGTTGCGTCCGACACGCAGCGCAGCCGCACCTTCGTTGTCCCCGCTCGGAATGGCGCTCTCAGCCAGCGCTCCGCTCTCCGGCGGCAATCCCACCACTATGGCATGCACCAAGGGATTGGGCGTGGGCGAATCGGCGTCCTCCACGATCAGCACCAGCGACGCCGTGCCTTCGGGCAATGCGCTCCATTGAAGCGGCGGCGACACGCCTTGGCCGTCGGCAGTGCAGCGTTCCGGCAACTGGGCGTGATCGGCGAACGCCAGGCTCGAGAGTTCGATCGACCCCAGCCCTTCGCGCATGCCCAGGGTATTGAAGACGATGTTGTCCAAACCCGCGCGCACGCCCTGCAGCGCGTGGCCGATGACTTCAGGCAGTTTTTCCAGCATACAGATGGTGTACTGCCGCGGCGATGACAGGCATGTAGGACGCCGCGCAGGACCTGCGTCGCGAACGCGGGCACAAATTCGCGGGTACATGGTCGATGCGCCGCAGCATCGCCGGCGCGCTCGACGCTCCGCTATCATGAATGCGCCGCGTGCGGGCGGGCGTGCCTCCGCTCAGCTCCCAACTCCCCTTCACCACATCAAAGGAATATCTTCATGAGCATCATCTGGACTATCCTGATCGGGTTCGTCGTGGGTCTCGTGGCACGGGCAGTCAAGCCGGGTGACGACTCCGCCGGTTTCATCGTCACCACGATCATCGGCATCGCAGGCTCGCTGATCGTCACGTACGTCGGTCAGTCGCTGGGCTGGTACACCGCCGGACAGGGCGCCGGCTTCATCGCCTCGGTGCTTGGCGCGATCGTGCTGCTCGTCATCTACGGCATGATCAAACGCAAGACCTGACCGGCTGGCGCAAGAAAAGCAAAAGGAGAACAGGCCGCGCCCTTCGCGCACGCGGCCTTCCGGCGATGCCCCGCAAAGCACGCCCCAGGCATCATGTGTATGTGGTCGAGCTGGATGACCGCGTCTGGAACAACGGCCGCTTCAGGCGCGCCAATCCCGGCTACCAACTCGGCAAGCCCTTCGTCTATGTCGGCATGACCGGCCTGGACCCCGACATCCGTTTCGACAAGCACAAGGCCGGCATCCAGGCCAACAGCTTCGTGCAGGAGTTCGGCCTGCGCCTGCTCCCGGCGCTCTACGAGCGCTACAACCCGATGACGTACGAAGACGCTCGCCTGATGGAAGTCGACCTCGGCATCGCGCTGCGCAAGGCCGGCTATGGCGTGTGGCAGGCCTGACGCGCGATCTGGCAATCAGGCATCGCCTCCTCAGGAGTAGGTGACCCAGTCTTCGTACGCCCTTCCATCCAGATGCGGCAGCGTGTTGTAGGTGACCAGCATGTGCCGCTTCGGCGTGAAGGCGAACTCGGTCACCGAGGTATTGCGGATGCGCAGGTTGAGCTCGATCGTCGTCTCCGCGCTCGTGCCCAGCACGTGGCCCACCGCGGTGCTGATCGGCCCACCGCTCGACACCACCAGCACCTTCGCGCCATGATGCCGGTCGCGCACGTGGTCGAGCGCGGTCGTCACGCCGGCCAGGAAGTCGACATAGCTGGGCATGCCTGCCGGTGCGGTCTGGCCTTGCATCCAGGCGCTCAGGCCCTCGCGCAGCAGCCGAAAATGATGGCGGTACATCTCGGGAGTGTCCGGCTTCTGCAGCTTGCCTTCGTGGATGGTCGCGATGACCGCCTCGCTGTCGTACTCGTTGAGGCCGGGCCAGGGCAGCACGCCGTCGCGCTCCAGCCCGAGCCCCTTGGCGATGCCCTCCCACGTCTGGTGATGGCGCTTCAGCGTGCCGGTGATGACGGCATCGAATTTCATGCCGCGCTCGCGCCAGTACTCGCCGAGGCGAACGGCCTGCCGGTGCCCGAGCTCGCTCAGGTTGTCATAGTCGGCGGCGCCGAAGCTGGCCTGTCCGTGGCGCACGAGGTAGAGGGTTCCCATGGCCGGAATTCTGGCAAGAAGCGAAGGCGCAAGTTGTCCCTCGTGCGACCTGCTTGCGTGGCGCCTGAAACACCGGAATGAAAAAGGCCCGCGCCATTGGCGCGGGCCTTGTCGTGAGCGGTTCGCGGTCGCGCGATGCGCGTATCAGCGGCCTGCCGCGACCGGCAGCGTGTCCGCCGGCTTCGGCACGAGGATCTCCGCCTTGTAGCGGTCCTTCAGCATGTTGTAGTAGGCGGCATCTTCGGCCGCAGCCACGGACTGGCCCACCTGAGCTTGCTCCTGCTTGGCAAGTTCGGCCGGCGGCGGCGTGCGCGGAACCACCTTGGTCACGCGAACGATCGTGTAGCCCTGCGCACCAAGATCCACGCCGACGAGCACGGGCAGCTTGGAAGCGTCTGCACGCAGCGCCGCGTCGATGACGGGCAGCGGCTGCGATTGCGCATCGCGGCGCGACACCGTCACCGGCGCACCGAAAGTCGCACCATCGGCCTTCGCGGTCCAAGCGGCGAGCTTCGCTTCGCCTTCGGTCTTGGCCAGCACGGCGGCGCGTTCCGCGACGAGCTGCGCACGGATCTTGTCCTTCACGTCGGCCAGCGGCACGGGATGCGCCGGCGAGTACTTCGTCACGCGGCCCGATGCGAGCTGGCTCGGCCCGACTTCGATGGCCTCGGTGTTCTGCTTGCGCTCGAGCGAGTCGGCTGCGAACAGCGCGTTCAGGAAGTTGCGGTTCGCCAGCGGGCCGGTAGCACCCGGTGCGGGCGTGCGCGGAACGTTGTCGGCCGTGCGGATCGTCAGCTTCAGCTTGTCAGCCGCCGGCTTGAGGCTGTCGGGCGTCTGGTAGACCGCATCGGTGAAGGTCTCGGCAGCCTTCGCGAACTCCTGCGTGGCCTGCTGCGAGCGCAGATCGTTCTCGATGGTCGCGCGCACCTGCTCGAAGGGCGGAACCACTGCCGGCTTGATGTCGGTCAGGTGGATGATGTGATAGCCGAACTCGGTCTCCACGACGTTGCTGATCTCGCCCTTCTTGAGCGCGAACATCGCATCCTCGAACGGCTTGACCATCGCGCCCTTGGTCACGAAGTCGAGGTCGCCGCCCTTCTCCGCCGAGCCCGGGTCCTGCGAATTCTTGCGTGCCACTTCGGCGAAGGTGTTGGGGGCCTTCTTCACTTCGGCGAGAAGCTGCTCGGCCTTGGCCTTGGCCTTCTCGCGGTCGGCAGCCGGCGCGCTGGCCGGGGCGGTGATCAGGATGTGGCTGGCGCGGCGCTCTTCCTTCGTGCCGAAGCGCGATGCGTTCTGCTCGTAGTAGGTCTTGAGGTCGGCCTCGTTCACGACCACGTTCTTCTTCGCCGCATCGAGGTCGAGCAGCAGGTACTCGACGTTGGCCTGCTCGGGCGCCTGGAACTGCGCCGGATGGTCTTTGTAGTAGGTCTCGATGTCGGCATCGCTCACCGTCACCTTGGAGGCGAAGGCGTCGGGCGCGAAGCGGGCGACCTGGATCTCGCGCGTGTCGTAGAAGGCGTTGATGGTGGTCGCGGCCAGCGCGGGCGGTGTGAAGGCCGTGCCGGAGATGCCCAGCAGCACCTGTTGCGTCGCCATCTCGGCGCGCACGGATGCTTCGTATTGCTCTGGCGTGCGGCCGGTCACGCGCTGAAAGGTGTCGCGGTCGAACTTGCCGTCGGGCGTGCGGAAGCTGGCGAGGCCCGGGTCCTGCGCGAAGATGCGCGAGAGGCGCTCTTCGGAGACGGTCATGTTGGCCTTGGCTGCCGCTGCGGCCAGCACGCGGTCGCGCACCATGCGCTCGAGCGTTGCGTAGCGCATGGCATCAGACTCGAGCAGCGTCGGATCGACGTTGGGCGATTGCTGGCGGATGCGGTCCGTCTCGACGCGGTGCTGCTGATCCCACTCGGGCTTCGTGATGTCATGACCCTCGATGCGCGCGACCTTCTCGTCGCGACCGAAGCCCTGATAGCGCTCGACGCCGAACAACACGAACGACGGA
Source organism: uncultured Variovorax sp. (assembly GCA_913776885.1). Lineage (GTDB taxonomy): Bacteria > Pseudomonadota > Gammaproteobacteria > Burkholderiales > Burkholderiaceae_C > Variovorax. Next base: position 21,999 of record CAJYQC010000238.1, read on the forward strand.
ATGATCAGCAAGAACAAGATGATCATCACGATCTTGTTGTACTTGCGGAAGGTATCAAACATGCTTGAACACTCTTTTTCGACAGCAGTCGGACGGCAATAAAAAAGGCGAACTTGTGGTTCGCCTTTGCATCGGGTGGTGGTGGGTGCTGAGGGGCTCGAACCCCCGACCTACGCCTTGTAAGGGCGCCGCTCTACCAACTGAGCTAAGCACCCCACCGGGAATACTCTCCGAGTCTAACGCCTCAGTTCAGCGCGTCTTTCAGCGCCTTGCCGGGACGGAACTTCGGGATCTTGGCTGCCTTGATTTTAATCGCGTCGCCGGTGCGGGGATTTCGGCCGGTGCGGGCCGCGCGTTTGCCTACTGCGAAAGTGCCGAAACCGACGAGCGAAACGGAGCCGCCCTTCTTGAGCGTGGTACGAATGGCGCCAATCGTGGATTCGAGCGCGCGGGTCGCAGCGGCTTTGGAAATGTCGGCGTTCTTTGCGATGTGCTCAATCAGTTCGGTCTTGTTCACAAGGGCCCCTTGTAGAAAAAAAGTTGGTCGGCTTTCGTCAGCTGCGACCTGGCCGCAGACGGTGCGACACAAGAACCCGGCAGGCCTGACGCCCCGGCAGCGCGCTGCCAGCGAGGATTACAACCACTGGTCTGCAGGGTGTCAATAAGACACGAGGCCATGCCGAGCAGCGGAGCGCGCGATTTTAGGGGCGTTTCGTGAAGTACTTTTTCGTCGCGGCTCAAAGCGCATCGGCGACGGCCTTGCCCAGGTCGGCGGTGCTGGCCTTGCCGCCGATGTCGGGCGTGCGCGGTGCTCCGCTTTGGGGCGCGAGCACCTTCTCGATGGTCGACAGGATGGCGTCGTGCGCCTGCTTGTGGCCCAGGAACTCCAGCATCATCGCGCCGCACCAGATCTGCCCGATCGGGTTGGCGATGCGCTTGCCGGCGATGTCGGGCGCCGAGCCGTGCACCGGCTCGAAGAGCGACGGCATGGTGCGCTCGGGATTGAGGTTGGCGCTGGGCGCGATGCCGATGGTGCCGGTGCACGCGGGGCCGAGGTCGGACAGGATGTCGCCGAACAGATTGCTCGCCACTACCACGTCGAAGAAGTCGGGGCGCTGCACGAAGTGCGCGGTGAGGAAGTCGATGTGGAACTTGTCGAGCTTGATGCCGGGATAGCTCTTGCCCATCTCGGCTACGCGCTCGTCCCAGTACGGCATGGTGATGGAGATGCCGTTCGACTTGGTGGCGCTCGTGAGGTGCTTCTTCGGCCGCGACTGCGCGAGCTCGAATGCGAACTTCAGCACCCGGTCGACGCCCACGCGCGACATCACGGTTTCCTGCACCACGATCTCGCGCGGCGTGCCCTGGTACATGCGCCCGCCGATGCTGGAGTATTCGCCTTCGGTGTTCTCGCGCACGATGTACATGTCGATCTCGCCGGGCTCGCGCGGCGTGCCGTCGCGGCGCACCACGGGCGCGATGATGCCGGGCATGAGTCGTGCCGGACGCAGGTTGATGTACTGGTCGAACTCGCGGCGGAACATCAGCAGCGAGCCCCACAGCGACACGTGGTCCGGGATCTTCTCGGGCCAGCCCACCGCGCCGAAGAAGATGGCGTCATGGCCGCCGATCTGGTCCTTCCAGTCGTCGGGGAGCATCTGGCCGTGCTTCTCGTAGTAGTCCCAGCTGGAGAAGTCGAAGTGGTCGAACTTCAGGTCGATGCCGAACTTGCGCGCCGCGGCGTCGAGCACGCGCAGCCCCTCGGGCACGGTTTCCTTGCCGATGCCGTCGCCGGCGATGACTGCGATTCTGTGGGTGCTCATGGCGTGTCTCCTGCGGGTGCGTGTTGCGAAGATGGAAGAAGAAGTACGGAAAAGAAGTCGAGGGCCTCGGCGAGCAGTTCGCCAGGTGCCTCTTCGGGAACATAGTGACCGCAGGGCAGCGCCCGGCCCGACACCTCGGCGGCGCGCTCGCGCCAC
>CAJYQC010000239.1 GCA_913776885.1 uncultured Variovorax sp.
CGATGGCCGCGTGGTGGTCTTCGCCGCGCGCGCGGAAATTCTGCCGCGCGGCGCCGCGCCGCTCTGCCTCGCCGAAGAGCGACGAGAAGAAGTCGCTGAAATCGGCATGGTCGGCCGGCCCCTGGCGAGCGCCGCGGTGGAACTCGAAGCCCTCGTCCCAGCCCGGCGGCGGGCGGAAGTCGCCCTCGGGGCTGCCGCCGCGCGCGACGCGGTCGGCCAGCGCGTCATAGGCGGCGCGCTTCTCCTTGTCGCCCAGCACGTCCTTGGCCTCGTTGATGTCGCGCATGCGCTGCTCGGCATCGGCCTCGGTGCTGACGTCGGGGTGGTACTTGCGGGCGAGCTTGCGGTAGGCCTTGCGCACCTCGTCGTCGGACGCGGTGCGGTCGATACCCAGTGCGCTGTAGTAGTCCTTGAATTCCATGGTGCGTGGTGCTTCGTTGGGTGGACGGCATCGAAGTCTGGAGGCTTCCTGGCAGCTAGGCCAGGGCCGCGTCGCCGTCGGCGTGCCGCAGCAGCGGCGTCACGGCCCATGTGGGGCCGCGCCGCTCGAAACGCAAGGGCTGGGCGTTGCCCAGCAGGCTCAGGTCGACAGGCACGCCCAGCAGGGCGGCCAGCGCATAGAGCGTGCCGCCGTGCGCCACCACCAGAACTGGTGCCGGCAGCTGCAGGACGGTGTCGATGGCCTCGCGCGTGCGCGCGACGAACTGCGAGAGTGTCTCTCCGCCCTCGGGCTCGCAGGCCCAGTCGATGTTGGCGGACGAGGTGCCGATGAGCGCGCCGAAGTTGCGCTCGCGCAGCGTGGCCTGCGCGGCCGGCACCAGCTTGAGCGCGGTGGCCACCGCATAGGCCGTGTCGTTCGCGCGCCGCGCGTCGCTGCATACCACGGTGCGGATCGGCTCGCCCGCCAGCAGCGTGGCGGCGCGCGCGGCCTGCTGCAGGCCGAGCTCGCTGAGCGGCTCGTCCACTGCCTGGAAGATGCGCAGCGCGTTGCGGCCGGTCTGGCCGTGGCGCAGGAAGTAGAAGTGGTCGCAGTCGGGCGAGAGCGGCTGGTCCGCGGCGATGCGGATCAACTGGTCGAGCCCGCTGGGCCCGGCGTGCGCGGTGAATGCGGTCTGTGTCGACATGAAGAATGGCAAGCGGTATCGATCGGTCAGTAGGCGAGCTGCAGCGGCGCGCCCAAGCGCTGCGCCTGCACGTCGGCGCGGTGGAAGGGCAGCGGGTGCCACTGCTTGGCCGCGAACAGCGGCAGCTGGTCGTAGGCGCGCGGCGAGGCGGGGTCGCTGCTCTGGCCGTAGGTCAGCAGGCCCTGGGCGACGGGGCCGTTGGCGTCGAAGCTCACGACCTGCATGTAGCTGCTGCCGTAGTTGACGTTGTAGCCCTTGGGGTCGATCAGCGACTGGCCCTGCGACTCCAGCTTGTTGAGCACGCCCTCGAACTCGTCGCCGCCGTGCAGCGCGATCTTCTGGCCGCGCACCAGGCGCGACTGCGGCACGCCCAGCGGCACGTCGGCCGCGAAGCCGGCGGTGCGCAGGATGCCGACGGCCTCGCCCAGCGCCTTGAACACGGCCTCGCGCGTGGCCGGCGTGGCCATGTCGAGCCCGGCCGGCGTCGCCACCGGCTGCGCGGGGTCGAAGGGCAGGCGCCAGACCTTCGGGATGTCCTTGGCCTTGCGCCAGAACTCGCGAAAGAGCGGTGCGCCCTTCGAGTCGGCGTTGCTGGTGCGGTCCCAGGCGGAGAGCACGCGGCAGCCCAGCGCCTGGTCGGTGTCGAGCGAGGTGCCGGCGGCGCGGCAGGCGGCCTGCAGGTCGTCCATGACCAGCATGCCGGCGAGATTCTTGTCGCGGAAGATCACACTGCGCAGCTCGGCAGCGCCCATGCGGTTGCCGGGCAGGCCGTCGGTGCCCGCCAGGCGGCTGCGGATCTCCAGGATGCCGCTGCGCGTGCGCAGCCGCTGTGGCACGCCGACGGGGCCCACCAGCGGCGAGATGCCCGCCGCCGGTGCGACGTCGGGGTTGCTGAGCCAGAAGCTGTCGTTGCTGTTCTGCACGTAGTCGGGCGTGACGAGCACCGGCATGCGTGCCGGCGCGATGACGCCGGGCGCGGCGGCGGCGCTGTCGCGGTTCCAGGCGCAGGCGCTGCGCGAGCCGTCGAGCACCGCGAGCCCGGCCGCGTTGAGCAGCGCCGCGGCGGCCGGCGATGGCGCGCAGGCCCTGAGCATGTCGGCCGAGACATCGGGGACCACAGAGAGGTCTGCGTACATCGCGTTGCCGTCGCGGTCGGCGGCGATGGTGTTGATCCACGGCATGCCCTGGTTGCCCATGGCGGCGCGCAGCTCGGTGACGTTGCGCGCCAGCGCCATCTTCATCCACGCGTCGGCCGATCGCACGTTGAGCGTGTTGGCGTCGCGGATGGCGTAGGCCTTCTGCGCGGTCCAGCCCAGGCCGGCGCGCGGCAGCGAGATCACCGGGCCCCAGTCGGTGGAATAGAAGGTGTGCTGTACCTGGGGCGCGCTGCCGCCCGTTGCGGCGGCGGGCAGGGTCACGGTGCGCGCGAGCATCCTGCGCGGCTGGCCGTCGACCAGGTAGACCGTCGGGTCGGTGGGGTCGAGCTTCAGTTCGTAGAGCGTGAAGCGCTTGCCGGTGGAGACGGTGTGGGTCCAGGCCACGTCCTTGTTGAAGCCGATCGCCACCACCGGGCTCAGGCCGCCGGTGGCGCCCATCACGTCGAGCTTGCCGGGGATGGTCAGGTGCATCTGCCAGAAGCGGTTGGTGCCGTTCCACGGGAAGTGCGGGTTGCCCAGCAGCAGGCCGCTGCCGTCCGGCGTGGCGTTGCGCCCGAACGCCCAGCCGTTGGAACCGAGTTCGCCGCCCTCGGGGTTGGCATTGAAGCTGTGGCGGCCGATCTCGGCGACGGCCTCCTTCAGCTCGACCGGCGCGGCGCCGGTCCTGGCACCGGGCGCGGGCGGCACGGCGGCCAGCACGGCGCCGGCCAGCGCACCCAGCCCGCCCTGGATCATCGACATCTCCGTGGCGCGCGACAGGTCGGCGGCCGTCATCGGCCGCACCCAGGGTTTGCCGCGGCAGGCTTCGGGCAGGCCGTTCGGCCCCGCATCCTGCAGGTAGCGGTTGTAGCCCGCCACATAGCCGCGCAGCGCGGCCTGCACGTCGGGGCTGGCGGTGGCGCCTGCACGTTGCAGCGCCGCGTCGTCCATGTGATAGCGGACGAACAGGTCGATCTGCGCGTTGGGCGCGCGTCCCAGGCCGAGCTCGCCCATGTTCTGCGCGCCCAGGAACTGCGAGCGCTCGCCGCGCAGCGTGAGCAGGTGCTCGGCGGTCTGGCAGACGTTGTCCTGCGCATGCGCGTACGCGCTGCCGTAGGCCAGGCCCTCGTAGTCGGGCGCGGTGATGTGCGCGATGCCGAAGGTGGTGCGCTCGATGGTCACGCTGCGGCCGCTGGGCGGCGGCGCGCTCGCGCAGGCGGTGAGCAGTGCGGCCAGGCCCAGCGAAAGGGCCGTGAGCGGAAAGCGGGAGGGCGAGGCGTTCTTCGATGTCATGCGAGCGTCTTTCTTCTTGGATGGAAAAGGCAGACCGATTAGAAGACGCGGCTTCGCCGTGCGTTGTCGCCAGCGCGGCACGCCGCGCCGCATTCAGCCGAACTTCATGCCCTTGGGGCGGGCCTGCAGGCGGTGGATGTAGGCATCGATCTTCGGGCGGTTCGAGCGCCCGCCGAATGCGCGGTGCCAGATGAACATCGAGCCGATCATCACGTCGGCCGCCGTGAACTGCGCCCCGAAAAGGTAGGGGCCGTCGCCCAGCTCGCGTTCGACCGCGTCCTTGGCCGCCTCGAAATTTGTCCAGCCGCGCGCACTGTTGTTGCTGCGGATCTTCAGGATGGCGTCACCCATCGCGGGTTCGAGCTGCGAGGTCGAATAGACCATCAGCGACAGGTAGCGGCCCCGCTCGGGCGAACCCACGGGCGGTGCCAGCCGCTTGCCGGGAAACTTCTCCGCCACGTACATGCAGATGGCCGCGTTCTCGAAGATGCGCGTGCGGCCGTCGACCAGCGCCGGCAGCTTGCCGGCCGGGTTGATCTTGAGGAACTCGGGCGTCTTGTGCGCCTTCTCGCGGATGAGGGTGGGCACGATCTCGTAGTCGACGCCGGCTTCGTCGAGCATCCACTTCGCGACCTGCGCCCGGCTGTGCGGATCGAAATACAGCTTCATCGTCATGAACGTGTCTCCTGCCGCCCCGTCGGGCGATCGGTCAGAACTTGGGAATGCGCAGCGTCTTGCTGATCATGAGCGTGCCCGAGAGCGCGAACAGCAGCGTCAGCGGATGCAGCTGCCATGGGCCGACGACCCACGCGCCGCCCCACACCTCGGCGCCGATGCGGCCCTGCCATGCGGCATACGCCAGCAGGCCCACCAGCACCACGCTGGTGGGGATGGGCGTGCCTTCGAAGTACTTCACCTTGCCCGAGCCGGCCGACAGCGTTTCGGCCGTTACGTTGAAGCGCGCGAGCCGGCTCACGCCGCAGCAGACGAAATAGACCAGGATGGCGCAATCCCAGCCGCCGTCCAGCCCCGCCGCGAAGCCGAGCGCCGCGGGGGCCACGCCGAAGGAGATCACGTCGGCCAGCGAGTCGAGCTCACGCCCGAGGGCCGACTGCGTCTGGCGCCAGCGCGCGATGCGGCCGTCGAGCACGTCGAAGACGAAGGCCGTGGGCGCGAGCGCGGCAGCCCACAGGAACTGCGCGAGCGAATGGCTCGCCATGAAGGCCATCGCCAGGAACACCGCTCCCACGCCGCACGCCGCATTGCCGAGCGTGAACACGTCGGCGAGGTGGAACTCCCGGATCATCGAGAAATGCCTGCGGCCCGGCTCGGGTGATGGTGTGGTCATGTAGAGAGCGAGGAAATGAGACTGGAGAGTGGCGAGACTGGCTGAGGTCCGATGGACCGCACCTTAACCGAAGCTGCGGGCGCGGCCTGTAGTCGCGCTCCGACGTTCGGGCGCCGCCTGCCGG
>CAJYQC010000240.1 GCA_913776885.1 uncultured Variovorax sp.
CTCGCTGCTGCTGGTGCACGCGGTCAACCCGCACGGCTTCTCGCATCTGCACCGCACGAACGAAGACAACATCGACCTGAACCGCAACCACATCGACTTCAATGCGCCGCTGCCGGTGAACGCCGAGTACGCCGAGGTCGAGCCCCTGGTGCTGCCCGCGACCTGGCCGCCGACGCCCGCCGACACCGCGGCCGTGGCCGCATACGTCGAGAAGCACGGCATGCGCGCCTTCCGCGCCGCCGTGACCCGCGGCCAGTACACCTCGCCCGACGGCCTGTTCTACGGCGGCACCGCGCCTTCGTGGAGCAACGGCACCATCCGCAAGATCCTGCGCAAGTACGCCGCCTCGGCCACGCACCTCGGCTGGATCGACGTGCACACCGGCCTGGGCCCCTACGGCCACGGCGAGAAGATCTACCCCGGCCGAAACACGCCCGAAGACCTGGCGCGCGCCCACGCCTGGTGGGGCGCCGACGTGTTCGCGCCCTTCGCGGGCGACTCGGCCTCGGCCGACGTGTCGGGCCCGGTGATCTCGACCGCGTACGACGAATGCCCCAACGCCAGGATCGCGCCCATGGGCCTGGAGTTCGGCACCCTGCCCGACGGCGAGGTGCTGGAGCGCCTGCGCGCCGACACCTGACTGCGCCGACATCCCGATGCCCCCGAAGCACAGAAGCGCGAGATCCGCACGCAGTTGCGCGACGCCTTCTACTGCGACAACGACGAGTGGAAGGGAATGATCCTTGGGCAGACGCGGGTGGTGCTGCTGCAGACGCTGCAGGGACTGCGCAAGGACTGAATCCCTGAAACGGACAGCCGGACGCGGAGGGCGCGAAGGTTTCGCGAAGCACGCAAAAGGAAACCCAGAAAAAAATTCTTTGGCTTCTTTCGCGTTCTTTGCGAAACCTTCGCGCCCTCTGCGTCCTTGCCCCCGCTCCCTCTCCAGCCCTCAGCCGAAGTTCGGCGCCCGCTTCTCGCGCAGTGAAGCGACACCCTCGCGCACGTCGGCACCTGCGAAGCCCATGAATTCGAGCGCCAAGGAGGCATCGAAGGTCGGGCCGGCCTGGCGCAGCCAGTTGTTCAGCGCGTACTTGGTGAGGCGGATCGCGCTCTGGCTGCCGGCCGCGAGGCGATCCGCCACCTCGTAGGCGCGCGGCAGCAGTTCGGCCTCTTCCACCGCGAGCGATACGAGGCCGATGCGCTCCGCCTCCTCGCCGCTCACCGGCTCGCACAGCAGCAGGTGGTACTTGGCCTTGGCCATGCCGCACAGCAGCGGCCAGACGATCGCCGCGTGGTCGCCGGCCGCCACGCCCAGGCGGGTGTGGCCGTCGACGATCTTCGCGTTCTTCGCGGCGATGGAGATGTCGGCCAGCAGCCCCGCCACCAGGCCCGCGCCTACCGCGGGGCCATGCATCGCGCTCACGATGGGCTTGTCGCAGTTGACGATGTTGTAGACCAGGTCTCTCGCCTCGCGCCACACGCGCTGGCGCACCGCGTCGTCGGTGGTCATGTGCTGCACCATGCCCAGGTCGCCGCCGCCCGAGAAACCGAGCCCCTCGCCCCGCAGCACCGCGCAGCGCACGCTGTCGTCGGCCGACACGTCGCGCCATATCTCGGCAAGTTCGCGGTGGCCGTCATGGCCCGCCGTGGGCAGCTTGCCGTTGGCCGCCAGCATGCGGATGTCGAGCACCGCGCCGTTCGCGCCGCGGCGCTCGATGGCGAGGGTCTTGTAGCGGGCGTAGTCCATGGCGGATGTCTCTTTCGTTGGTCTTCCGTCTTCCGGGTGTCTATTTCCTCGCAGCCACTTCGCGGCAGCGCTGCACGTTCGCGTCGAAGCGCGAGGCCAGCCCGGGCTCGCACTCCTCGGACGGCGCTAGCCTGCACATGCCGACCACAGCGTAGTCCATCACGGCCGCGGTGCACATCGAGTAAGCAGCAAGCTCGGGATTTGCCTTGCTCTTGAAGCCCCAGCGCTCCGAGAACTCCAGCGTACGGACCATCGCACCGTGGAAGAAGCTGCGGTCCTTGGCGGCGACGGCGGCCTCCATGCGCGGGAGTTCCTCGTTCAGGTAGCCGACCGCGTCGAGCGGAAAGGCGGAAAGGTCTTGCTGCGCGGTAGCGAGGGAGGCGGCGAGCACGAGGGGCAAGGCCGCCAGGGTGCGCAGACCCGTGGTGGTCGCGCTGTTTCGGGAAGTGCGTTGGAAGGGCATGGACACGAATTCTGCAACGTTTTGATGCATTCCTGAATCAGCGGCGATGCGCCGGCACCGCGCCGGAAGGCTCCCTCAGCGGCCTTTCTTCTGCTTGTCGAACTTGCGCCAGTACTGGAACTCGTCCTCGTGCACCTCGAGGTCGATCTCCGAAACGCGCGCCTGCAGTCGCTCCTGCACCTCGGCCACCGCCCGGTTGTAGACCAGCGGCCCGAGCTCCTCGAGGAAGAAGCCGAGCAGCGCACCGGCGGCGACGTTGCCGATGGGCTCGTCCATGTTCTCGCGGAAGTAGCGCTCGATGGAGGTGATGGCCTGCTGGCGGGCTTCTTTCGGGATCTCGATGGTCATGGGCTTATCGGGCAGTTGGATCGACCGGCCCATTGTGCCGCCCGCCCCTTCGCTACCATCCGCGCTCACAACAACACACCCCGGAGACACCCATGAAGTTGCGATCCACCGCGCTCGCCGCCCTTGCCCTCGTGCTCGCCGCCGGCTGCACGAACCTCACCCCCACCGTGCCCCAACGCCAGCTGATGCTGGTGGCCAACGACGAAAAGCAGTCGTGGAACGACGCCGGCGCGGTGATCCTCGGCCCGATGGGCCGCGACACGGTGCAGCTTCTGGACATCGGCACCGATCCGCTCGCGCCCAAGGTGCTCGGCACGCTGCAGCTGGACAACACCATCGCCGGTCCGCCGACCAACCTGGCCATCACGCCCGGCGAGACGCTGGCGCTGGTCGCCAACTCGCTCAACGTGGTCGAGGAGAACGGCGCACGCAAGCAGGTGCCGGACAACCGGCTCTTCGTGATCGACCTGACCACCACGCCGCCCAAGCTGCTCGACACGGTGAAGGTCGGCAAGCAGCCCTCGGGCCTGTCGATCAACCGCGCGGGCGACCTCGCCCTGGTGGCGAACCGCGCCGACAACTCGGTGAGCGTGCTGCGCATCTCGGGCAAGAAGGTGACGCTCGTCGACACGGTGGCCATGGGCGACTCGGTGGCGCACGTGCGCTTCACGCCCGACGGCAGGCGCGCGCTCGCGGCCAAGTTCCCGAGCCACAAGATCGCGCTGCTCGACGTGAACGCAGAGAAGGTCAGCTACAACAAGGTCGACCTCGCCGCCGGCCTGTGGCCCTACAACGTCGACGTGACGCCCGACGGCAAGCTCGCGCTCACCGCGGACAACGGCAACTCGGGCGCCTCCGACGGACAGGTCGACACGGTCAGCGTGATCGACATGGAAGCGGCGCCGCCGCGCGTGGTCGACAAGGTGGTCGTCGGCGACGGCCCCGAGGGCCTGGCCGTGAGCCCGACCGGCAAGCATGCGGTGGCCGTGATCCTGCGCGGCAGCAACGCGGCGAAGAACGCCTACTTCTACAACCGCAACGGCTCGGTGGTGCTGCTGAAGATCGACGGCAAGAAGGTCACGCGTGCCAACGAGGTGGTGGTGCGCGGACTGCCCGAGGGCGCGGTGTGGAGCGCCGATGGGAAGTATCTGTACGTGGGCAATTTCATCGATCAGGACATCACCATCCTGAGGCTCGATGGCGACGCGCTGGTGCCCACGGGAAAGTCGTTCCAGCTGCAGGGCCATCCGGCGGCGATGCGGGGGAAAATGACGCACTGACAGATCAGCATTCCCCGAAAGAACGAAGACCCATGGCCCAGCCCAAGCGACAACTCCGCACCCTCGAGCGCGGCATCCTCTGCCTCGTGATCGGCGCCGCCGTCCTGCTGGGCCCGCGCTTCCTGCAGGGCACGCGCTGGTTCGAGATGGTGGCGGGGGCCTATCTGGTGGGCTGGTTTGCGCTGGTGCTGGGGGTGGCGCTGATCGTCGTCGAGCTGTTGAAGCTGGGCAGGAAGCGCCAGTAAAAAACCCGCCTCGTGGCGGGTTTCGTCGAACGAAGCGGCGCGGGCTCAGTGCTTCTTGCCGCGCATCTTGCCGATCAGTTCCACCGCCACCAGCACGATCGCGCCGGCCACGAGGCCCACGCCTGCGTTCACGCCCATCGAGCCCAGCGTGCCGAACACGCCGCCGGTGGCCTTGGCCCAGTCTTCGACCGCGTGGCCCAGTGCCGGCACGCCGTGCACGAGGATGCCGCCGCCCACGAGGAACATCGCGGCCGTGCCGGCCACCGACAGCGCCTTCATGAGCCACGGCGCCGCAGCCAGGATGCCGCGGCCCAGGGCCTGCGCGCCCGCGCTCGCGCGCTGGCTCAGGTAGAGGCCCGCGTCGTCGAGCTTGACGATGCCGGCGACGAGGCCGTAGACGCCGATGGTCATGATGAGCGCGATGCCCACCAGCACGGTCAGTTGCGTGGTGAAGGGCTGGCCCTGCACGGTGCCCAGCGTGATGGCGATGATCTCGGCCGAGAGGATGAAGTCGGTGCGCACCGCGCCCTTGATCTTGTCCTTCTCCATCGCGACGACGTCGACCGAGGCGTCGGCCATGGCCTTCTCGTGCGGCTGCGTGCCGGCGTCATGCTCGCCCTTGTGCAGGAATTTGTGCGCCAGTTTCTCGGCGCCTTCGAAGCAGAGGAAAGCGCCGCCGATCATCAGCAGCGGCGTCACCAGCCAGGGCAGCCAGGTGCCGATGGCCAGCGCGGCCGGCACGAGGATGGCCTTGTTGACGAAGGAGCCCTTGCACACGGCCCATACCACCGGGATCTCGCGGTCGGCCTTGACGCCGGTGACCTGCTGCGCGTTGAGCGCGAGGTCGTCGCCGAGGACGCCTGCCGTTTTCTTGGCGGCTACCTTGGTGAGGACCGATACGTCGTCGAGAACGGTGGCGATGTCGTCGAGCAGCAGGAGCAGGCTGGAGGCCATGGGCAGATTGGGGTTGAGAGGAAGCGGCGAGCTTATCCGCAGCGGGCTGACGCCCCCGCAATACCCGTACGCACGCACGCTGGGAGAACAGGCGCCACGGCCCTCAGAGCGCGCTCAGCGCAATGGCCAGCACGGCCGCCAGCGAAGCACCGAACAGCGCGAGGCCGACGCGGCGGCGCCGGTGCGTGAGCATCCACAGCACCACGCCCGAGATCGACAGGAAGATCAGGCTGCCGGCCAGCGTGTCGACCAGAAGGATCCACGCCAGCGGCATGCCGCCGCCCTTGTGCATGCTGGTGAGCGTGGCGACGAAGCCGTTGCGCGTGGTGGTCACGCCCACCGAGCGGTTGCCCTGCCAGTACTCGGCCTGGACGATCTCATTGGGGCCGCCGAAGTTGAAGATCCAGTGCGCCGGCTGCGTGAGCGCGGGAGCGTTCTTGTCGCTCTTGTCGGCCCATGCGACCGGCTTGGCGGCCTCGATGCGGCTGGAGTTCGGCGCGCCGCTCATGCGCAGCGCCTCCTGCAGCCATCGGCTCATGGCCTCTGGCGTCTGCGGCACCGGTTCGGGCAGCGCCAGCTGGGCGCGGGTGCGTTCCTGTGCCTGCGGCAGCTTCAGCACATTGCGGTGGTTGAGCCAGATCCCGCTGAAGCCGAACAGCAGCCCCAGCACCGCGCCCCAGAGGCCGAACCAGCCGTGGGTGCGGCGGATCCACTGCACGGCGGCGGTGCGGCGCTGGTGCGAACGCACGCGCGCGGCATGCCCGAAGGAAGGAGAACTGCTGCCGGCAGCGTCCATGATGGCCTCGCGCCCGGCTCAGGCCACGGCGCGCTTGAGGCGGATTTCCTCGATGCGCACGGTGCCGATGGCGGTGGTCTTGGCGGTCTTCATCTCGCGCTTGAAGCCTGCAAGCTCATGGAAGCGCATGGCGCGGTCGTTGCGGATGGGCACCCAGACCGTGACCGTGGTGCAACCCTCTTCCTCGAGACCTTCGCGGGCGGCGTCCCACAGGGCGACGCCGGCGCCCTTGCCCCAGTGCTCTGGCTTGACGTAGATGGCCCAGATCTCGCCGGTGGTCGGCGGCGTCTTGGGGTCGCGCGAGCGGTCGAAGCCCACGAAGCCGACGACCTCGCTGCCCTGCACCACCACGTGCACCTGGGGTTCGCTGTATTCGATGGCCTCGCGCCACTTGGCTTCGCGCGAGGCCGGGGCCAGGGCGCGCAGTTCTTCCTCGGGCAGGATGCCTTCGTAGGCGGCCTTGGCGGAGAGTGCGTGGATTTCTGCGACGGCCTTGGCGTCGCGCAGGGTCGCGGGGCGGACTTCGTAATCTGACATGAATGCGGGAAATCGAATGGAACCGCGTATTGTCGCCGCACCGCTAAACTGCACGCCGCATTGCCGCAACAACCGGAGAAATCGACATGGCCAAGGGTCAGCAACGCAGCAACAAGGAAGCCAAGAAACCGAAGAAGGACTCCTCGCCGCCCAAGCCCGTGAACACCGGCGGCTTCGAACCGGTCCGCACGGTCACCACCGAGGTCATCCCCCGCGGCAAGCTCAAGAACAAGTGATGAGCGACACGCCGGCGCCCGCCCCCAGGCCCCAGCCGCGCAATCCGCTGCACGGGGTCACGCTGGAGGCCATCGTCACGGCGCTGGCGGGCCACTACGGCTGGCCAAGGCTGAGCGAGCTCGTTCCCATCCGCTGCTTCACGCTCGACCCGAGCGTGAGCTCCAGCCTCAGGTTCCTGCGCAAGACGCCGTGGGCGCGCGAGAAGGTCGAGAGCCTTTACCTCTTCATGCTGCGCGAGCAACGCCGCGAGCAGCAACAGCAGCAGCAGCCATGAAGGTCCGGATCGAGCCTTCGGGCCTCGACTTCGAGACCGATGCCGAAACCACCCTGCTGAAGGCCGCCGAGGCCGCCGGCATCGAACTGCCGAGCTCTTGCCGCAACGGCACCTGCCGCACCTGCATCTGCCTGCGGCGCGCGGGCGAAACCCGCCACATCATCGAATGGCCCGGCCTGAGCGCCGAGGAAAAGGCCGAGGGCTGGATCCTCCCCTGCGTGGCGCGGGCACTCGGCGACGTCACGCTCGACGTGCCGGGCGCACGCGCCCTGTTCGCAGACTAGGGCCTGGCCGAAGGCGCCGACACCACCAGCCGATCGCGCTGCGCGAGCGACGGGAACAGCCTGAACCAGGTCAGCGCGACCAGCATCGTGCCCACGCCGCCCACCACCACCGAGCCGACCGGACCCAGCAGCGCCGCCGTCGCGCCCGACTCGAACTCGCCGAGCTGGTTGCTCGCGCCGATGAAGATCGAGTTCACCGCGCTCACCCGCCCGCGCATCGCATCGGGTGTTTCGAGCTGAACCAGCGTCTGGCGGATCACCACGTTGACCATGTCGGCGCCGCCCGAAACCGCAAGAGCGACCAGCGAGACGACGAAGCTCTTGGAGATGCCGAACACCACCATGCACAGCCCGAAAAGCCCGATGGCAAGCAGCAGCGTGCGCCCCACGTGGCGCTCCACCGGCCGGCGCGTGAGCGCGATCGACATCACCAGCGCGCCCACCGCCGGCGCACTGCGCAGCAGGCCCAGGCCCCAGGGGCCGGTGTGCAGGATGTCCTTGGCATAGATCGGCAGCAGCGCCACCGCGCCGCCCAGCAGCACGGCGAACAGGTCGAGCGACACGGCACCGAGCACCGGCTTGCGCTTCCAGATGAAATCGACGCCCGCGAACACCGTTGCCAGCGTCACCGGCTCCCGCGCGGCCGGCGTGTACGCATAGCGAAGCCGCAGCACCAGCCCGCACGCGACGGCGAAGAAAGCCACGCTGGCTCCGTACACCACCGCCATGCCAGCCACGAACAGCAGGCCGCCCAGGGCCGGCCCGCCGATGATCGCGCCCTGCATGCCCGCCGAGCTGAAGGCCATCGCGCGAGCCAGCATTGTGGGCGGCACCAGAAGCGGCGTCAGCGCCTGCTGCGCCGGCATCTGGAAGGCGCGGACCGCGCCCAGCACCAGCGACAGGCCCAGCAGCAGTGCACGCGTGTCGTGCTTCTCCAGCACCGCCAGCAGCAGCACCAGCGCCACCACACCCTGCACTGCGAAGCATGCCGCCACGATGCGCCCGCGGTGGTGGCGATCCACCACGTGGCCTGCCAGCAGCGCCAGCAGCAGCGCTGGCACGAACTGGTAGAGGCCGACCAGACCCAGGTCCCAGGCGCTTCCGGTGAGCTCGTACATGTGCCATCCGATGGCCACCAGCAGCATCTGCGAGGCAGCCGTGCCGAAGAGCCGCGCCGTCCACATCTGCATGAACGGGCGCTCGCGCGTCAGGTCGGAGAAGCTCGGGGGAGAAGCCGCCTGGTCGCCGGGGGAGGAAGAGGAGGATGAGGCAGCGGAAGCTGGGGCGGGACCGGACATTCGCCCGAGGATAGCCGAGGCCGCATGAGCGGGACGTGAGCGCGGGCAAGGCCCGGCTGGAGCCCCTGTCTAAACTCGGCCGCATCCATGACCGCCCCGCCGCCGCTGCAACCCGTCCATCAAGACCCGTACCTGCTGGTGCTCGACAAGCCCGCGGGGCTGCTGTGCGTGCCGGGCCGCGGCGAGGACAAGCAGGACTGCCTCAGCGCGCGCGCCGCGCAGCAATGGCCCGACGCGCTGATCGTGCACAGGCTCGACATGGCCACCAGCGGAC
>CAJYQC010000241.1 GCA_913776885.1 uncultured Variovorax sp.
GGCCGGCCCGGCGCCCCCGGCCGCGGGGAGGGGCCAAACCTATAATCGAATGTTCAATCGAATCAAGCAGTTAGCGGCCGTGCCACCCAAGTCGACGGGAGGGACGGCCGGCCGCCGGTGCCCCAGCCCCCACATCCCATGAGCCAGCCCACATTCACGGTCGCGGACATCCGCCAGACCTTTATCGATTTCTTCGCTTCCAAGGGCCATACGGCGGTGCCGTCGAGCCCGCTGGTGCCGGGCAACGACCCGACGCTGATGTTCACCAATTCGGGCATGGTGCAGTTCAAGGACGTGTTCCTCGGCACCGACAAGCGCCCCTACAAGCGCGCGGCATCCGTCCAGGCCTGCCTGCGCGCCGGCGGCAAGCACAACGACCTCGAGAACGTGGGCTACACCGCCCGCCACCACACCTTCTTCGAGATGCTGGGCAACTGGAGCTTCGGCGACTACTTCAAGCGCGAGTCGCTCAAGTGGGGCTGGGAATTGCTGACCGAGGTCTACAAGCTGCCGGCCGACAAGCTCCTGGCCACCGTCTACCACGAGGACGACGAGGCCTACGACATCTGGACCAAGGAAATCGGCCTTCCGCCCGAGCGCGTGATCCGCATCGGCGACAACAAGGGCGGCAAGTACAAGTCCGACAACTTCTGGATGATGGCCGACACCGGCCCCTGCGGCCCCTGCTCGGAGATCTTCTACGACCACGGCCCGCACATCCCCGGCGGCCCCCCGGGCAGCCCCGAGGAAGACGGCGACCGCTTCATCGAGATCTGGAACCACGTGTTCATGCAGTTCGACATGCAGCCCGATGGCAGTGTGGTCAAGCTGCCCGCGCCCTGCGTCGACACCGGCATGGGCCTGGAGCGTCTGGCCGCCATCCTGCAGCACGTGCACAGCAACTACGAGATCGACATCTTCGAGGCGCTCATCAAGGCGGCAGGGCAGGCCACCGGCACGCAGGACCTGTCGAACAACTCGCTCAAGGTGATCGCCGACCACATCCGCGCCACCTCGTTCCTGGTGGCCGACGGCGTGATCCCGTCGAACGAAGGCCGCGGCTACGTGCAGCGCCGCATCATCCGCCGCGCCATCCGCCACGGCTACAAGCTGGGCCAGAAGAAGCCTTTCTTCCACAGGCTGGTGCCCGAGCTGGTCAGGCTCATGGGCGAGGCCTACCCCAAGCTCGTGGCCGACGAGAAGCGCATCACCGACACGCTGAAAGCCGAGGAAGAGCGCTTCTTCGAAACGCTGGCCAACGGCATGGAGATCCTCGACGCGGCGCTGGCTGGCGACGCCAAGGTGCTGCCCGGCGACGTCGCCTTCAAGCTGCACGACACCTACGGCTTCCCGCTCGACCTCTCGGCCGACGTCTGCCGCGAGCGCGGCGTGAGCGTCGACGAGGCCGGCTTCAACGCCGCCATGGAAAAGCAGAAGGCCGCGGGCCGTGCTGCCGGCAAGTTCAAGATGGACCGCAACGTCGATTACGCCGGTGCGGGCAACACCTTCACCGGCTACGAGAAGCTGGAAGAAAGCGCCAAGGTCGTCGCGCTGTATTTCGAAGGCTCCGCCGTCGCTGAGCTGAAGGAAGGCCAGCCGGGCATCGTCGTCCTCGACACCACCCCGTTCTATTCTGAAAGCGGCGGCCAGGTCGGCGACCAGGGCGTGCTCGTTGCCGAGGGCGTGCAGTTCGGCGTCGAAGACACGCAGAAGATCAAGGCCGACGTGTTCGGCCACCACGGCACGCAGACCCAGGGCACGCTGAAGGTCGGCGACACGGTCAAGGCCGCGGTCGACACCGCGCGCCGCGCCGCCACCATGCGCAACCACTCGGTCACCCACCTGATGCACAAGGCCCTGCGCGAAGTGCTCGGCGGCCACGTGCAGCAGAAGGGCTCGCTGGTCGACGCCGACAAGACGCGGTTCGACTTCGCGCACAACGCGCCCGTCACGCACGAGCAGATCCTCGAGATCGAGAAGCGCGTGAACGCCGAGATCCTCGCCAACTCCGAGACGCACGCCCGCGTGATGGACATGGAGTCGGCCCAGAAGACCGGCGCGATGATGCTGTTCGGCGAGAAGTACGGCGAGACCGTGCGCGTGCTCGACATCGGCAGCAGCCGCGAGCTGTGCGGTGGCACGCACGTGGGCCGCACGGGCGACATCGGCCTGTTCAAGATCGTCAGCGAAGGCGGCGTGGCCGCCGGCGTGCGCCGCACCGAGGCCGTCACCGGCGCCAATGCGCTCTCCTATCTGCAAGACCTCGAATCGACCGTGCAAAGCGTGGCCGCCACGCTCAAGTCGCCTGCTGCCGAGCTGCAGGGCCGGCTCTCGCAGGTGCTGGAGCAGGTGAGGGCGCTCGAGCGCGAAGTGGGTGCGCTCAAGGGCAAGCTCGCGTCGTCCAAGGGCGACGAGCTCGTGTCTCAGGCCGTGGACGTCAATGGCATCAAGGTGCTGGCCGCCAAGCTGGACGGCGCTGACGCCAGGACGCTGCGCGAGACCATGGACAAGCTCAAGGACAAGCTCAAGACCGCCGCCATCGTGCTGGCCGCCGTCGACGGCGAGAAGGTGCAGATCGCAGCCGGCGTCACGGCCGACAGCACGGGCAAGGTCAAGGCCGGCGAGCTGGTCAACTTCGTGGCCCAGCAGATCGGCGGCAAGGGCGGCGGCAAGGCCGACATGGCGATGGCCGGCGGCACCGACGCGGCGGGCCTTCCGGCTGCGCTGCAGTCGGTCCAGGCCTGGGTCGCCGATCGCGCCTGAGGGCCGGCAGCGTCACAGGTACCGGCACTCCATCCATGCCAGAAGCGATCCCCGGTGATGTGCTCGTGATGGGAGCGGGCACCATCGGGTGCTTCATCGGCGGCAGCCTGGCGGCCGCGGGCGTGCCTGTCACCTTTGTCGGCCGTCCGCGCGTGCTCGAGAAGCTCGCGAGGCACGGCCTCACGCTCACCGACATCGATGGCGGCAAGCGCACGCTGCCCGCCGATTCGCTGAACCTGTGCGGGCAGGTGCCTGCCGGCGCCAAGCCTTCGCTGGTACTGCTGTGCGTGAAGAGCGGCGCCACGGCCGAGGCCGCGGGTGAACTGGCCTTCTCGCTGCCGGCGGGCACGGCGGTGATCTCGCTGCAGAACGGCGTCTCCAACTGCGCCGCTGTCGCGCAGACCGGTCCTTCGCTCAACGTACGCGCGGGCATGGTCCCCTACAACGTGGCCGAGATCGGCCCCGGTGCCTTCCACCGCGGCACCGGCGGCCGGCTGGCCGCGGAAGACGACGCCGTGCTGCGCCCGTGGGTGCCGGTGTTCGAGCGCGCCGGCGTGCCGCTCGATCTGCATGCCGACCTGCTGCCGGTGCAGTGGGGCAAGCTGATGCTCAACCTCAACAACCCCGTCAATGCGCTCTCGGGCCTGCCACTGCGCGAGGAGCTGATGCAGCGGGGCTACCGCCGCTGCTTCGCGTCGCTGATCGACGAGGCGCTGGGCGTCCTGAAGGTCGCGGGCATCGCGCCCGCACAGGTCGCTGCGGTTCCGGCGCATCGGCTGGCCGGCCTGCTGCGGCTGCCCGACTGGATCTTCCGCATCGTCGCCGCGCGCATGCTGCGCATTGATGCCAAGGCGCGCTCGAGCATGGCCGACGACCTCGCGCTGGGCCGCCGCACCGAGATCGATGCGCTCAGCGGCGAGGTGGTGCGCCTCGCGCGCGAGCATGGCCTGAGTGCGCCTCGCAACGCGCGCATGGTTGCGTTGCTCGAAGCGTGGCCGCAGCAGCCCAGGCGATGGACTGCGCGGCAATTGCAGGACTCGCTCGGTCTCTAGCGCTCGGCGTGCGCTCCTGGCCGCACCGCAACGGCCTGAGCACGAGCGAGACACACGCGAGCCACACAGTCTCTGGTTCTCAGCTTTTGCGGCTCTTGGGCCGGCTTGTACCTTCGTACTGTCGTGGCCGCGTCACAGCGCTGCCAACCGATTTGCGCCATCTGCGTGAGCAGGTGTTCGTGCGGCGGAACCATCTTCGTACTGCATGGCATGCCTCATCTGGCATGACGCCATTCGGCCTATGGCTCGCGAACATTTTGAGAGAGAAAAGTTCCGCGGTTCGTTGAGCGCACAGCACGCATCAGCTACAACTGCGTGACATCAATGGACGAGGGAATGCGCGTGAAACCAACGACAAGAGCCGCAGCAAGTCTTGCCATCGCCACCGCGGCCAGCGCCGTTTCCGCTTCGCGGACGCGCATCTCGCCGACGATGCGTATGCGCTGACGAAGCCTTCGCGCCACACCCCGCCCCCCGCACCCATCACCCCGCGATCGCCGGGAATGGAAACGCTCATCCCACGGATACTGGGACCGCCGCTTTGCGCGCGGTGTGACCGATCCTGCATGACTGTGTGGTCCTGACGAACGTCCGAGTTCGCCGGGAGGGCGATGTGTTGCCCGTTTCTCCCCGATTCCCCGTTGCTCATCTCTCTCATCACCGCGCGCGTCTTTCGCACTGCCGGCTATCCGCCGGCGGCTGCGAAGCCGGCGCATGTTTCTTCTTACCAAGAGTACCCAGAGGCGATCATGAAAAGATTCAATACACCCGTGGTCAATCATCTTGCCATCACCGCAGTGACCCTTGCCGTGCTCACGGCTTGCGGCGGCGGCGGAGACGGTGGCGGCGCGGGCACTGGTCTCAGTGCACCTTCGGACCAGG
>CAJYQC010000242.1 GCA_913776885.1 uncultured Variovorax sp.
CATCGAGCCCCAGTCGACCTTGCGCAGCGAGGTGATGCGCGCGTCGTTCTGAATGCCGCCGATGTCGAAGCGCAGCACGTCGCCCATCTTCAGGCCCAGCGTTTCGGCCAGGCCCTCTTCCACGCTCACCTCCCCGGCCGCGCCGGATGTCCACTTGCCGGCGGTGATGCTGTTGTGAGGCGGGGCCTGCGCGCTGTTGCTGAGGTTGAACTCGCGGTCCACCAGGCGCTTGGCGCGGTCTTCGGTGTAGTCGTCGGGCGAGACCGGCTTGTCGTTGATGGCCACGAGGCGGCCGCGGATCATCGGGTACCAGTCGAACTTGCTCACGCCCGCGTCGCGCAGCGACTTCTGGAAGGCCTCGCTCTGGTCGGGCATCACGTTGATGACGAAGCGGTTCGGTGCGTCGGGCGGCGTGGCCTGGCGCCAGCTCGCCAC
Source organism: uncultured Variovorax sp. (assembly GCA_913776885.1). Lineage (GTDB taxonomy): Bacteria > Pseudomonadota > Gammaproteobacteria > Burkholderiales > Burkholderiaceae_C > Variovorax. Next base: position 436 of record CAJYQC010000242.1, read on the forward strand.
GAGGTCGGTGCGAAGCAGCACCAGCAGCACCAGCGCCAGCAGCCCCACCGAGAGCGCGCTGACCTGCACCACCGCATACGCCGGCCGCGCCGAGATCTGCCGCGTGGCCAGCACCAGCCAGCGCGGCGCGGTGCTTTCGTTGACGCTGCGGCGCAGCACCTTCACCGCCAGCCAGCTCAGGAGCGCGAACACCGCCACAGCCCCCGCGAAGCCGCCGACGGCAATGAGCCCCAGCTTGATGTCGCTGCTCGCCGCCATCAGCAGCGCCGCGAAGCCCACCACGCCCACGCCCAGCACCGCGAGCGACGCAGGCTTGAGCCCGCCCACGTCGCGCCGGATCACGCGCAGCGGCGGCACGCGCGCCAGCTGCAGCACGGGAGGCAGGCCGAAGGCGAAGAGCAGCGTGAGCCCCATGCCCAGGCCGAAGGCCACGGGCCACAGCGTGGCCGCGGGCAGCGCGGTCTCGACCAGCCCGGCCAGCAGCAGCACGAACACGTAGTGCACCGCGAAGCCGATCGCCACGCCCAGGGCGCTGGCCACGATGCCGATCACCGCGACCTCGAAGGCATAGGCCACCGCGATGGTGCGCTGGCTCTGGCCGAGCACGCGCAGCATCGCGCAGTCGTCAAGGTGGCTGGCCGCGAAGCCGCGCGCGGCCAGCGCCACCGCAACCGCCGACAGCAGTGCCGCGAGCAGCGCGACCAGGCTCAGGAATTTCTCGGCGCGATCGAGCGTCTGGCGCATCTCGGGCCGGCCGCTTTCGAAGGAGTCGAGCCGAACGCCGCGCAGCTCGCCCTTCTTGATGGTGGCGTCGGCCCAGTCGGTGAAGCGCTTGACCGCCGCGTCGCTGCCCGCCACGGCGTAGCGGTAGCCCACGCGGCTGGCCGGCTGCACGAGCCCGGTGCGTGCCACGTCGGCCTGGTTGAGCATCACGCGCGGCGAGAAGCTCATGAAGCCGGCGCCGCGGTCGGGCTCCAGCGTGATGACGCGGCCCACGCGCAGGCCGGTGTCGCCCAGCAGCAGCGTGTCGCCGACCTTCAGGCCCAGCGAGTCGAGCAGCGAGGCATCGACCCAGGTCTCGCCGGGCGGCGGGATGTCGCGGGTGGCTGCGCCCGCGCCGTCGAGGGTGGTGGAAGTCTGCAGGCTGCCTCGCAGCGGATAGCCGGCCGTCACGGCCTTCAGCGCCACCAGCTTGCTGGCGCCGCCCTGCGCGTCCTCGGCGCGGGCCATGGTCGGGAAGCCGTAGGTCGACGTGCCCTGGAGCCCCAGCGACTTGGCCTGCGCCACGAAGGCTTCCGGCGTCGGGTTGTCGCTGACGATGACGGCATCGCCGCCCAGCAGCTGGCGCGCGTCGCGCTTGAGCCCGCCCTGCAGCCGGTCGGCGAAGAAGCCGACGGCCGTCAGCGCGGCCACGGCCAGCAGCACGGCGACGATCAACAGGCGCAGCTCGCCGGCGCGCAGGTCGCGCCAGAGCGTGCGCCAACCCAGGCGGAGGGAGGCATTCATGGGCGCGACGATAGCCCAGCGCAAGCCGCTCGATCGTATTCAAGGGTTATTGCCGGGTGATTGCCGGCCTCGGCCTACTTGATCGCATCATGGCCCTGTCGCATGATGCGCCAAACGCATTCCGTTTGTCGCAAACCGGGCATACCGGCAGGCGGCGGACGAGGCCATAAAAACAGCCCCGTTACCGGATCCGTACTTCCCACAAGGAGCGTCGATGCCACGATGTCAGCAGCGCTTGCAGATCATCGGCCTATGCCTGGCCGCCGGCCTGCTGGCCAGCGCATGCGATCCCAAGCCCCCAGCGCCGAAGGCCAACGCAGCCACCACACCCACCGGCGCGAGCCCCACGGGCGTCACTCCCGCCGCTTCCGGTGACAACGTCGAATCGTCCAAGGCCCCTCATGGTCCATCCGAAGGCGGCGCAGCCGTGGGCGGCATGAGCGGTCCGGGCGGCAGCACGGGAGGCGGCGCGCCCGCGCCCAGCGGCGGCGACGGCACGGCGCCAAAATAGCGCGGCAGGCAGCGCCTCCGCGCCAGGTTCCTTCGAGTTATCCGACATAAGAAAAGAAGACCACGATGAAACACCCCACCATTTCGAGACTGCGGGAGGCCATGTCATGGACATGAACCGCCGGCAGTTCTTCCGCGTCAGCAGCGCGGGGCTGGTCGGCTCCAGCATCGCCGCGCTCGGCTTCTCGCCGACCGCCGCGCTGGCCGAGGCCCGCAACTTCAAGCTCGCGCGCACCACGGAAACCCGCAACACCTGCCCGTACTGCTCGGTGGGCTGCGGCCTCATCATGTACAGCCTGGGCGACAAGGCGAAGAACGTGGTGTCCGACATCCTCCACATCGAGGGCGATGCCGACCACCCCGTGAACCGCGGCACCCTGTGCCCCAAGGGCGCCGGCCTGCTCGACTTCGTGCACAGCCCCATGCGCCTGAAGTACCCCGAGGTGCGCGAACCCGGCGCCACCGAGTGGAAGCGCATCGGCTGGGACGAGGCGCTCGACCGCATCGCCAAGCTGCTGAAGGCCGACCGCGACGCCAACTTCCAGACCACCAACGCAGACGGCAAGACCGTGAACCGCTGGACCAGCTCCGGCATGCTCTGCGCCTCGGCCTCGTCCAACGAAACCGGATACATCACGCACAAGGCATTCCGCTCGACCGGAATGCTGGTGTTCGACAACCAGGCACGCGTCTGACACGGACCTACGGTGGCCAGTCTGGCCCCGACGTTCGGCAGAGGCGCGATGACCAACCACTGGCAGGACATCCAGAACGCGGATGTCGTGCTGATCATGGGCGGCAACGCCGCGGAGGCGCATCCGTGCGGCTTCAAGTGGGTCATCGAAGCCAAGAAGCAGAACAAGGCCCGCCTGGTGGTGGTCGACCCGCGCTTCACGCGCTCGGCCGCCATGGCCGACTACTACGCGCCGATCCGCGCGGGGTCGGACATCGCCTTCCTGGGCGGCGTCGTGAACTACCTGCTGAGCCAGGACAAGATCCAGACCGAGTACGTCCGCAACTACACCAACGCCCCCTTCATCGTGGGCCCGGACTACAAGTTCGAGGACGGCATCTTCAGCGGCTACAACGCCGAGAAGCGCAGCTACGACAACAAGAGCTGGGGCTACGCGCTCGACGAGCAGGGCCATGCGAAGGTCGACATGACCATGCAGGACCCGAACTGCGTGCTGCAGGTCATGAAGCGCCACTATTCGCGCTATACGCCCG
>CAJYQC010000243.1 GCA_913776885.1 uncultured Variovorax sp.
TGTGGTGGTGCAACATCTCGGGCGGCACCGATTTCTGCGGCGCCTTCGTCGGCGGCAACCGCGATCTGCCGGAGGTGCCCGGCCAGATGCAGTGCCGCGAGCTTGGCCACTCGGTCGAGGCCTGGAACGAGCAGGGGCAGCCCGTGATCGGCGAGGTCGGCGAGCTGGTCTGCACCCGGCCCATTCCCTCGATGCCGCTGTACTTCTGGGGCGACGAGGGCAACGCGCGCTACGTGTCGAGCTACTTCGACACCTACCCCGGCGTCTGGCGCCACGGCGACTGGATCAGGATCGGCGAGGACGGCGGCTGCATCATCTACGGCCGCAGCGACGCCACCATCAACCGCCAGGGCCTGCGCATGGGCACCAGCGAGATCTACAGCGCCGTCGAGGGCCTGCCCGAGGTGCTCGACTCGATGGTGGTCGATCTCGAATACCTGGGCCGTGACAGCTACATGCCGCTGTTCGTGGTGCTGCGCCCCGGCGTTGCGCTCGACGGCGCCATGCGCGCGAAGATCGACAACGCCATCAGGACATCGCTGTCGCCGCGTTTCGTGCCGAACGACATCTTCCAGGTGGCGGAGATACCGCGCACGCTCTCGGGCAAGAAGCAGGAGCTGCCGATCAAGAAGCTGCTGCTGGGCCAGCCGATCGAAAAGGTCGTGAACCGTGAAGCAATGGCGAACCCCGGCAGCCTCGACTGGTACGTAGCCTTCGCTGCGCAGCGTGCCTCCGCATAATGGGCCGGATGAAAAGACGTACCAGCCTCCTCATGTTCTCCGCCATCGCGGGCGCCTCGCTGCTGAGCGCCTGCGCAGTGCCCTCTTCGCCGGCAGCCGGCGGCACCGCGCAGCTGCGCGTGACCGGCACCGTCACCTACCGCGAGCGCAACGCGCTCGACCCCGCTGCCGACATCGTGGTGCAGCTGCTCGACGTGTCGCTCATGGATGCGCCTTCGAAGATGCTGGCCGAGCAGCGCATCAAGGCCAACGGCAGGCAGGTGCCCTTCGCCTACGAGCTGAAGGTGGATGCCGCGCGCATCGATCCGCGCATGCGCTATGCCGTCTCGGCGCGCATCGCGAGCGGCGAGCAGCTGCTCTTCATCAATGACACCCAATACCCCGTGCTCACGCAAGGCGGCGCCACCCGTGCCGACCTCGTGCTGGTTCGCGCCACCAAGGCGCCGCGCTAGGCGCCTCAGGACATCACCAGTTCGTAGAGCACCATGCGCGTCTGGCGGCCGCGCAGCTCCACCTGCTCCTCGATGCGCCGCGTGTGCAGCCGGCCTTCGAGGCCTGCGTAGGTGGTCTCGGACATCAGCGCCAGCGTGCCCAGCTGCTTGTTGATGCCCTCGATGCGGCTCGCCACGTTGATCACGTCGCCGAACGCGGTGTAGGAAAGCCGGTCGTTCGAGCCCAGCACCCCTGCGATCGCCGTGCCCGTGTGGATGCCCATGCGGGTGCGGAACTCGGGCAGGCCCCGTTCGGCCCAGCTGCGGTTGAGCTCGTCCATCTCCACGTGTAGCTCCAGCGCGGCCAGGCAGGCCTGGTATTCCGCATCCTTCAGGTCCGAGGGTGCGCCCCACAGCACCATGATGCCGTCGCCGATGAACTTGTCGACCACGCCGCCGTGCCGCGCGAACACGCCGGTCGCCAGGTTGAAGTATTCGGTGAGCATGCCCACCAGCACGTCGGGGTCCAGCGATTCGGAGATCGAGGTGAAGCCCTCCACGTCGGTGAACATCACCGTCACGCGCCGCGGCGAGCCCGAGGGGCCGAGCGCGTGGCCTTCGTCGATCAGTTGGTTGACGATGTCCACCGGCACGAACTTGCTGAAGGCCTTGAGGCTGCGCGCCGAGTCGTCGAGCGCCTGGTCGAGGTGCTGGATCTCGAGCACGCGGCTCGGCTCGCGCGGCAGGTTGTCGAGCTCCAGCAGGCCGATGCGCCGCGCGATGTGCGAGAGGTTCTCCACCGGCGCGGTCACCAGCTTCGACAGCTTCAGCGACATGAACAGCGCCAGCGCGAGGAAGGCCACGGCCAGCCCCAGGCCCCAGAGCACGGCGCGATTCAGGTCGCCGAGCAGCACGTCCTCTGGCACCCAGCTCACCAGCTGCCAGCCTGTGCTCGGGATGAGCGAGGCTTGCACCAGGTAGCGGCGGCCTTCATGGGTGAAGTCGAAGGCCGTGTCGCTGCCCGCACCCACGGTGCCTGCCGCCAGCATGTGCGCATGCAGCGCCCCCAGCACGCCGGTGGGCGACTCCAGCTTGTGCAGCACGCCCGGCAGGTCGCTGCGGGCGAGCACGCGGGAGTCGGCGCTCAGCAATGCGCTGTCGCCATAGCCTTCGCTGTTGAACTGGCGCACGAATTCCGACAGCCGGCCCAGCGATACGTCGCCGGCCACCACCAGCTTCTGCGAGCTGCCGGAGTAGCTGCGCTGGCTCGGAAGCGCGTAGGTCACGCCCAGTTCCTGCGCGGCAGCGAACACGTAGGGCTGCGTCCAGACCGGGCCGCCCGCCTTGCAGGCCTGCAGGTACCAGCTGCGCCGGGTCGGGTCGTAGTCGCTGCGGAAGGAATCGAGGCGCTGGGTCGCGTAGCGCTGCTGCACGTTGGCCTCCGCGTCCAGCGGCAGCTTGTACTGCCAGGTCTCGGTGGTGAAGCCGTCGCCGCGCTCGATGTGGCGCATGGCCGGCACCGGGTAGCGCAGGGCCATCAGCATCTGGCCCTTCTCGTTGCTCACGTAGATGCTGTCGAGCTCGGGCGACTGCTGCAGCAGCGTCCACAGCAGCTCCGACGTTCTTTCGGCATGCTCGCCCGCCGGCTGCAGGCTGGGTGCGGTGCCGACCGCGTTGATGACCGACTCCGCCTTCTGCAGGAAGGCCAGCACCTTGTCTTCGGTGCGGTCGTGGTTCGACTTGTGGGCCGACACGCCGATGCGCGACACCAGCCTCTGCGAGCCCCAGTAGCCCAGCGACACCAGCAGCAGCGATTGCGCCAGCGCCACCGCGCTCACGATGGTGCCCACGTCGACCCTGAAGCGGCGCGAACGCCCCGGCGGGGCGGCGGGCGGCGATGCTCCCGTGACAGATCTGACCGGTGGCTTTGCAGCCACTTCCGGATTTCCGGACGAGTTCTTGTTCATACAGCTCCCTGACGACCACTCGGCACGCCCACTGCAACTAGGCAGGAGGCCGGCTTCCGTCAGTCCCACGGCCCCGGTCGTGGGTGCCGGAGTCCGTGGCTGCGCGGAAGCGGGCGTGATTTTCGCTCGACTTCGGGCTGTCGTGCGGTACTGGGGAGTTCGACGGTGGCACGGTCCAGTGAAGACCGGTGCGGGAGAACTGCCGGCAAGGCTGCAGGATTTCGGCGCTTCAGCGTGCGTCGTGGAAGATGATGCCCAGCGTGTGACGGCGCCCCGATCGCACGCGGCTGACGCCGTGGCGCATGGTCACGCGATAGCTGCCGCGCGTGCCGGCCACCGGCCGCTGGTTGACCGCGAAGATCACCGCCTCGCCCTGCACGAGCGACACCACCTCCGCGCGCGACTGCATGCGCGGGCGCTGTTCGGTCAGCACGAACTCGCCGCCGGTGAAGTCGCGGCCCGGCTCGCTCAGCAGCACCGTGAGCTGCAGCGGGAACTGCAGGTCGCCGTACAGGTCCTGGTGCAGGCAGTTGTAGTCCCCCTCGGCGTAGCGCAGCAGCAGCGGGGTGGGGCGTTCCTGGCCTGCCGCGTGGCAGCGCGCGAGATACGCGTCGTGCTGCGCCGGGTAGTCGGCCGGCTGGCCCATCGCAGCCGCCCATGCGTTGGCCAGTGGTGCGAGCCGTTCATAGAGCGCGCTGCGCCAGGCCGCCAGCTTCGGCGGCAGCGGATACGCGAAGTACTGGTACTCGCCCTGGCCGAAGCCGTGGCGCTGCATCACCACGCGGCTGCGGAAATGGCGGGGCCGGTCGTACATGGCCACGAGCGCGGCGCATTCGGTCGGCCTGAAGAGCGCGGTGCCGGTGGCGGCGCAGCCGCGCGCGGCGATGTCGGCTTCGATGCGGGGCCAGTCGAGTGCTTCGACCAGCGAGGCTGGAGTTGCTGTCATGCCTGCAGTGTTGCCGCTTCCACGCCTCATGGCTCGCCGTTTCCGGAAGTGGCTTTGCGCGTCGGCACGCGCTGTGGGCGTTGCACCGTCGAGCGCAGGAGTGGTTCGGTGCTGTTCGACGCGCGCGATACGCGGTTTGACGTCGACCCGGACCTGCGCGCCGTATGCGACCCGTGGCTGGAAAAGGTCGCGGGGCCGTTCAGGGCGCGGCGCGTCTCGCAGCTGAAGAAGGCGTCGCTCCCGTCTGCCGCGCCTGCTCCAGCAGCCAGTCGCTGAAGAATTTCAAGAGCGGCCGCTGGTCGGCGCGCTCGGGTGTCACGAGATAGTAGTTGCGCTCACCAGAGAGCGGCCGCGCGCAGGCCACCACCAGTTCGCCGCGCGCGAGTTCGTCGGCCACCAGCATCGTCGGCATCAGTGCCACGCCCAGGCCGTGCGAGGCGGCCGCGGCCAGGATGGAGAACAGCTCGTAGCGCGGGCCACCGCGCGTATTGGGCGCGTCGATCTGCTGCGCGTCGAACCACTGGCGCCAGCCATCGGGGCGCGTGCTCTGCTGCAGCAGCGGCATCTTCGCGATGGCGGCCGGCGTCACGGCCTTGCCGCGCGGCAGCAGAGCGGGGCTGCACACCGGCACCACGTCCTCGTGCATCAGCAGCAGCGCGCGCGTGCCGGCCCAGTTCTCGACCTGCGCGGGCGTGCCGGCGTAGAGCGCGGCGTCGAACTCCGCGTCGGCGAAGAGAAAGGGGCGGGTGCGCGTCTCGATGTGCACCACCACGTCGGGCTGCAGCGCCGCGAAGTTCTTCAGGCGCGGCATCAGCCAGCGGGTGGCGAAGGTGGGCACGGCCGCCAGCGAGAGCGAGCCGCCTTCGCCCTGGTGCGCCATGGCGTCGAGCGTGTCGCGCTCCATGGCTTCGAGCCGCTTGGCCGTCTGCCGCGCATAGGCCGCGCCGCTGGCCGTGAGCGCCACGCCGTGCCGCGTGCGGCGGAACAGCGCCACGCCCAGGAAGCCTTCAAGCGTGCCGATCTGGCGCGACACCGCGCTCTGCGTGAGCGCGAGTTCCTGCGCGGCGCGCGTGTAGCTCTCATGGCGCGCGGCGGCGTCGAAGCACACCAGGGTCTGCAGGGGCGGGATCTTGCGGCGCATGTATGCCTCGGCTGTATGTATGGACCCGACGGCTCGTCAATGGAGGAGCCGCCCGAACATCTTGCAAGACATTCTACGAATGCATATCTGGGTGCGGAATCCTCGTTTGCGTCATGGCCGGTGCGTGGCTAGCATCGCCTGATTCCCCTCTTTTCCTTTTCCTCCCCCTTTTCCGGAGACAGCCACATGGCCGCCAAAGCGCAATTCCACTGGGACGACCCCCTTCTTCTCGACCAGCAGCTCACCGATGAAGAACGCATGATCCGCGACGCGGCCAATGCCTACTGCCAGGAGCGCCTGGCTCCCCGCGTGCTCGAAGGCTTCCGCACCGGCGAGACCGATCCGGCCATCTTCCGCGAGATGGGCGCTCTGGGCCTGCTGGGCCCGACCATCCCCGAGCAGTACGGCGGCCCCGGCCTCAACTACGTGGCTTACGGCCTGATCGCCCGCGAAGTCGAGCGCGTCGATTCGGGCTACCGCTCGATGGCCAGCGTGCAGAGCTCGCTGGTGATGGTGCCGATCTTCGAATTCGGCTCCGAAGGCCAGAAGCAGAAGTTCCTGCCCAAGCTCGCCACCGGCGAATGGATCGGCTGCTTCGGCCTGACCGAGCCCGACCACGGCTCCGACCCCGGCAGCATGGCCACGCGCGCCAAGAAGGTGCCCGGCGGCTACTCGCTCACCGGCTCGAAGATGTGGATCAGCAACTCGCCCATCGCCGACGTGTTCGTGGTCTGGGCCAAGGAAGTCAGCGAGAGCGGCGCCGTCGGCCCGATTCGCGGCTTCGTGCTCGAGAAGGGCATGAAGGGCCTGAGCGCCCCCGCCATCCACGGCAAGGTCGGCCTGCGCGCCAGCATCACCGGCGAGATCGTCATGGACGGCGTGTTCTGCCCCGAAGAAAACGCCTTCCCCGAAGTGCAGGGCCTGAAGGGCCCCTTCACCTGCCTCAACAGCGCCCGCTACGGCATCTCTTGGGGCGCGCTCGGCGCCGCCGAAGACTGCTGGCACCGCGCCCGCCAGTACACGCTCGACCGCAAGCAGTTCGGCCGCCCGCTGGCCGCCAACCAGCTCATCCAGAAGAAGCTGGCCGACATGCAGACCGAGATCACGCTGGGCCTGCAGGGCAGCCTGCGCCTGGGCCGCATGAAGAACGAAGGCATCGCCGCGGTCGAGATCACCTCGATCATGAAGCGCAACAACTGCGGCAAGTCGCTCGATATCGCCCGCATGGCGCGCGACATGATGGGCGGCACCGGCATCAGCGACGAGTTCGGCGTGGCCCGCCACCTGGTGAACCTCGAAGTGGTCAACACCTACGAAGGCACGCACGACATCCACGCGCTGATCTTGGGCCGCGCGATCACGGGCATTGCGGCGTTCTCGAACTGAAAGCGGACAGCCGAACGCAGAAGAAATACAAAAGGCACGCAGAAGTCGCAGAAGGAAACCGAAGCAAATTCCTGGGTTTTACTTCTGCGACCTTTGCGTGACCTTCGCGACTTCTGCGTTCTGTCCTCGTATTCCTTCTCGATAGACCCATGACCCCTCAAGCAGCCCTGGACGGCATCAAAGTCCTCGACCTCTCCCGCGTGCTCGCGGGCCCGTGGTGCACGCAGATCCTTGCGGACCTGGGCGCCGACGTGGTCAAGATCGAGCGCCCCGGCGTCGGCGACGACACCCGCACCTGGGGCCCGCCCTTCGTCAAGGACGCGAACGGCAACGACACCGACCAGGCCAGCTACTTCACCGCCTGCAACCGCAACAAGCGCTCGGTCACGGTCGACATGGCCACGCCCGACGGGCAGGCGCTTCTGAAGCAGATGGCGGCGCAGGCCGACATCGTGGTGGAGAACTTCAAGACCGGCGGCCTCAGGCAGTACGGCCTCGACCACGAGAGCCTGCGCGCGGCCAACCCGCGCCTCATCTACTGCAGCGTGACCGGCTTCGGCCACGACGGCCCGTACGCCGAGCGCGCGGGCTACGACCTGATGATCCAGGCCATGACCGGCATGATGAGCATCACCGGCCGCCCCGACGACGTGCCCGGAGGCGGCCCGCTGCGCGTGGGCGTGGCGCTGACCGACCTGTTCACCGGCGTCTACGCCAGCACCGCCATCCTGGCCGCGCTGCAGGTGCGCGAGCGCACCGGCGAGGGCCAGCACATCGACATGGCGCTGCTCGACGTGGGCATGGCCATCCTCGCCAACCAGGCGAGCGCCTTCCTCAATACCGGCAAGGCGCCCGGGCGCCAGGGCAACACGCACCCGAGCCTGGCGCCTTATCAAGACTTCCCGACGAAGGACGGCGCGATGCTGCTGGCCATCGGCAACAACGGCCAGTTCGCGCGCTTCTGCGAGGCCGGCGGCCACCCCGAGTGGGCGACCGACGCGCGCTTCGCCACCAACACGCTGCGTGTGAAGCACCGCGGCGTGCTGATCCCGATGATGGAAGAGCTCACGCGCACCCGCACCACCGCCGCGTGGGTCACGCTGCTCGAGGACAAGGCCGTGCCCTGCGGCCCGATCAACGACATCGCGCAGGCCTTCGACGACGCGCAGGTCAAGGCGCGCGGCCTCGCGGTCACGCTGCCGCGCGATGCGGGTGACGGCATCGCCAGCATCACCGGCGTGGCGAGCCCGCTGCGCCTATCGGCAACGCCGCCTGTGCTGCGCCATGCACCGCCGGCGCTGGGCCAGCACACGCAGGAGGTGCTGGCGGAGATGGGCATCGATGCGGCCCGCTTCGAGGCCTTGCGGTCTGCCGGCGTGGTCTGAAGACGAAAGAGAAAAGCAGGAAGAGGCCATGGTCAGCCCGATGCCCATGCCCGCTTTCTCGGTGCTGCGCATCGACCACGTCGTGCTGCGCGTGAAGGATGCCGAGCGTTCCATCGCCTTCTATCGCGGCGTGCTGGGCTGCGCCGTCGAGAAGCGCCGCGACGACCTGGGGCTCGTGCACCTGCGCGCGGGCACCAGCCTGATCGACCTCGTCACGCACGACGGCCCGCTGGGCCGGCAGGGCGGGGCGCTCGCCGGTGCGGAAGGCCGCAACGTCGATCACGTCTGCCTGCGCATCGAGCCCTTCGACGAAGCCGTCATCCGCACGCTGATGGCCGAGCATGGCGTCGCGGTGAACGGCGAGGTGCAGAACAACTTCGGCGCGGAGGGCAACGGACCCTCGATCTACGTCGCCGATCCCGACGGCAACACCGTCGAGCTCAAGGGCCCGGCGGCCTGAGCCTTCCTTCTTCCTGATTCCCTCCGTCCGGAGATTTGTACGCCACTGTGTCTGCATGGCGCTGCGGACACACGGACATGCAAATCGGCAGGTGGTTCGACACATCGCGGATACAGCCCGCCGACGTAATTCCTGCATCGCTTTCGACGCACACCGCGCGAGGCGATGGGCTCGCGGCAAGCGGGCCTCATTCCGAACCCAGCGTCCATCCAAGGAACCACCATGACCGACAAGCAAGTCCTCTACACCGGCAAGACCCACACCACCGGCGGCCGCCTCGGCGCATCGCGCAGCAGCGACGGCCACCTGGACATCCAGCTCTCGCCCCCCGGCGGCAACGGCACCGGCACCAACCCCGAGCAGCTGTTCGCAGCGGGCTGGTCGGCGTGCTTCATCGGCGCGATGGGCAAGGCCGCGGGCACGCTGAAGGTCAGGCTGCCGGCCGATCTTTCGGTGGACGCCGAAGTCGACCTCGTGCTCGAAGAGGGCCAGTACTTCCTGCAGGCGCGCCTGAACGTGAGCCTGCCTGGCCTGGACCGCGAGACCGCGCGCGCCGTGGTCGACACCGCGCACCAGACCTGCCCTTACTCGAAGCTCACCCGCGGCAACATCGTGGTGGTGTTGAACCTGGTCTGACCGGCGCGGCGGCCGTCAGCCGCTTCAAAGATGCGGGCTCGTTCAGCCCGCGCGCCCGATGGTCGCCACGCCGAACACGATCACGCCCAGCGCCAGGTTCACCGTCACCAGCTTGCGCACCGTGTTCAGCCGCGCGGCGGCCACCGGCCAGGCGCTTTCCTCCACCGCGCGGCGCATCGCCCGGAACACCGAGGCGCGGATGTAGACGTAGATGGCGAGCATCACGATCGCGATGCTCATCATCGCCTCGATGCGCCAGTGCAGGCCGCGGAAGCCGCCGCCTGCAAGGATCATCGCCACGCCGGTCGCGAAGAGCAGCGTGACCGATGCGTCCACCCCCACGAAGAAGCGCCGCAGCGTCGCGGCCATCATGCGCAGGCGCTGCGGCGGCTGTTCGAGCGTGGCGACGGCCGAGGGGCGCACGGCGAAGTGCATGGTCGCCATGCCGCCGACCCAGAAGGCGGCGCACAGCAGGTGGACGAAGAGGGCGGTGACGTAGAGCATGTTGGGCCCGATCAGAACACCGAAGGGCCTCGGCGCGCAAACGAAGCCCTTCATCGTCATTCGGAAGGCTTGGTCTCCGCGAAGCGCCGCATGTCCGCCACCACCTGCCGCAGCAGCTCCGATGCGGCCGGCGAGAGCATGCGCCCGTGGCGCGAGACGATGTGCGAGCGGCCCTGCGACAGCAGCGGGTTCTTCATCGGCAGTTCCACCAGATCGGGGTTGCTCGCGTTCGGCGTGAGCGAGATGCGCGTGCCAAGCGCATAGCCCAGACCGGCCGACACGAAGTGCCCGAGCGCGCTGAACGACGTGGTGGTCAGCAGCGAGGGCAGGCGCACGCCCTCGCTGATCTCGGCGGCCTCGATGTGCTGGCGCACGCCGAAGTTGCGGTGCAGCGTGGCGCCCGGGTGGGGTTGCAGGTCGGCGAGCGTCAGCGGCCGGCCGAGCTGCACGAGCGGGTGCGAGCGCAGCACCATCGCCTGGATCGGCTGCGGGTGCGATTGGTGCGAGGTCAGCCGCTCGTCCTTGGGCGGCTGGAAGAGCAGGCCGACGTGGGCGCGTTCCTCCACCACCCGCTGCACGATCTCGTCGGTGCTGGCCACGTCGAGGTCGATGGTGATCTTCGGGTGCGAGATCATGAAGTCGCGCAGGCTGTGGCGCATGAGCCAGTCCACGTAGCCCTCGCCGGCCACGATGTCGATGTGGCCGCGCTCGATCTTGCGGATGCTGTCGAGCTGCGCCATGAGGTGCTGCTTCTGGCTGTGCTGGCGGCGCACGTAGCCGGCAAGCATCTGGCCCGCATCGGTGGGCACCACGCCGCGCCCGTGGCGCTCCAGCAGCGGCAGGCCGCACTCCTGCTCGAGGATGCCGATGGCGCGGCTGACGGCCGAGGGGTCCATGCCGAGCACCTCGGCGGCGCCGCGCACGGAGCCGCTGTCCAGCACCTGCATGAAGTAGCGCACGCGGCGCGTGTCGAGCCTGTCGTCCATGGCCTTCGTCTCCTGAGTGTTGCATTCAATACAACGAATATCCCGATTCGCGGCCATTGATGCAAGAGGCGAGCGATCCGAAACTTCCCGGCAGCCCGCAGCCGCGCTGCGCCACACGATGCCGATCCCATGACGTCTGCCGCTTCCACCCCTAACTCGCTCGCTCCCGGCGCTTCGTCGTCGGCTTCCGGAAAACTCCGGCTCGCGCTCGTCACCCTGGCCGTCGTGGCGGCGGCCGAGCTCATCGGCCCGGTGCAGTTCAGCGTCGGCCCGGGCAAGGTGGCGCTGCTGCCGATGCTGTGGGCGCTGCTGATCGCGGCCGCGTGGGGCATCGCGCATCGCCGGGTGCCGGGCGTGGCGCGGGTGGCGACGGCCGAGCAGTCATTCGCTGGCGGCCTGCTGAACGCTGGCCTGCTGCTGTTCGTGGTGAAGCTGGGGCTCACGGTGGGTGCCGCGCTGCCGCAGGTGAAGCAGGCCGGCTGGGCGCTGCTGTTCCAGGAGTTCGGCCACGCGCTGGGCACGCTGGCGCTGGGCCTGCCGCTGGCGCTGCTGCTGGGCATCAAGCGCGAGGCGGTGGGCGCCACCTTCTCGGTGGGGCGTGAGGGCAACCTCGTGATCATCGGAGAGAAGTACGGCATGGCCTCGCCCGAGGGCCGCGGCGTGCTGGCCGAATACATCACCGGCACCGTGCTGGGCGCGCTCTTCATCGCGGTGCTGGCGGGCTTCATCGCCAGCCTGCACATCTTCGACCCGCGCTCGCTGGCCATGGGCGCCGGCGTGGGCTCCGGCAGCCTGATGGCGGCGGCGCTGGGTGCCATCGCGGCGCAGCAGCCGGCCGAGATGCTGCCGCAGCTCACCGCCATCGCCGCCGCGTCGAACCTGCTGACGACGGTGGTGGGCTTCTATTTCACGCTGTTCCTGTCGCTGCCGCTGTGCTCGTGGCTCTACGGCAAGCTGGAGCCGGTTCTGGGCCGCTTCTCGAAGCGCGGCGCGCAGGACGCCGGCACGGGCGCCGTGTCGCAGGTCAGCGTCGGCCACGGCGGGGCGCTGCCGCTGCGCGACACGCTCATTGCATGGGCGGTGGTCAGCGGCGGCGTGCTCATCGGCAACTCGCTGACCTACAAGGTGCCGGTGCTGGTTTCGCTCGAAGGCCTGGCGGTTGTCGCGTTGATCGCGTTGCTCGTCGAAGGCATCAAGCGCATGGTGCCGCGCCTGCCGATGGTGCTGGTGCTGTCGGTGGTGGCCACGGTGGCCGGCATTCCGGGGCTGTTCCCGTTCTCCGACGCGCTGATCGCGATCACCGCCAAGCTCAACTTCCTGGCCTTCACCACGCCGGTGCTCGCGCTGGCCGGCTTCTCGGTCGCGAAGGACCTGCCCGTGTTCCGCCAGCTGGGCTGGCGCATCGTGGTGGTGTCTCTTACCGCCACCGCAGGCACTTTCCTCGGCGCCACCGTGATTGCCGAGTTCTTCCACTAGCAACGGGTTCACCCCCAGGCTTCGCGCACTTCGTGTTGCTTCGCCAACCCCCTTCCGGGGGCAACACCTGCGGCCCGGCAAAGCCGGTTCCGCGGTGTTCCCCGAAAAGTCCATCCAGTTTTCCTTCATTCACCGAGATCGATCCCATGTACCGCGACCCCGAAATCGCCGAAGACACCCGTGCCCGCATGCTGGCCTGGCGCCGCGACATCCACGCCAATCCCGAGACCGCCTTCGAGGAGCACCGCACTGCCAACGTCGTCGCCAACGCGCTGATGCTGATGGGCCTGCCGGTGCACCGCGGCCTGGCCGGCACCGGCGTGGTCGGCACGCTGAAGAACGGCGATGGCCCGAGCATCGCGCTGCGTGCCGACCTCGACGCGCTCAACATGCAGGAGCTCGGCACGCAGCCGCATGCCTCGAAATGCGCCGGCAAGATGCACGCCTGCGGCCACGACGGCCACACGGCCATGCTGCTGGGCGCAGCCGAGCATCTGTCGCGCCACAAGCCCTTCAAGGGCACGGTACACTTCGTGTTCCAGCCCGCCGAGGAGAACGAGGGCGGCGGCCGCGTGATGGTGGACGAGGGCCTGTTCGAGCAGTTTCCGGCCGACGCCGTCTACGGCATGCACAACTTCCCCAGCCTGCCGCGCGGCCACTTCGCGATCCGCAAGGGCACGATGACGGCTTTTCTCGACACCTTCGAGATCGTCGTCACCGGCAAGGGCAGCCATGGCGCGATGCCCGAGACCGGCATCGACTCGGTGGTGGTCTCGGCCCAGCTCGTCAATGCATTGCAGACCATCGTGAGCCGCCGCACCGGCGCGACCGATTCGGCGGTGGTGAGCGTCACGCAGATCCACGGCGGCGACACCTGGAACGTGATCCCCGAGACCGTGGTGCTGCGCGGCACCGTGCGCACGCTCGACGCCGCCATTCAGGACAAGACCCAGGCCGCCATGCAGCAGATCTGCGACGGCGTGGCCGCCACGCACGGGGCGAAGGTGGCGCTGGACTATCGCCGCGGCTACCCCGGCGTGGTCAACACGCCCGCCGAGACCGACGCCGCCATCGCCGCGGCCGCCAGCCTGGTGGATCTCGCGCAGGTGCATACCGACATCCCGCCGGCCATGGGCTCGGAAGACTTCGCCTTCATGCTGCAGAAGCGCCCCGGCGCCTACATCGGCATCGGCGCGGGCGAGGGCCCGAACGACCCGAACGTGCACAACCCGTACTACGACTTCAACGACAACATCCTGCCGCTGGGCGCCGCCTACTGGGTGGCACTGGTCAAGCAGCAGCTTCCCGCATCGGCAGATGAGGGCATGATGCGCTGATGCTCTCCGCCTTCGACATCTTCAAGATCGGCATCGGCCCCTCCAGCTCGCACACCGTGGGGCCGATGCGCGCGGCGCTGATGTTCGCGCAGTCGCTCGAGCGGCGCGGCCTGCTCGCGCAGGTGGCGCGGCTGCAGGTCGACCTGTTCGGCTCGCTCGGCGCCACCGGCCACGGGCACGCGACCGACCAGGGGGTGATCCTCGGGCTCTTCGGCGACGCGCCCGACACCGTGCGGCCCGAGATCGTGCAGCCCCGGCTGGAGGAATTGCGCCGCACGGGCAGGCTGGACCTGCTGGGCACCACGCCCATCGACTTCGACCGCGTGCGCGACATCGCCTTCAAGGGCGAGGAATCGCTGGCCGAGCATCCCAACGCGATGCGCTTCACCGCCTTCGCGGACGACGGCAGCGTGCTGGCCGAGGGCACGTACTTCTCGGTCGGCGGCGGCTTCGTCGTCGAGGGCGGGCAGGCCGTGGCTCAGACGGTGGCTGCGGCGTCGGCTGTGCCGCATCCCTTCACCACCGGCGACGAACTCATGGCGCAGTGCCGCAACCACGGCCTCTCCGTGGCCGCGCTTGTCATGCGCAACGAATGCACGTGGCGTCCCGAAGCCGAAGTGCGCGCGGGGCTGCTGCGCGTCTGGCAGGTGATGCAGCAGTGCGTGCAGCGCGGCTTCGGCATCGACAACCCGCTGGCCGCGCAGTCGCTGCCCGGCCCGCTGCGCATGCGCCGCCGCGCGCCCGAGCTGCACCGCGAGCTGCTCGCGCAGGCCGGTGCGGCCGATCCGCTCGCGGTCATGGACTGGGTCAACGCCTTCGCGATGGCTGTGAACGAGGAGAACGCCGCCGGCGGCCGCGTGGTCACCGCGCCCACCAACGGCGCGGCCGGCGTGGTGCCCGCGGTGATGCACTACTACCAGCGCTTCGTGCCGCAGGCGAGCGACGAGGGCATCGTCGACTTCCTGCTCACCGCCGCGGCCATCGGCATGCTCTACAAGACCAATGCCTCCATCTCTGGCGCCGAGGTCGGCTGCCAGGGCGAGGTGGGCGTGGCCTGCTCGATGGCGGCCGGCGCGCTGGCAGCGGTGCTCGGTGCGACGCCGGCGCAGGTCGAGAACGCGGCCGAGATCGGCATGGAGCACAACCTCGGACTCACCTGCGACCCGGTCGGCGGCATGGTGCAGATTCCCTGCGTGGAGCGCAACGCGATGGGCGCGGTGAAAGCCATCAACGCGGCGCGCATGGCGCTGCGCGGCGACGGCAGCCACTACGTGTCGCTCGACGCGGTGATCCGCACCATGAAGCAGACCGGCGAGGACATGAAGGCGACCTACAAGGAGACTTCTCTGGGCGGCCTCGCGGTGAACGTGGTCGAGTGCTGAGCGGGTGCCGACGGCGCCAGGGCTGCGTCAGAATGGCCGGCCCGTCCTGAACATCCAAAGCCGAGGCCCCATGACCCGCACCATCGCCGAAAAACGCGCCGACTTCCGCGCCCTCCATCAACAAGGCTGCTTCGTCATTCCGAACCCGTGGGACACGGGCAGCGCGCGCTTTCTCGAAGGCCTGGGCTTCAAGGCGCTGGCCACCACCAGTTCGGGCTTCGCGTGGTCGCAGGGGCAGGCGGACGGCGCGATGTCGCGCGAGCACATTCTTGCGCACCTGCGCGAACTCGTGGAAGCCACCGAGCTGCCGGTGAACGCCGACTTCGAGAACGGCTTCGCCGCCGACGTGAAGGGCGTGGCCGAGAGCGTGAGCCTCGCCATCGAGATGGGCGTGGCGGGACTGTCCATCGAGGATTCGACGGGCAACGCTGCCGATCCGCTCTTTCCGCTCGACGTGGCGGTGGAGCGCCTGCGCGCTGCGCGCAAGGCCATCGACGCATCGGGCGCCGACGTGCTGCTGGTCGGCCGCGCCGAGAACTTCTTCGCCGGCCGCCCCGACCTCGACGATGCCATCGCACGGCTCAAGGCCTACGCGAACGCAGGGGCCGACTGCCTCTACGCGCCGGGCATCAAGACGCGCGAGCAGATCGCCGCCGTGGTGGCCGCCGCCGGAGGCAAGCCGGTCAACCTGCTGGTGGGCGCGCCGAGCGAACTCACGATGAAGGACATCGCCGGGCTCGGCGTGCGCCGCGTCAGCGTGGGCGGCGCTCTGGCGCGGGCGGCCTGGGGCGGCTTCATCCGCGCCGCGCGCACGCTGGCCGAGGGCCGCTTCGACGGTTTCGCCGACGCCGCGGCGGGCGCAGAGCTCAATGCCTTCTTCAAGCCCTTTGCCGATTGAGATCTTTCGCGCCGATGCCCTGGACGCGCTGCTCGCCGAGGTGCGTGCCTGCCGCGCGTGCGCGCTGCACCTGCCGCTGGGCCCGCGGCCCGTGGTGCAGGCCGGCGCGAGCGCCAGGCTGCTGATCGTCGGGCAGGCGCCCAGCCTCACGGTGCACCAGACGGGCGTGCCGTGGAACGACCGAAGCGGCGACCAGCTGCGCCGCTGGCTCGGCATCCGGCGCGAGGTGTTCTACGACGCCGCGCGCGTGGCGATCGTGCCGATGGGCTACTGCTACCCCGGCCGCGGCAAGAGCGGCGACCTGCCGCCGCGCAGGGAATACGCGCAGCTGTGGCACGAGAAGCTGTTCGCGCAGATGAAGCAGGTCGAGCTGACGCTGCTCATCGGCCAGTACGCGCAGCGCCATTTCCTCGGCAGGAAGGCGCACGCGGGCGTCACCGAGACCGTGCAGGCCTTCGCCGACTACGCGCCGCACTTCGTGCCGCTGCCGCATCCGTCGCCGCGCAACACGGGCTGGCTCAAGCACCACCCATGGTTCGAGAGCGACGTGCTGCCGGTGCTGCGCGCGCGTGAGGCACGCGCTCGGGACCTGAGCGAAGCCGGAGCTCAGGGCGCCGAGGCCACCGAGGCGCCTGCCGCCGCGGCGAAGGGCCTTGCCGCATACACCACGCGCCCGCCCACCACCGTCATCAGCGACGTGGTCTTGCCGATGCGTTCCAGCGGCACGCTGAAGACGTCCTGGTCGAGCACCACGAAGTCGGCGAGCTTGCCCACTTCGAGCGTGCCGCGCCTGCCTTCGTCGAAGCTGAACCACGCGCTGCCCTGCGTGTACATGCGCAGCGCCTGCTCGCGGGTGGGCGTCTCGTCGGCGCCGCGCATTGGCTTGCCGCTCACAGTCTTGCCGTCGAGCATCCACTGCAGTGCGACGAAGGGGTTGTACGAGGCCACGCGGTGCGCGTCGGTGCCGGCACCGATGTTCACGCCGGCGCGCAGCGCGGTGCCGATGGGCGGCATGC
Source organism: uncultured Variovorax sp. (assembly GCA_913776885.1). Lineage (GTDB taxonomy): Bacteria > Pseudomonadota > Gammaproteobacteria > Burkholderiales > Burkholderiaceae_C > Variovorax. The sequence continues at coordinate 16,692 of CAJYQC010000243.1, forward strand.
GCCGCGCCGCCTCGCCGCGCACGGCCAGCGCGCGGTCGCCCTGGAAGTACATCGCGTCCTGCATGGTCCAGCCGATGCCCAGCGCCTTCATGCGTGCGAGCGTCTCGCTCGAGGCGTCGTCGAGGTGGGCGATGGACCAGCGCAGGTCCCGGATCGGCACCTCGGCGTTCAGCTTCTCGTACAGCCCCAGCAGATGGTCGACGGAGCCGTTCTCCTGCCAGTGGATGGTGACCGCCATCTTCTTCATGGCGGCCCACTTCACGAGCTCGTAGAACTTCGCCTTCGCGGCCTCGTCGGGGAAGTTGTTGTTGTACATCGCGAGCGTCACGCGTTCGCCCAGGCCGTTGAACTTGAGCATGTCGTCCCCTAAGCCCATCGGCAGCATCTGCGTGAGGTCGCGGAACTCCTGCAGCTCCGCGCCGGGCTTCTGCGCGAACACGCTGTAGGCCACGCGCAGCGTCAGCGCCTTCTCGCGCCACAGCTGGAAGAGCGCGGCGTACTGCGAAGGCGCGATGCTGAAGCCGCCCGGGTCCACCAGGCCGGTGATGCCCAGGCGGTTGAGCTCGGTGAAGAAGGCGCGCGTGCCGGCGACGTTGTCGTCGTAGGTGGGCTTGGGCAGCTTGTCGAAAAGCGCGGAGATGCCGACGATGTCGCCGCTCATCCAGCCGGGCGCGCCGTCGGGCACAGGCTTCATGCCGGCGGGCAGCGTGCCGGGCGCGACACCCAGCGCCTCCAGCGCCTTGGGCGTCATCACCACCGCTTCGTAGAAGAGCTGCACGTACACCGGGTTGTTCGGCGCCGCTTCCTGCAGCTCGGCCAGCGTGGGGCGGCGGCGCTCGGCGAACTGCTGCTCGGTCCAGCCGCCGGCCACGATCAGCCAGCCGCCGGGCCGCGCATTGGCGGCGGCGGTGCGGATGCGCGCCATCGCCTCGGCGATGGTGCCGGCGCCGATCCAGTTCACCTCGGTCGAGTAGCTCAGCGCCGCGCGCACCGCGTGCATGTGCGAGTCGATCAGGCCCGGAACGACCGTGCGGCCGCCCGCATCGACGGTGCGCGTCGCGGGGCTCGTAAAGGCGCCCATCTGCGCGGCGCTGCCGACGGCCACGATGCGGCCGTCGCGCACCGCGATCGCCTGCGCCATGGTGCCGGCGGCATCGAGCGTGGCGATCTTCGCGTTGGTGACGACAAGGTCGGCCGGTTGCGCCTGCGCGGCAAAGCTCAGGGCGAAGAGGCTGGTGAGCAGTAGCGCCCGGCCAGGGACACCGCGGAACCGGCTTTGCCGGGCCGCCGGTGTCGCCCCCGGCGAGGGGGTTGGCGTAGCGACACGAAGTGCGCGAAGACTGGGGGTGAGTTTCATCAGTCGACCTTGATGCTGGCGGCTTTCACGACCTGTTGTGCCTTCGCCGTCTCGTCGACGATGAACTTGTTGAACTGCGCCGAAGGCATCGTGAACGGTTCGGCGCCCAGCTTCTCCAGGCGCTCCTTCAGCTCGGGCGACGTCATGATCTTCGCGACCTCGGCCTGCAGGCGGTCGACCACCGGCTGCGGCGTCTTCGCCGGCGCGAACAGGCCGACCCAGAACAGGTACTCCGAGCCCGGCACGCCGGCTTCCACCGTGGTGGGCGCACTGGGCAGCGCCGACGAGCGCTTGCCGGTGCCCACGGCCAGCGCCTGCAGCCTGCCGGTCTGGATCAGCGGCAGAGCCGACACCATGGGCGCGAAGAACCAGTCGACGCGCCCGGCCATCACCTCGGTCATGGCCTCGGGCGTGCCTCGGAACGGCACGTGCTGCGCGTCGACGCCGGCCGCGAGGCGGAACACCTCGGCGTTCATGTGCGTGGCCGAGCCGTTGCCGGCGGAGCCGTAGTTGAAGCCGCCGGGCTTGGCTTTCGCCTTGGCGACGAGGTCCTTCACGTCGGCGAACTGCGAGGGCGCGGTCACCAGCACGTTGGGCAGGCTGGCCATCGGCGTGATGCCGGTGAAGTCCTTGAGGGTGTCGTACGACAGGCCCTTGTAGATCCACGGGTTCACCAGGTGGCCGGCCGAGTGCACCAGCAGCGTGTAGCCGTCGGCCGGCGCCTTGGCCACGATGGCTGCGCCCAGCGTGCCGCCAGCACCGGGCTTGTTGTCCACGATCACGCTGGTGCCCAGTGCGGGCCCGAGCTTCTCCGCCACGAGGCGCGCGACGATGTCGGTGCCGCTGCCGGCGGTGAAGGGCACGACCAGCCTCACCGCCTGCGTGCCGGGCCACGGCCCCTGCGCGTGGGCGCCGGTGAGCGCGCAGGCCGCGAGGGCCGCCGCTGCAGCAAGCGTCTGCCGCCGGCTCCAGTTGAAAGTCTTCTTCATGCGTCTTGTCTCCGTTGATCTACTTGGTTGAGCGATGAATGACCGGGATAAATGAAAGGGGCCAGCGCTATGCCGGCGGCGCGTTCGGCATCACCAGCGCCACCAGCACGGGGCGGTTGCCGCGGTTTTCGAGCTGGCGCTTCTCGCCCGGTGCGAAGCGGCAGCTGTCGTAGGGGCCGAGCACCTCTTCCTGGCGCGCGCCATCGATCTCGCCGACCACGTGCAGCCGGCCCTCGAGCACGAGGTAGAGCTTTTCCATCGGCGAGCCATCGAGGCCGGTGCGCCCGCCGGGCAGGATCTGGCTCATGCCCATCCACATCTGAGTGGAAGGGCCTGCCTCCTTGCCCTGCAGGCGCAGGCAGCGCATGTCGAAATGGTTGGGCGCCTCGTAATGCGGCGCCTCGCTGAAACGGGTCACGTGCATGGGATGTGCTCCAGGAGGGGTTCTTCAGGGCCGCAGCACGACGCGCTCGGTGCTGCCCGACAGCACCAACCGGTAGGCGTCCATCGCCTCGTCGAGCGTGAACTGTCGCGCCACGGGGAAAGGCTTCAGCGTGCCGCGCTCGAAGCCCTCGCGCATGGCGTCGAGCTGGGCGGTGCTGGCGATGCAGTCCATTGCCAGCGAGTCGATGCCCACGTAGGTGTGCATGCCGCGGTAGAACGCGAAGATGTCGAAGGGCACGGCGCGGTCGTGCGTGGCGATGAAGATCTGCGTCGCACCCTTGGCCATCGCCTTGTTGGCCGCCTCGAAGTAGGCGCTGCCCACGGTGTTGTAGACGATGTTCGCGCCGCGTCCGTCGGTGAGCTCGCGCACCCGCGCGCCCACATCGGCATGGTGGCGCGCGTCGATCGTGTCCACCGGGCCGCTCGCGAAGCCCTCGAACGGCCCGGCGCGGCGCTGCACCGCGATCACGCGCGCGCCGGCCTGCGAGGCGAGCTGCACCGCAGCCTGCCCGACCTTGCCGTTGGCGCCCAGCACCAGCACCGTCTGGCCGGCCTGCGGCATGCCGCTGCGGCGGAAGCCTTCGTAGGCGGTGACGAAGGGCACGCCCACCGCGCCGGCCTCGTCCATCGAGATGCCGCGCGGCTTGGCGCGCAGCGCCTGCTCGGGCAGCACCAGGTAGCGCGCATGAGAGCCGTCGCGCGTGATGCCGACGTCGCCGCCGGAGCCGTAGACCTCGCGGCCGATCCACTCAGAAGGCCCGCTCACCACGGTGCCCGCGAAGTCGCGGCCCGGGGTGCGCGGCCACACGGCCTGCGGCATGAGGCCCAACGTGGCCTTCACGTCGCTGGGGTTCACCGCCGCGGCGGCGATGCGCACCACGGCATGGCCGGGCGGCGGCACCGACTCGGCCTGCGGTGCCGCTTCGAGCCGCAATGCGTCGAGGTCGGCGGCTTTCTCGTTCACGCGCAATGCGCGGGAGGTGTGGGTCGTGTGCATGGCAGCGACGTTCATCTGTGGGTTCCTGCTTGCTGGTGTTTGTTGTCTTGTCTTTGGCGTTCTTGTTCGGGGTGCGTGCACAGGCCACCGGGTACTCCCCTCCGCGAATGTCCCCCGTCGGCGTGAGCGCGCCCCGAACAACGCGCCTCAACCATTCGACAACCCCAGCATGGCGCGGGCCTCGCGCGGGCTGGCCACTTCGCCCCCAAGGCTCACGAGGATGTCTCGCGCCTTCGCCACCAGCTGCGCATTGCTCTCGGCGAGCACGCCTTTCTCCAGGTAGATGTTGTCCTCCATCCCCACGCGCACATGGCCACCGAGCAGCCAAGACTGCGCGACGATGGGGAACTCCATGCGGCCGATGCCGAAGGCGCTCCAGAAGGCGCCGTGCGGCAGCATGTTGCGTGCGTAGAGCAGCGTCTCGGGCGTGGGCGCGAAGCCATACTTCACGCCGAGCACGAAGGTCCACATGGCGGGCCCCTCGAGCGTGCCGTCGGCGATAAGGTCCAGCGCGAGGTTGATGTCGCCCGAGTCGAAGATCTCCAGCTCGGGCTTCACGCCTGCCTCGCGCATCACCTTGGCCATGCGACGCACGTTGCGCGGCGTGTTGATGACCACGTCGGGGCCGGAGTTCATGGTGTTCAGGTCGAGCGAGCACACGTCGGGCCTGATGAGCGCGATGTGTTCCACGCGCTTCTCGGGCGGCAGCAGCGTGGTGCCGGGCGCGGCGACCTTCGGGTCGTCCTCGCTGGGAATGAAGCGCCCGCCCGGGCCGGTCGTGAGGTTGACGATCAGCTCGCGGTTGCCGCGGCGGATGCGGTCCACCACCTCGCGGTACAGCTCGACTTCCATCGACGGCTTGCCGGTCTCGGGGTTGCGCACGTGGATGTGCACCTGGCTCGCGCCGGCCTCGGCGGCGGCCAGGCATTCGTCGGCGATCTGCACCGGCGTGATCGGCAGGTGCGGTGTCTGCTCCGGCTTCACGAGGTTGCCCGTGACGGCGCAGGTGATGAGGGTCTTGGCGTGGGTGCTCACAGGTGGCGCCCTCCGTCGACCACGATGCGCGTGCCGGTCACGAAGCGCATGGTGGTGGCCAGCGCCTCGACCGCAGCCGCCACGTCTTCCGGCTGGCCGATGCGGCCCAGCGGCGTGGTGCTGGCCATCTTGCTGGCGAACTCCGCGCCGCGCCCGGGCACGAAGCCCGACTCCACCGCGCCCGGCGACACCGACACCACGCGCACCGCGGGCGCCAGAGCCTTGGCCAGCGCATCGCCCACCACGTCGAGCCCGGCCTTGGCCGCCACGTAGGCGAGGTTGCTGCCCACGCCTGTGAAGCCCGCGATCGACGAGATGTTGGCCACGAGGCCGTCGCCGCTCGCCTTCAGCAGCGGCGCGAAGGCGCGGATGGTGGCGAATACGCCGCGGAAGTTGGAACGCACGATGTCGTCGATGAGCTCGTCGGTCAGCGCGTCGAGGTCGCCGGCCGGAACGGGCTGCGTGTGGCCCGCGCTGTTGACCAGGATGTCGCAGCGCCCGAGCGTGGCCTTCACCTCGGCGGCCGCAGCCACGAGGCTGGGCGTGTCGACGATGTCGGCGCGGATCGCCGCATGGCGCTGGCCGGCGGCCGAGGGCAGGGCGGCCGCACGGGCCGCGGCATCGTCGCCCTTGCGGTGCAGCAGCACGCAGGTGGCGCCCAGCGCGGCAAGGCGCCTGGCGGTGGCATAGCCGATGGCGCCGAGGCCGCCGGTGATGACGGCAACCTTGCCGTCGAGTCTGGAGACTGGGTCGAAGCTCATGGATTTGGGAAGAGTGGGTTGAAGGGGGCGATGCCGTTTCGCGGAACACCGCGCAACCGGCTTCGCCGGGCCGCCGGTGTTGCCCCCTCGAAGGGGGTTGGCGCAGCGATACGAAGTGCGCGAAGCCTGGCGGTGGTCAAGGTATCGGTGGACGGGGGAACTTCATCTCGCCGGGTTCGAGCTCGAAGTCGTGGTGCAGCGAGGCGCTCTTTCCGTCGGGCGCGAGCGCGAAGCGGCCGATCAGCCGGCGCGTCACGCCGAAGGTCGGGTCGCTCTCCAGGTTCTCGTCGTCGTCGGCGAACACCTGCGTGATCAACACCTTGTGGCCCGGCTTGCTCACCATGAAGTGCAGGTGCGCGGGCCGGTTGGGGTGGCGCTTCTGCGCGCGCAGCAGCGCGCCGCAGGGCCCGTCGGTCGGCACCGGATAACCAGCGGGGCGCACGCTGCGGAAGTGGAAGCGGCCCTCGGCATCGGTGGCAAAGCGCCCGCGCAGGTTCATGTTCTCCTGCGACGGGTCCTGGTTCTCGTAAAGGCCGACGGGCGAGGCTTGCCACACATCGACCGTGGCGCCGTTCACCGGCCGGCCCTCGTGGTCGCGCACCGTGCCCGTCACCTCCAGCGGGGTGCCCGGCGTGCCCGAGCGGGCGATGTTCTCGCCCTGGGCGCAGGCCGGCGCGTTCGCGCGCCAGAAGGGGCCGAGCAGCGCGGCCGGCGACTCGCCCTGCGGGTCCTGGTTGTTCTGCAGCGCGACCACGGTCGACACGCCCAGGATGTCCGCCGCCAGCACCACCTCGTTCTTGGTCTCGCCGGTGGCCTGGCCGATGGCGACGATGAATTCGAGCGCCTGCTCGAACTCCTCTTCCGTCAGCTTCACTTCCTGCACCAGCGCGTGCAGGTGGCGGGTGACCGCTTCCATCACGGTGCGCAGCCTGGGGTCGGGCGTGTGTCTCATGGCGTCGAGCACGTGGCCCAGCACCGAGCGGGGGGAGGTGGCGATGTTCATGGCAAGTCTTTGCAATCGTTTGCACGATATTAGTCCAAATCGCCGAAAAGTAAAATGGAGGTGATCCGGGGTCTTCAAATGGCAGAAAGCCGACCTGAGCCGATGCCCCCTGCGACAATCGTTTGCACCAATGGCCGTCAACCCATCCACCCCGTCTTCTCCCGTCACCATCCGCGACGTCGCCCGCGCCGCCGGCGTGCACGTGTCCACCGTCTCGCGCGCGCTGAGCCCCGAGAGGCGCTCGCTGATCAGCGAGGAGGTGCTGCGCGT
>CAJYQC010000244.1 GCA_913776885.1 uncultured Variovorax sp.
GGTCGGCGTCGGTGAGTGCCGTGCCGGCAACGTCGATGATCAGCGGCGCGTGGGGGCGGTCAGCGAGCCCGGCGGTCATGTCTATTCTTTCTCCACCACCACGAAGCTCGCGGCGTATTCGGTTTCGTCGGTCACGGTCACGTGGGCCGTGAGGCCCTGTGCCTCGAACCACTCCTTCAGCGCGCCGTGCAGCACGATGACCGGCTTGCCGCTGCGCAGGTTGGCGATCTCGCACAAGCGCCAGCTCATGGGCATGCGCATGCCCAGCCCGATCGCCTTGCTGAAGGCCTCCTTGGCGGAAAAGCGGGTGGCGAGGTAGCTCAGGCCACGCTTGGGCCAGCGTGCGCTGCGGGCCTGCCAGACCTTGAACTCGGCGTCGCTCAGCACCTTGCGCGCGAAGCGCTCGCCCTGGCGCTCGAAGGTCGCGGCGATGCGGCGCAGGTCGCAGATGTCGGTGCCGATGCCGTAGATCATGCGGCGCCGGCACTCATTGCTGCTGCTGCTGTTGCTGCTGCCGGGCCTCGCGGATGCAGCGCAGGTAGTCGCGCGTGGCGGCCGTATAGCCGAGCTCGAGCGCGTCGGCGACGAAGGCGTGGCCGATGGAAACCTCCTGCACGCCGGGCACGGCGCGCAGGAAGGCCGTGAGGTTGTCCCGGCTCAGGTCGTGCCCGGCATTCACCCCCAGGCCCGCCGCGAGGGCGGCTCGCGCGGACTCGGCATAGCGCGCGAGCACGGCCTGCTCGTTCGGCGTGCCGCGCGAGGCTGCGTAGCCTTCGGTGTAGAGCTCGACACGGTCGGCACCCACGGCCTTGGCCGCGGCCATCATCTCGGGAATCGGGTCCATGAACAGGCTGACGCGCACGCCGAGCGCCTTGGCTTCGGCGATCAGCGGACGCAGGCGCTCGGCGTCTTCAGGGAAGGTCCAGCCGTGGTCGCTGGTCGACTGGGTTTCGCTGTCGGGCACGAAGGTGGCCTGGTGCGGCTTGAGGGTGCGCACGAAGTCCATCAGGTTGTGGAAAGGATTGCCCTCGATGTTGAACTCGATGCCCGGCCAGTCCTTTGCGAGCAGCGCGGAAAGATCGCTCACGTCGTGCGCCCGGATGTGGCGGGCGTCGGGCCGCGGATGCACCGTGATGCCGTGCGCGCCGGCGGCCAGGCAGGCCTGCGCGGCCTTCACCACGCTCGGAATGCCCAGGTGGCGCGTGTTGCGCACCAGGGCGACCTTGTTGAGGTTGACGGACAGCGAGGTGGCGGCGCTGGCGCCGGCTTGGCCCGGAGTGCTCATAGTGCTTGCAGGTCTCTCATCATTTGCCGCGTACGCAGCGTGGACACGCCGCAATGGTAGTTGAGCAGGGTGCGCAGCTGGTTTCGCAGGGCACTGTTGCTGCCGGCATTCATGGTGGCGATTTCGCGCAAGGTGGCGGTGAATGGCGCACGGTCGTCCAGCACGGCCTGCAGGGCCTGCCAGTCGGCGCCGCTCAGCGCGGCCTCGTCGTCGCCGGCCTCGCGCAGGCCAGCCTCGGGAACGAGGCTGTAGCGCAGCCCTTCGGCGAGCGGCTCCAGCGTGAGGGTCTGGACGTCGAGCGACGGGAGCAGGCCAACCTCACGCAGCAGCAGCAGTTCGAAGGCGCGCAGCGCAGCCGCCTGGGTGGCGGCCTGAGCGCCGGCATGGTCGCCCGCCAGCACCTGCACGACGCCGGCGTAGGCGTCGAACAGCGCCTCATGGGCGTCGTCGCGCGCCAGCAGGCGCAGCAGCAGCTCGTTGACGTAGTAGCCCGACAGCAGCGCCTCGCCGGTCGGCATCACGTGCCCGCCCATCCATTCGGCGCCCTTGAGCGTGCGGATCTCGGCGTCGCCGCCGTAGTTGAGCTGCAGCGGCTGCAGCGGCAGCAACACCGGGCGGAAATTGGAGCTCGGCCGCTTCGCGCCCTTGGCCACGAGCGCGATGCGCCCGTGGTGCCGGGTGAACACTTCGAGGATCAGGCTCGACTCGCTCCAGTCGTAGCGATGGAGGACGTAAGCCGGCTCGTGCGAAACGCGATGGGTGGCCATGTCAGTGAGCAATCGAGCATCGAGGCTTGATGAGGCCGGCAAACGCCGCGGAACCGGCTTTGCCGGGCCGCTGGCGTTGCCCCCTGCAAGGGGGCCGGCGGCCATGCGAAGCGAGCAAGCCCGGGGATCTGCCTGTTATTCGTAGCCGAACGAGCGGACGCGGGCCTCGTCGTCGGCCCAGCCCGAGCGCACCTTCACCCACAGCTCGAGGAACACCTTGGCGTCGGCCAGCTTCTCGAGCTCGACGCGGGTCTCCATGCCGATGCGCTTGATGCGCTCGCCCTTGTCGCCGATCACCATGGCCTTGTGGCCGTCGCGCTCGACCACGATGGTGGCGGCGATGCGCAAGAGGCGCTTCTGGCCCTTCTTCTGCGGCGGCTCCTCCTCGAACTTGTCGATCACGACGGTGGAGGTGTAGGGCAGTTCGTCGCCGGTCAGGCGGAACAGCTTCTCGCGCACCAGCTCGCCGGCGAGGAACTTCTCGCTTCGGTCGGTCAGTTCGTCCTCGTCGTAGAACCAGGGCTGCTCGGGCAGGTATTTCTCGCAGATGCCGAACAGTCGCTCGACGTCCTTCGGGTTCTTGGCGGACATCGGCACGAATTCGGCGAACTCGTGCTTCTCCTGCATGCTCTTGAGCCAGGGAGCGATGTCGCCGCGGCGGTGCACGTTGTCGAGCTTGTTGGCCAGCAGCACCGTCGGAATGCCCTTGCCGAGCAGCTTGAGCACGCGCTCGTCGGCCTGGGTGAAGCTGCCGGCCTCGACCACGAACAGGATCAGGTCCACGTCGCCGACCGCGCCCTGCACGGTCTTGTTGAGCGACTTGTTCAGCGCGTTGGCATGCAGGGTCTGGAAGCCCGGCGTGTCGACGAACACGTACTGCGTGGCGCCCAGTGTGCGCATGCCGGTGATCCGGTGGCGCGTGGTCTGCGCCTTGCGCGAGGTGATGCTGATCTTCTGGCCGACCAGGGCGTTGAGCAGCGTCGACTTGCCCACATTGGGCTTGCCGACGATGGCGATGAGGCCGCAGTGCTGCGGCCCCTGGGAACCGGCGGCACCCTCGCCGCCTTCGGCGTCTTCGGGTTGCGCTGTGGGATTGATAGCGTCGTTCATTCTGGATTTCACGCGCCGCCGCGTGCCTTGAGCCGGATCAACATGGCCGCCGCGGCAGCCTGCTCGCCGGCGCGGCGCGAGCCGCCGATGCCGCGTTCGCGAAGGCCCAGTTCGGGCACCTCGCACTCGACATCGAAAGTCTGCTTGTGCGCTGCGCCCAGTGTGGCGGCTACGCGGTACACCGGCAGCTTCATTTTGTGACCCTGCAGCCATTCCTGCAATTCGGTCTTCGGGTCCTTGGCCGCCGCCTCCATGCGCGGATTGATCTCGACCGACTCGTAGAGCCGGTGCACCAGCGCCTGGGCGGCGGCGAAGCCGGCGTCGAGGTAGACCGCGCCGATCAGCGCTTCCAGCGCATCGGCCAGGATCGACGGCCGGTTCGGCCCCCCCGAGCGGGCCTCGCCCTCGCCGAGCCGCAGCAGAGGCGACAGCGTCAGCCCCACCGCCAGGCGGTGCAGGGTGTCCTGCTTGACGAGGTTGGCCCGCACGCGCGAGAGATCGCCCTCGGGCAGCGCCGACAGGCGCTGGTAGAGCAGGTGCGAGACCGCCAGGTTCAGCACCGAGTCGCCGAGGAATTCGAGGCGCTCGTTGTGGTCTGCAGAAAAGCTGCGGTGCGTGAGCGCGAGCTGCAGCAGCCGCAGATCGGAGAAGGTGTGCTGCAGGCGCGCCTGCAACGCGGCCAGGCTGCCATCCACCTTTTTGGATGCCGTGTTCAGCGGGTTTCGCCCTTGTACTTGAGCGTGAGGTAGGCCGGGCCGAAGAGCGGGATCTCGCGTTCGTAAGAGTACGACACAACCACCTTGTCGCCGACCTTCTTGATGTCGAGGTCCTTGCCGCTGACCGACTTGAAGTCGTCGATGGCCTGGGCGCGATCGAAGATGGCGCGAACCTCGGGCACCGTGGTGCCCTCCTTGGCCTTGTTGGCGGCCTTGTCGATGGCCTGCCACTCGATCAGTGTCGGGATGACCTGGGCGATGACCACGCCCAGGCAGCCGAGAACGGCCGCGACGAACACCAGGCCGATGAACGAAATGCCGCGTTGATGCGCAGCGCTGCCGCGAACGGACCGATGTGCTCTCATGCCCTCATACCCCTCGAACTTTGCTTGCGACGAATGCTTGTTTATTGAAACGGACCGATGCGCCCCAGGTCACCGAAGTTCATCCAGACGAAGAAGGCCCTGCCCACGATGTTCTTGTCCGGCACGAAGCCCCAGAAACGCGAATCGGCCGAATTATCGCGGTTGTCGCCCATCATGAAATAGTTGCCTGGGGGCACCTTGCAGACCACGCCTTCTACCGAATAGCGGCAGTTCTCGCGGAACGGGAAATCGCTGGCGCCCGGCACGAACGCCGGGGAGGCGTCGTCGTTGAGGATCTTGTGATGCTTGCCGCCCAGGTTCTCGTCGAACTGCTTGAGCAGGCGCATCGATTCGCCGTCGAGGTAGTCCGCCGCCCCGACCTTGGAAACCGGCTGGCCGTTGATCGTGAGCTTCTTGTTCAGGTAGGCCACCTCGTCGCCGGGAATGCCGACCACGCGCTTGATGTAGTCCATGCTCGGCTTGGGCGGGTAGCGGAACACCACCACGTCGCCGCGCGCCAGCGGCGTGCCCTCGGTGATCTTGGTGTTGATGACCGGCAGGCGCAGGCCGTAGGTGAACTTGTTGACCAGGATCAGGTCGCCGGTCAGCAGCGTGGGCATCATCGAGCCCGAGGGAATCTTGAAGGGCTCGTAGAGGAACGAGCGCAGCAGGAACACCACCAGGATCACCGGGAACAGGCCGGCGGTCCAGTCGAGCCACCAGGGCTGCATCAGCAGCCGCTCGCTCGCCTTGGCGTCGGCCGTGTCGACCTGGTTGATGCCCTGCCCCGCCAGGCGCGCGTTGCGCTCGGCCAGCGAGGATTCGAGCCTGGCAGCCGCCTGCTCGCGCCGCGGCAGGAAATAGAAGCGCTCGGCCAGCCAGTAGAGGCCGGTGACCACCGTCGCCAGGAACAGCAGCAAGGCGAAATTGCCCTCGATCACGTTGAAGTACCAGGCGCCGACGTAGGCGGCGAAGGCCGCGAGGACCAGGGAGGTGATGAATGCCATTTTTCGATCAGTCTTCGACTTGCAGGATCGCGAGGAAGGCCTCTTGCGGGACCTCGACGGAGCCGATCTGCTTCATTCTTTTCTTGCCCGCCTTCTGCTTCTCGAGCAGCTTCTTCTTGCGGGTGATGTCGCCGCCGTAGCACTTCGCCAGGACGTTCTTGCGAAGGGCCTTGATTGTCTCACGCGCAATGATGTTGGCCCCGATCGCCGCCTGGATCGCCACGTCGTACATCTGGCGCGAGATGATCTCGCGCATCTTCGCGACAACCGCCCGGCCGCGGAACTGCGACTGGCTGCGGTGCACGATGATCGACAGCGCGTCGACCTTGTCGCCGTTGAGCAGGATGTCGACCTTCACCACGTCGGAGGCGCGGTACTCCTTGAACTCGTAGTCCATCGAGGCATAGCCGCGGCTCACCGATTTGAGCTTGTCGAAGAAGTCGAGCACGATCTCGCCGAGCGGCATCTCGTAGGTCAGCATGACCTGGCGGCCGTGGTAGGCCATGTTGATCTGCACGCCGCGCTTCTGGTTGGCCAGCGTCATCACCGGGCCGACGTAGTCCTGCGGCATGTACAGGTGCACGGTGACGATCGGCTCGCGGATCTCGGCCATGCGGCCGATGTCGGGCATCTTGGACGGGTTTTCGACCATGATGACCTCGCCGTCGTTCTTGAGCACCTGGTAGACCACGCTCGGCGCGGTCGTGATCAGGTCCTGGTCGAACTCGCGCTCCAGGCGCTCCTGCACGATCTCCATGTGCAGCAGGCCCAGGAAGCCGCAGCGGAAGCCGAAGCCCAGCGCCTGACTGACCTCGGGCTCGTAGTGCAGCGAGGCGTCGTTGAGCTTGAGCTTCTCGAGCGCGTCGCGCAGCGAGTCGTACTCGCTGGCCTCGGTCGGGTAGAGCCCCGCGAAGACCTGCGGCTGGATTTCCTTGAAGCCCGGCAGCGGCTCAGTGGCGGTGAAGGCAGCGCCGCCGGTGCCACCCTTGATCAGCGTGACGGTGTCGCCGACCTTGGCGGCCTGCAGTTCCTTGATGCCCGCGATGATGTAGCCCACCTCGCCGGCCTCCAGCGCTTCACGCGGCTCGTTGGCGGGCGTGAACACGCCGAGGTTGTCGGCGTTGTAGCTCGCGCCGGTCGCCATCATCTTGATGCGGTCGCCCTTGGCGAGGCGGCCGTCGACCACGCGCACCAGCATCACCACGCCGACGTAGGAGTCGAACCAGCTGTCGATGATCATCGCGCGCAGCGCGCCCTCGGGATTGCCGCGCGGCGAAGGCACCTTCGCGACGATCGCCTCCAGGATCTCGTCGATGCCCATGCCGGTCTTGGCAGAGCACGGGATCGCGCCGCTCGCATCGATGCCGATCACGTCCTCGATCTCCGCCTTCGCGGTGTCGGGGTCGGCCTGCGGCAGATCCATCTTGTTGAGCACCGGCACCACCTCGACGCCGAGGTCGAGCGCGGTGTAGCAGTTGGCGACCGTCTGCGCCTCGACGCCCTGAGATGCATCGACGACGAGCAGTGCACCTTCGCACGCAGAGAGCGAGCGGCTCACCTCGTACGAGAAGTCGACGTGGCCCGGCGTGTCGATCAGATTGAGGTTGTAGACCTTGCCGTCCAGCGCCTTGTAGTGCAGCGCAGCCGTCTGCGCCTTGATGGTTATCCCACGCTCCTTTTCGATGTCCATCGAGTCGAGGACCTGCGCTTCCATGTCACGCTCGGCGAGACCGCCGCAACGCTGGATCAAACGGTCTGCGAGCGTCGACTTGCCATGGTCGATGTGCGCAATGATCGAAAAATTTCTGATGTGATTCATCAACGGGAACGCTTAAGTACTTGAATTGGCTCGAACGCAGAGTGCTACGGGCAAGAAAAAAGGGCGCGTCTTCTGGAGACGCGCCCTGAACCAACAAGCAATGGCAACTGCAGTAGTTGGGACTTCATTGTAGGCAAAAAGGGAAGCGCGTACATCCGGGAACGGGGTTCAAAGGGGTCGTTGCAGGTCCACAACATCAAAGATACGAACAGGTTATCCACAGGATCGGTGAAGTAGATGCTGAACAACTTGTGGGCGATCTGTGGAGCACCGGTGGACTGCCATCTGACATCTCGCATCGTGGAGGCCAGCACATTCCTTATGCGCCGACCGGCTGCCAGAAGCGCCCTATTCTACCGAAATCCGTCCTTAGCCCTTTTTGAAGTTAGTAGGCGCCAACCAAAAATGAGGTTTTGACGCCGCTAGATTTTTTTGGGAGCCGGCGCCCGAACGTCGTAAACACCTCAAAAAAACGGCCCCAAACCCGACTGGCGGGTGGGGCCACTTGACGCCAGACCCTGATCAGCGTGCTTGGCGGATCAGCGCGTACTGAGCCCAGTCGCCGCGGCGGAACAGCACGCTCAGCGGCTTGCTCTTGTCGGACTTGGCAAGCGCCGACTCGAATTCGCGCGCATTGGACACCTCGACATTGCCGACCGCCATGATGACGTCGCCTTCGCGCAGACCCGCGCGGGCCGCAGCGTCGTTGGCAGCGTCAACCTTCACGCCGCCCTTGAGCTTCAGCTCCTTCTTCTGCGCGTCGGTCAGATCGCTCACTGCCAGGCCCAGCGACTTGGCGGCAGCCGATGCTGGCGGCTTCTGCGCAGGTTCATCGCGGTCGCTCGCGCGCTTGCTGGGCTTGTCGGGCTCGATCTCGGCGATGGTCACGCTGAGGTCGCGCGAGGCGCCGCGGCGGAACACGGTCAGCGTGCTCTTCGTGCCGGGCTTGGTGTTGCCAACCAGGCGCGGCAGGTCGCTCGGCTTCTCGATGGCCTTGCCGTCGAACTTGGTGATCACGTCGCCCGGCTCGACACCGGCCTTCTCGCCAGGTGAGCCAGCCTCGACGCCTCGCACCAGAGCGCCCTGCGGCTTGCCCAGTCCGATGGCCTCGGCCACGTCCTTGGTGACCTGGTCGATCTGCACGCCGATGCGGCCGCGCGAGACGCGGCCCGAGGTGCGCAGCTGGTCGCTCACGCGGATCGCCTCGTCGATCGGGATCGAGAACGAGATGCCCATGAAGCCGCCCGAACGCGAGTAGATCTGGCTGTTGATGCCGACCACCTCGCCGCGCATGTTGATGAGCGGGCCGCCCGAGTTGCCGGGATTGATGGCCACGTCGGTCTGGATGAACGGCAGGTACTCGCCGGTGTCGCGCTGCTTGGCGCTCACGATGCCGGCGGTGACGGTGTTCTCGAGACCGAAGGGAGAGCCGATGGCCATCACCCACTCGCCCACGCGCAGCTTGGAGATGTCGCCGACCTTCACGGCCGGCAGGCCGGTCGCCTCGATCTTCACGACGGCGACGTCGGTGCGCTTGTCGGCACCGACGATCTTGGCCTTGAATTCGCGCTTGTCGGGCAGCGTGACCAGCACCTCGGAGGCGTCCTCGACCACGTGTGCATTCGTCATCACGTAGCCGTCGGGCGTGAGGATGAAGCCCGAACCGACGCCGCGCGGACGCTCTTCTTCCTGCGGCTGCTGCGGACGATTCTGGCGCGGCCCCTGGCGAGGCTGACCCGGCAGCGGCTGGCCGAAGAAGCGGCGGAAGAACTCCTGCATTTCCTCGTCCATCTCTCCGTTGCCGCCGCGCTGCACCACTTTCTCGACCGTGCGGATGTTGACGACTGACGGTCCGACCTGGTCGACCAGGTCGGTGAAATCGGGCAGCGTGCGCGTCTGCGCGTGGACGGCCTCCACTGGAAGGAAGGTGGCGCCGGCAGTCAGCGCGAGCGCGCAAGCCAGCAGGCCGGAACGAAACTTGTGTCCCTCGACTTTGAAGATCATCGGCTTTCTTTCAAAAGAACAGAGCGGCGAAAAAAGATCTGTGAGTCAGCGTGGCGAGCTTGGTTCAGCGCAATCGACTGCAATTGGCGCTTCCGGGCTCGTCAGCGCGTGCGCTGCAGGCTTTGAGCGAATGCGTTGAGCGTCTGCTGCGGCACCTCGCCGACGGCGGTCAGCCACCAGTCGCTCGCGGGTTCGGGCAGGCGGCGGCGGATCGCATTGGTCGCACCGATGGTCAGCACGCCGTCGTGCGGCGAGCGCGCGGGGTCGTAGCGCTCGATGAACAGCGAGACCGAAGCCAATCCATCCGAGAAGATCCACTGGACCGTGGCCGCGTCCTGCTGCTTCGCCTTGCCGCTGCCGTCGTCTACCGAGACAGGACGGCGGAAGAAGCTTCGGGGCTTGAAGCCGGCCACGGGCGTGCGAAGCGTCCAGCCTTCGTCCTGCGCATTGCTGCGTTCGAGCTCGAGCTTCTCGACGCGGTAGCCGGCGGTGTTGGACATCATCTGCGCGAGCGCCTGCGCCTTCACCGGCGCGTCGAGCTGGAGCTCGGAGAACGCCGACTGCTCCACCACCCGCGATTCGCTGTCGATGGTCTGCAGCTTCACGACCAGGCCCGAGCGGCGTTCGCTCCAGATGCGATAGCCGAAACGCAATCCGTCGTGCGGCACGAGCTGAACCACGTCTGCGTCAAAACCAGCAACGCGGTCCTTGCCGATCGCGCGCACGTCGTAGAACTCGGCGATCGAGGAATCGGGCTTGTCCGGCAGGTTGGGAAAGAGATCGAGGTTCTCGCGCTTCTCGACCTTCACCACCTTCGCTTCCGGCAGGAAGGTCATCACGTTGCGATTGCGCCGGAAGGTCGAGCGCTGCGGGCCCGTGAGCGCCTCGATGCGCTCGATCTGGTGCTCGCCGTCGCGCACGTGCCAGATGCGCGCGCTCGAGAGATCGCCGCCCGGCGCCGATACGACGAAGGTGCCCACGTAATTGCGCTGGCGGGCGCCGGCATGCATGCGCTGCAGCCACTCGGTCACGCTCATCGCGGGCGGTTCGTCCGTCTGCGCGGTCGCCGCACTCTTCGCGTTCGCGGCGCCCGAGCGGGTCTGCGCGGTGGCTGCCTGCGCCAGGCAGAAAGCAGCAAAGACAAGCACGAAGGCGCGCGCGGAGAACGGCATCGAAACGGTCATTACGGACGGCTGGCTACTGGTGCTCGCGCTCGTCAGCGCGTGGGGCCCTCGAAGGTGGCATTGCGAAGGAAGCCCGAAGGCATCTGCGAGGCACCGCCTGCCTGCTGGTGCGCTTCGAGCAGCTGGTCGAGCCGCGGGTCACGCAGCATGACCTGGGGGCTGCCGTTGCCCACCACGACGCGCGTCGGCGTCAGCGTGTTGCCGACGGCCTGGGGACCGTTGACGGCAGCCGCGGCCAGAACGGAATTCACGGCAGGAGCGGGTTGCTGTTGCTGGACCGAGGCCAGCTGCGCACCCGCACCGCCTTGTTGCGGCACCGCCGAGCCGTTGCCCACCAGCGTCCAGCTGATGGCGGCCACAGCCATCAACGATGCGGCACCGGCAACGAGCTTCCAGCGGAATACCGGCTCGTTGGCGGCTTCCGCCCTGCGCTGTACCGGCATCGCCACCGGCACGGCGACCGTTTCGGGCACCGGCGCAATGATCACCGGCTCCGCCGCCAGCCTCTGCTGAAAACGGGCAAGGAAGGCGGAGGTATCGCTGCACGGCGAATGCGAACCGGAACGCAGCACGTCGCCCACCACGTGATACGCCTGCCATGCCGCCCGCGACTCGCTTTCGGCGCTGATCGCCTCGATCGCCCGCGCGAAGGCCTCGCCCTGCAAATGGCCATCCGCAAGCGCGGACACCTGTTCGCGAACCGTCATCGTCTGATTCATATCATTCACCTGCTTACTACCAACGCTTGCCGGACTGGTTGTCCAGCAACGGCTTGACCCTGGCCGAAATGGCCTCGCGCGCCCGGAAAATCCGCGAACGCACCGTGCCGATGGGGCAATCCATGACTTCGGCAATCTCTTCGTAACTCATGCCCTCGATCTCGCGCAGCGTGACCGCCTGCCGCAGTTCGGCGGGCAAAGCCTCCATGGCTGCCTCCACGGCGCCGGCGATTTCGTTCGCCGCCATCACCGATTCGGGGGTTTCGTCGCTCGTTGGTTCGTTTCCAGGACGGTAAGTTTCATCGTCGTCTTCGGAAGAAGGCCTCAAGGCCGCTTCGGAAACGGTGGGATCGCGCTTCATGTCCACCAGCGCCTTCTTGGCGGTGTTGACGGCGATCCGGTAGAGCCAGGTATAGAACTGCGCCTCGCCGCGGAACTGGTGCAGGGCGCGGTAGGCCCGGATGAAGGTTTCCTGCGCGATGTCCTCGATGAGGTCGACGTCGCGCACCATTCGCCCGATCAGGCGCTCGATGCGACGCTGGTACTTGACGACCAGCAACTCGAAGGCCTTCTGGTCCCCGGCGACGGTGCGCTGGACCAGTTGGAAGTCGACATCGCCCGGACGCGGGCCTGGGGCAGGCGCGTCTGTCAGGCCGGAATCCGGCGGTATGGGCGGGGAAGTGGTCATCGACGAAGGTTCAGGGCGCGTCGGCCGGAGCGGTCGTACGCCAGGTGTCGGCAGCGGATGCTGCGGCCGGGGGGCGCGAATATACCGCGCGGCGCAGGTCGCGCCAGCGCTCGGGCATGGCCCGCTGCTCGATCCAGATCCAGCGTCGGCCGCGGCCCGGCTCGCTCAGGTACAGCAGCATCAGCGACTGGAAGTCGAGTGCCACCGATACCCGGGCGTCTTGGGTGCCGCCGGAACCCGGACCGCCCGTCAGCGACCAGCAAAGCCCATCGAAATGCAGGACGCCAGCGGCGTCATGCCGCAGGCCGAAGCCTGCGGCGATACCCGCGAACAGCACACTGGCCACCAGGAGCACATGGCGCCATCCGACGCTATCGAAGAGATAGCAGGACGCACCCGCGCACAGAGCGCCCAGCGCCCACAGGACGACAAGAATCCGGGTTGCACCACGCGAGCGCCCCACCGGATAGGTCACCGACGGCGCGCCGTGCATGACAGAGCGCCGCTCAAGCGCGCTTGAACACCAGCGTGCCGTTGGTGCCGCCGAAGCCGAAGTTGTTTTTGACCGCGACATCGATCTTCAGATCGCGCGCCTCGTTGGCGCAGTAGTCGAGATCGCACTCCGGATCCTGGTTGAAGATGTTGATGGTCGGCGGGCTCTTCTGCTCGTGCAGTGCCATCACGGTGAACACCGATTCGATGCCGCCAGCGCCGCCCAGCAGGTGGCCGGTCATGGACTTGGTCGAGTTGACGACGAGCTTCTTGGCGTGATCGCCGAAGGTCAGCTTGACCGCATTGGTCTCGTTCACGTCGCCGATCTGCGTGGACGTGCCGTGCGCGTTCAGGTATTGCACCTGGTCGGCATTGACGCCCGCGTTCGACAGCGCCATGGCCATCGAGCGGCGAGGGCCGTCGACGTCGGGAGCGGTCATGTGATAGGCGTCGCCCGTCAGGCCGAAGCCTGCGACCTCGGCGTAGATCTTGGCGCCGCGCGCCTTGGCGTGTTCGTACTCCTCGAGCACCAGCACGCCGGCGCCCTCGCCGAGCACGAAGCCGTCGCGGTCCTTGTCCCACGGACGCGATGCCGTCGCCGGATCGTCGTTGCGGGTGCTCAGCGCGCGGGGCGCCGTGAAGCCGCCGATGCCCAGCGGGGAGATCGTCGACTCCGCACCGCCAGCGATCATCACGTCGGCGTCGCCGTACTCGATCATGCGAGCCGAGGTGCCGATGGCATGCAAGCCGGTGGTGCAGGCGGTCACGACCGCGATGTTCGGGCCCTTGAAGCCGTACTTGATCGAGACGTGGCCGGAGATCATGTTGATGATCGAGGCCGGCACGAAGAACGGCGACACGCGGCGCGGGCCGCGGTTCATCAGTTCGCCGTGCGTTTCCTCGATCATCGGCAGGCCGCCGATGCCGGAGCCGATGTTGCAGCCGATGCGCACGGCCTGCTCATAGGAAAGCGCTTCGCCGGTCGGCAGTCCGCTGTCCTGCACCGCCTGGATCGCGGCGGCGAGCCCCAGATGAATGAAGCGGTCCATGTGACGCGCTTCCTTCTCCGAGATGTATTGGGTGATGTCGAAACCCTTGACCTCACCTGCGAACTTGCAGGCGAAGGCGCTTGCATCGAACGCGGTGATGTTCGCAATGCCCGACTTCCCGGCCAACAGGTTGGCCCAAGATTCGGCAACGGTGTTTCCGACAGGAGCGATGCAACCGAGTCCGGTAACGACGACGCGGCGTTTGGTCATGCCGGCAAACCTTTCTGAAAGCGCTGAACAGTTGCCTGTCGGCGCGTGCGGTTCAAGAAAAAGCCGCCGGCCGCAGTCGCAATGTTGTTGTCAGCTGGCCGATCAGGCCTTTTGATTCTTGGTGGCGTAGTCGACGGCGTTTTGCACCGTGGTGATCTTCTCGGCGTCTTCGTCGGGAATTTCGATGCCGAATTCGTCTTCGAGTGCCATCACGAGTTCGACCGTGTCGAGAGAGTCGGCGCCGAGGTCGGCCACGAAAGCCTTTTCGTTCGTCACCTGGGACTCTTCCACGCCGAGTTGCTCGGCGATGATTTTCTTGACACGTGCTTCGATATCGCTCATTTGGTTCCCTCTGAGGGTTGTAGGTAATCGGTGGATTTTAGCCGGGCGCATTGTGGCATTTGCCGTGCTCCCGGGACGGAGAAAACTTGCGCCTTGCGGCTACATGTGCATGCCGCCGTTGACGTGCAGCTCCTGCCCCGTGACGTAGGACGCCTGGGGCGATGCGAGATACGCCACCGCGTGCGCGATGTCGGCCGGCTTGCCCAGGTGACCCAGCGGGATCTGCTGGAGCAGCGCCTGTTGCTGGGCTTCGGGGAGGCTGGCCGTCATGTCGGTCTCGATGAAACCGGGAGCGACGCAGTTGACGGTGATGTTGCGGCTGCCCAGTTCGCGGGCGAGCGCACGGGTCATGCCAGCCACGCCGGCCTTGGCCGCCGCATAGTTGGCCTGGCCGGCATTGCCGGAGGCGCCCACCACGCTGGTGATGCTGATGATGCGGCCGTAGCGCTGCTTCATCATCGGACGGATCACGGCGCGCGAAAGCGAGAACACCGCCTTGAGATTGGTGTCGAGCACCGCGTCCCAGTCGCTGTCCTTCATGCGCATGGCGAGCGTGTCGCGCGTGATGCCGGCATTGTTGACCAGCACGTGGATGGCGCCGTAGGCCTTCACGATCTCGTCGACAAGGGCCTCGACGGCTGCGCCGTCGTTGACGTCGAGCGCACGGCCGCGGCCGTCGTAGGCGCTCAGGGCGGCGGTGATCTTTGCCGCGCCGTCATCGGTGGTGCCGGTGCCCACGACCTTGAGGCCACGCTGGGCCAGCTCCAGCGCGATCGCTGCGCCGATGCCGCGCGTCGCGCCGGTGACCAGGGCAACCTGCCCTTCGAATTTGGGAATGCTCATAAGAAAAGTGTGGGGGCCTTGGCGCCGTCAGCCGGCGAGCGATTGTCGGGTTTCCGCGAGCGTTGCCGGGTCATACACCGACGCGGCTTCCAGATCGGGGGCGATGCGCTTCACCATGCCGGCCAGCACCTTGCCGGGGCCGCACTCGATGATGGTGGCTACGCCGCGCAGTTTCAAGGCCTGCACGCATTCGACCCAGCGCACCGGGCCGGCGGCCTGACGCACCAGGGCGTCGCGGATGCGGTCGGCATCGGTTTCGACAGCGACGTCGATGTTGTTCAGCACGGGGATCTGAGGCGCGGCCAGCGTGGTCGAGGCGAGCTTCTCGCGCAACGCTTCCGCCGCAGGCCTCATCAGGCTCGAATGGAATGGCGCGGACACCGGCAGCAGCAGCGCACGCTTGGCGCCACTGGCCTTCAACAGCTCGCAGGCCTTGTCCACGGCAGCCTTGCTGCCGGCGATCACCGTCTGCATGGGATCGTTGAAATTCACCGCCTCCACGATCTCAGCGCTGCCGGCGCCGAAGCTCGCCGTGGCTTCCGCGCAGCCCGCCACCACCTTGCTCGACTCCATGCCGAGCACCGCGGCCATCGCACCGGCACCCACAGGCACCGCCTGTTGCATCGCCTGGGCGCGGAAGCGCACCAGCGGCGCAGCCTGGGCGAGCGTCAGCACGCCCGAAGCCACCAGCGCCGAATACTCGCCGAGCGAATGACCCGCCACGACCGAGGGCTTCGCACCGCCTTCGGCCAGCCAGGCGCGCCACGCGGCAACGCCCGCCACCAGCATCACCGGCTGGGTGTTCGTGGTGAGCGCCAGTTCTTCCTTGGGGCCGTTCTTGATCAGCGCGCCGACGTCCTCGCCGAGCGCGTCGGACGCCTCGCGCAGCGTTTCGGCCACCGCCGGATGGTCGCCCCAGGCGTCGAGCATGCCGACCGCCTGCGAGCCCTGGCCCGGAAAGACAAATGCAAAGGATTTCATTGTTTTACGCGTCGTCTCGCATCGCAGCCGCCCGCAAAGGCTCCGCGACGCACCAGCAATAACTTACAGATTCAACAGCACCGCGCCCCA
>CAJYQC010000245.1 GCA_913776885.1 uncultured Variovorax sp.
GAACGGCGCTTCGTGTTCGCGTCGCTGCGGCTGACGGTCGCGAAGATCGGGCTGGGCGTGGCCGGCTTCGCGGCGGGGCTTTCGATCGGGCGCGAGGGCCCTTCGGTGCAGGTGGCGGCGGGCGTGATGCAGCATGCGCGGCGCTGGCTGTCGCCCAACACGGGCATCGACGGGCGCGCGCTGCTGGTGGCCGGCGGCGCGGCCGGCATCGCGGCGGCGTTCAACGCGCCGCTGGCGGGCGTGGTGTTCGCCATCGAGGAGCTGTCGGGCAGGCTCGAGGCGCGCTCCAGCGGGCTGATCATCACGGCCATCGTGCTGGCAGGCCTGGTGGCGGTATCGGCCTTCGGCAACGCCAGCTATTTCGGCGTGATCCGCGTGCTGCGGCTGGGCTGGGACGTGCTGGGGCCCGGCCTGCTGGTCACGCTGCTGAGCGGCGCCGCGGGCGGGCTGTTCGCGCGGCTGCTGATCGCCTCTCTCACCGGCACGGCCGGGCGCTTCAACCGCTGGCGGGCGCGCTTCCCGGTGCGTTTCGCGGCCGTCGGCGGGCTGGCGGTGGCCGTCATCGGGCTGGTCACTGGCGGCGTCACCTTCGGCGCGGGCTCGGAGGCGGTCAAGCAGATGCTGCAGGGCCACGACGAGCTCACGCCGCTGTACACGGTGCTCAAGTTCGTCGCCACCTGGCTCACGGCCTGGTGCGGCGTGCCGGGCGGGATCTTCGCGCCGTCGCTGTCCATCGGCGCGGGCATCGGCGACGCGGTGGCGCAGTTCGCAAGCAGCGAGCAGGGGCCTGCGCTCATCGCCATGGGCATGGCCGGCTTCCTCGCGGCCGTGACGCAGGCGCCTCTGACCGCCTTCATCATCGTGATGGAGATGGTCGACGGCCACTCGATGGTGCTGAGCCTGATGGCCGCCGCCATGCTGGCCAGCCTGGTCTCGCGCATGATCAGCCGGCCGCTGTACGACACGCTGGCCGAGCACATGGTGGGCAAGGCGATCAGCACCTCCGGCGGCACCGAAGCGGTGCCGCCGCCGCCGGCAGAAACCCCGAAGTCCGAACCGCCGGTTCCCTCCGGCTCGCCATGAAATCGTGGGCGGTCTATCATGTCCGGTTGCCCTCGGACGATCGCCTGCCTTGAATTCAAAAGCAAAAGCCACCGCACCCACCGCCCGTAGCGCCCACAGTGAGGTCGACGCCGAAAGCGCTCGCGACGCGGAACTCGAACGCAACACCTACCTCGGCGCAGTGCTGGCGCAGCAGCGCATCAGCATCCGCGGCGCGCGCACGCACAACCTGAAGAACGTCGATCTCGACATCCCGCGCAACAAGCTGGTGGTCATCACCGGCCTGTCGGGCTCGGGCAAATCGAGCCTGGCTTTCGACACGCTGTATGCCGAAGGCCAGCGGCGCTATGTCGAAAGCCTCTCGGCCTATGCGCGGCAGTTCCTGCAGCTCATGGACAAACCCGACGTCGACGTGATCGAGGGCCTTTCGCCCGCGATCAGCATCGAGCAGAAGGCCACCAGCCACAACCCGCGCTCCACCGTGGGCACGGTGACCGAGATCCACGACTACCTGCGCCTGCTGTTCGCGCGCGCCGGCACGCCCTACTGCCCCGAGCACCACCTGCCGCTGCAGGCGCAGACGGTGTCGCAGATGGTCGATGCGGTGCTGGCGATTCCCGACGAGCCGCGGCTGATGATCCTGGCGCCCGTGGCACGCGAGAAGAAGGGCGAGTTCGTCGAGCTCTTCGCCGAGATGCAGGCCGCCGGCTACGTGCGCTTCCGCGTCGACGGGCAGGTCTACGAATACAACGACCTGCCCAAGCTCAAGAAGACCGAGAAGCACGACATCGACGTCGTCATCGACCGCCTGCGCGCCCGCCCCGACATGCAGCAGCGCCTGGCCGAGAGCTTCGAGGCCGCGCTGCGCCTGGCAGAAAGCCGCGCGATCGCGCTGGAGCTTGGAGCGGAAGGCTCTGCCGACAAGGAGCACCTGTTCAACGCCAAGTTCGCCTGCCCGATCTGCCACTACTCGCTGTCGGAACTGGAGCCGCGCCTGTTCTCGTTCAACTCGCCCGTGGGCGCGTGCCCGACCTGCGACGGCCTGGGCAGCCGCGAGGTGTTCGATCCGGCGCGCGTGGTGGCCTTTCCGTCGCTGTCGCTCGCCAGCGGCGCCATCAAGGGCTGGGACC
The DNA here is from genome assembly GCA_913776885.1 of uncultured Variovorax sp. Lineage (GTDB taxonomy): Bacteria > Pseudomonadota > Gammaproteobacteria > Burkholderiales > Burkholderiaceae_C > Variovorax. Next base: position 2,193 of record CAJYQC010000245.1, read on the forward strand.
GCCGCAACGGCTACTACTTCAGCATGATCGAGAGCGTCGCCAAGCACTACAAGTTCGACGTCGACGCGCCCTTCGAATCGCTGCCGGCCTCGGTGCAGCAGGTGCTGCTGTACGGCTCGGCCGCCGAGGAGATCAAGTTCAACTACACCATGGAGTCGGGCAACTTCGCGGGCAAGAAGCTCACGAAGAAGCATCCCTTCGAGGGGATCATCCCGAACATGACGCGGCGCTACCGCGAGACCGATTCGGTGATGGTGCGCGAGGACCTCGCGCGCTTCCGCAACATGCAGCCCTGCCCCGACTGCGGCGGCTCGCGCCTGCGGCCCGAGGCGCGCAACGTGTTCCTGGTCGACGAGAGCGGCGCGGACAACGGCGCCGAGCGCCCGCGCATGGCGATCTTCGAGCTCAGCCGCCTCACGCTGCGCGACTCGCTCGGCTGGTTCCAGCAGCTCAAGCTGCGTGGCGCCAAGGCCGAGATCGCGGAGAAGGTGGTGCGCGAGATCGGGCTGCGCCTGAAGTTCCTCAACGACGTGGGCCTGAACTACCTGAGCCTCGACCGCAGCGCCGAGACGCTGTCGGGCGGCGAGGCGCAGCGCATCCGCCTCGCCTCGCAGATCGGCTCGGGCCTCACCGGCGTGATGTACGTGCTCGACGAGCCCAGCATCGGCCTGCACCAGCGCGACAACGACCGCCTCATCGGCACGCTGAAGCACCTGCGCGACATCGGCAACAGCGTGATCGTGGTCGAGCACGACGAGGACATGATCCACGCCGCCGACCACGTGATCGACATGGGCCCCGGCGCCGGCGTGCACGGCGGGCGCGTGATGGCGCAGGGTACCTGCGCCGAGGTCTCGTCCAACCCCGACTCGCTCACCGGCCAGTACCTCTCGGGCACGCGCAGGATCGAGGTGCCGAAGCACCGCACCGCGTGGCTCCCGTCGACGAAGCAGCCCGCCTTCCATGAAGGCAGGAAGCCCCCGCGCTTTCCGCCGAGCCCGGCCGCCGAGCGCCGCGCCGCACGCGAGGCCGCTCACCTCGCCACGCAGACCGACCTGCAGGAGATCCGCGTGGTCGGTGCCACCGGCAACAACCTGAAGAACGTGAGCGTGGCCTTTCCGGTCGGCCTGCTGACCTGCGTGACGGGCGTGTCCGGCTCGGGCAAGTCCACGCTGGTGAACGACACGCTCTACGCGGCGGTCGCGCGCACGCTCTACCGTGCGCACGAGGAGCCGGCTGCGCACGAGTCGGTGGAAGGCATCGAGTACTTCGACAAGGTCATCAACGTCGACCAGAGCCCGATCGGCCGCACCCCGCGCAGCAACCCGGCCACCTACACGGGCCTGTTCACGCCCATCCGCGAACTCATGGCCGAAACCAACACCGCGCGCGAGCGCGGCTACGGCCCGGGGCGCTTCAGCTTCAACGTGGCGGGCGGGCGCTGCGAGGCCTGCCAGGGCGACGGCGTGGTGAAGGTCGAGATGCACTTCCTGCCCGACGTGTACGTGCCCTGCGAGGTCTGCCACGGCCAGCGCTACAACCGCGAGACGCTCGAGGTGCTCTACAAGGGCAAGAACATCGCGCAGATCCTGGAGATGACGGTCGAGGCCGCGCACGACTTCCTCAAGGCCGTGCCCACCATCGAGCGCAAGCTGCGCACCCTGCTCGACGTGGGCCTGAGCTACATCAAGCTCGGCCAGTCGGCCACCACGCTGTCGGGCGGCGAGGCGCAGCGCGTGAAGCTCGCGCTCGAACTCAGCAAGCGCGACACCGGCCGCACCCTCTACATCCTCGACGAGCCGACCACCGGCCTGCACTTCGCCGACATCGAGCTGCTGCTGAAGGTGCTCCACCAGCTGCGCGACGCGGGCAACACCATCGTCGTCATCGAGCACAACCTCGACGTCATCAAGACCGCCGACTGGCTGATCGACATGGGCCCCGAAGGCGGCGCCGGCGGCGGCACGGTGGTGGGCGAAGGCACGCCCGAGGACATCGCGGCCAACGAGGCGAGCCATACGGGGCGGTATCTGAAGCGGCTGCTGGCACAGAACTAGCCGCTGCGGGCGCCTTCAGCTTGCCGTGCCGAGGAGGCGCTGGAGAAATCGGACTTCCTGACGCAGAGGACGCGAAGATCACGCAGAGATCGCGAAAGAAACCGAAAGCATTTTCATGTCTTCCTTTCGCGTCCTCTGCGTCCGGCTGCCCGCTCCCGATTCCAACCCCGCTCCCCCTCAAGTCGTCGTCTGCACGTGCAGGCGGCTCGTCTTGCAGCGGTGCAGCGCGCGGTAGTGCTCCAGCGGCCGGCCGTTGGCGCCGTAGGCGATCGATTCGATGCGCAGCAACGGCTCGGGCTGCGGCAGGTTGAGGAGGTCGCAGGTCTCGGCGTCGGGCAGCACGGCGTCGATCCAGCGTTCGGCGCGCACCAGGCGCAGGCCGTACTGGCGGCGCAGCACGTCGTAGAGCGAGCGGTCGTCCAGGCGTGTGCGGTGCAGGCCGGGCGCGAGGTCCGCCGGCACCACGGTCTCCACCAGCAGGCGCAGTTCGCCGTCGACGCTGCGCAGGCGCTTGAGTGCCACCACCTGCGTGTCGTCGGTCAGGCCGAGCGAGGCCGCTTCCTGCTCGGTGGGCGCGCGCAGTTCCTGCGTGAGGATCTGCGTGCGCACCGAGCGGCCCTTGCGTTCCATCTCGTCGGAGAAACCGAGAACGGTGGAGACGAAGTCTTCGTCGCGCTCGCGCGCCGACACGAAGGCCCCGCGGCCCTTGATCTTGTAGATGAGGTTGTTGCGCACGAGGTCGGCCAGCGCCTCGCGCACCACGATGCGCGAGATGCCGACCTGCTCGCCCAGCTCGGCCTCGGACGGCAGCGTGGCGCCGATGGGCAGCACGCCCTGCAGGATCTGCATGCGAAGCGCGTCGCGGAACTGGGCCCACAGCGGGGACTCGGATTCGCGGTCGAGCACGGTCGAAATTTCGGTCGAAGAGTTCACGTGGAAGCTTGGCCCAGGGCCTGAGGAGTCATCAATGATGCATCGAAAGATGCCGGCGCATCGGCGGCCACTGGCGAAAGCCGCATGCCGTGGCGCTCGCGCAGCGCGGTGGCGCAGGCGCGCAGCTCGGCATGCTGGTGCGCCGCATCCCAGCCCAGCGCATCGGCCGCGATGCCGGCGATCTCGGCCAGCGCGGCGTCGGTGAGCAGCCCGCGGATGGCCAGCAGCGTGCGGCGGATCACGAGGTCGTCGAGGTGCACCACGCCGGTCTCGAGGCAGAGATACGAAAGCTCGGCCACCGAATAGCCCGGCGCGTGACGCAGCGGCATGTCGCCGGATGCGGCGAGCCGCTGCGCCAGCGGCAGGGCCTTCGAGCCGTAGCGCTTCAGCAGCACCTGCGCGCGCGTGCGGCTCATGCCGGAAGCGGCGACCAGGCGATCGAGAAAGCGCTCGACGGCCTGCGCATCCACCGGCAGCTCGGCGCCGCCGCCGATCGGCAGCATGTCCGTCGATGCCGTGCGCGGACGGCCAAGTTGCTTGAGCACTTCGTCGACGGCCTCTTCCGCGAGCGCGCGGAAGGTCGTCCACTTGCCGCCGACCAGGCCGACGACCGGGATGTCGCGCGTGGCGCTGGGCGGATCGAGCACCACCGAATGGTCGCGCGAGATCTGTCCCGGCTTGTCGGCATCGGAGCGCGCGAGCGGCCGCACACCGACGTAGGTGTAGACCACGTTGCCGCGGCCGAAACGAAGGTTGGGAAACACCTCCGCCAGCACCTCGAGCAGGTAGTCGACCTCCTCGGGCTCGGTCTCGATCCTGTCGGGGTCGTCCACGGGGATGTCGGTGGAGCCCACGAGCACGCGGTCGAGGAAGGGATAGACGATGCACACGCGCCCGTCCACCGCCTCGAAGTAGGCCATGCGGCCCTGCAGCGCATCGCGCAGCGCGGGGTGGTCGAGCACCAGGTGCGAGCCCTTGGTGCCCATCACGCGCGGACCGCCGCCGCCGAGCACCGCGGTGCTGCGGTCGAGCCATGCGCCGCTGGCGTTCACCACCGTGTCGGCCGTCACGCGGACCAGCGCGCCGGTGATCTCGTCGCGCAGCGTGATGATGTTGCCCGCGCAGCCCATCACGCGGCAGTAGTTGGCGGCGGCCGAGCGCGGCTGGTCGCGGCAGGCGTCGCCGATGAGTTCGAGGATTAGCCACTCGGGGTGGCTGATCCACGCATCGAAGAAGGTGGCCGTCCAGCGCACCGCGGAGCGGAACAGGCTGCGGTCGCCCGGCGACACGCGGCTGATGCGGTGGTTGGGCATCACACGCTGGCGGCGGCCGAGCAGGTCGTACAGGCGCAGGCCCGCGGCCACCGCCAGCAGGCCGCGCGTGCGCTGCGGCGGCTTGCGGCCGAAGAACTTGAGCGCGCTGCTCATCAGGCCGCCGAAGAAGCTCGACAGCGGCACCACCGTCTTCAGCGGCTGCACCAGGTGCGGCGCGTTGCGCAGCAGCAGGTTGCGCTCGCGCGTGGCCTCGGCCACCAGCGAGAAGCTGCCGTTCTCCAGGTAGCGCAGGCCGCCGTGGATCATGCGCGAGGGCGCGCTGCTGGCGCCCGCGCTGAAGTCGCCCTTGTCGACGATGAGGCAGTCCACGCGCTGCAGGCACAGGTCGCGGAACACGCCCACGCCGTTGATGCCGGCGCCGATGACGACGGTGGAGAAATGACGGTCGGCCAGCGACGCGGGGCGCACGAAGGGCAGTTGCCACGCGCTCATCGGGAAACCTCCGCGCTGCGCGCTGCGGTGCTGCCGGCGGCGCTCGTCACGCCGCCCGCCAGATGGGAAAACACAGGAGACATGGTGTCGATCAGTTCGTTGAAGCCGGCGTTGAAGTCGGCATGGGCGCGCGCCAGGGCGGCGTCGGGTTCCACGGTGTCGCAGGGTGCGAGCAGGGCACTGCCCTGCTCAGCGCGGTCGATGCCCTGCGACATGGCGGCATAGATGGCGGCGCCGCGCGCGCCGGTCTCGTCGTCGGCGCAACGCTCGACCGGACGGCCAAGGAAGCCTGCGAGCAGTCGCACCAGGCGCGTGTCGCTCGCGCCGCCGCCGAGCACGGTGCACGCCGACACCGGCAGCCCGCAGGCCGCGAGCCGCGCGATGTGGCGCGCATGCAGCGCCGCGACCGCATCGACCACCGCGCGGGCCATGTCGCCGCGCGTGTGATGGCTCTTGAGGCCGACGAAGCCCGCAGTCACGCCGCCGCCGCCGTTCACGAAGGGCAGGAAGCGCAGCCCACTCGCGCCCAGCGGCACCGACATCGCGAGGTCGACCACCGATCGTGCATCGGGCAGGCCCAGCACGCCGGCCAGCCAGGCGATGTTGGCCATCGACGAAGGGCTGTTCTCCATGTAGAGCCGCTTGTCCTCGCGGCCGAAGTTCACGACGGCGGCCACGGCGGGCTTGGGCTCGATCACCGGCCCGATGACTGCGTTGACGCACCAGGTGCCGAAGACCGACACCGCGCGCGAGCGCCCTTCGGCGCAGATCGCTGTCATCGAGGCGAGCAGGTCGATGGCGCCCATCGCCACCGGAATGCCCGCGGGCAGGCCGCACAGCGCGGCCTCGGAAGGCCGCAGCCTGCCGACGAGTTCGCCGCTGGGCAGCAGCGGGCCGAAGACGTGCGCGCCGAGGTCGGCGATGCCCGAAGCATCGAAGGCCGCCTGCGACCACGTGCCCGTGGCGATCGATATCAGCCCCGCCGTGCTCGCGTCGCTGGCGTCGGTGGCGATCTCGCCCGTCAGCAGGAAGCCGAGATAGTCCTTCGCGAACATCAGCCGGCGCACCGCGCCGCGCTGCACGGCGTCGGTGCCCAGCAGCTCGGCCGCGATCACCGTGGGCTGGCCGGGCCAGGGCTGGCAGCCCACGTCGGCGAAGAGCGAAGGGCCGTGGCCGAGCGCGAGCGATCGGGCGCGCGCGTCGGCGCGCTGGTCGGTGGAGGCGACCGCCCGTCCGCCCGCGAGCTCGTTGCGCGCGTCGAGCGCATAGAGCCCCGCGCCGTGGCCGGTGCAGCCGATGGCACGGACCTCCGACACGCGGTCTCCGAGTTGATGGGCGACGTCGCGCAGGACGTGGGTCAGCGCGGCGCGGATCGCCGAGGCGCCCACTTCGCATCCCCCTGCGGACAGCCGGTCGTGCGGCAAGGGCATTCGTGACAGGGCGACGCAGCGTCCGCTCCCGGCTTCGAGGGCCAGGGCTTTCAGGCTGCTCGACCCCATGTCGATGCCGATCAGTATGTTTGGCTTCATGTCATAACAGCTTCGGCTGAATAAAAGCGGCCTGCCAGTAGCGTTTCCCCTAGTTATCCCTCCAAATGGCCAGCGCGTACATTCTAGCCTGTCATAACAACTGATGTGACAAAGCGGTTCCGAGAGCTGCCCTGAAAAGCGGCATCCACAAGCTGTGCACCCAACGTGAGGAGACAAAGAATGAAGCGTAATTTCCTGAAGTCCGCCGCGGCCGCCGGCATCGGCCTGGCCGGCGCGAGCGCGTTCGCGCAGCAGCAGGCAGCGGCCCCCGCGGCCGGCGGCGGTCTGCGCGGCAACCCCAGCGACGTCTATGTGATGAACGTGATGGTGTCGGGGGTCGAGTACTGGTTTCCGGTCTACGAAATGATGAAGCAGCTCGGCCGCACGCTGGGCGTTCGCACCCGCTACACCGGCACGCCCGAGTACGACGTGAACAAGCAGCTCGCGTCCTTCGAGCAGGAGCTGGCGCGCAAGCCTGCGGGCATCCTGCTGCACCCGATGAACCCCGACCCATTCATCGAGCCGATCAACCGCGCCGCCGCGATGGGCATCCCGGTCGTCACCTTCGCGGCCGACTCGCCCAACTCCAAGCGTACGTCCTTCGTCACCTCCGACAACGACCGCGAGGGCACGCAGGCCGCCGACGCCATCGCGGCCTCGATGGGCGGCAAGGGCGAATACGCGGTGCTGGAGAACCCGGGCCAGGACAACCACGACCGCCGCATCGCCGCCTTCATCAACCGCATGAAGACCAAGCACCCCGGCATGAAGCTGGTGGGCCGCGCCGCGAGCAATCAGGACCCGAACAAGGCCTACCAGGCGGTGCTGAGCCTCGCGCAGGCCAACCCGAACCTGGGCGCCCTCTTCATGCCCGAGGCCAACTCGGCCCTGGGCGCTGCGCAGGCCAAGGTGGAGAGCAAGAAGAACATCAAGGTGATGTGCTGCGACGTGAACGCGAAGATCCTCGACATGATCAAGTCGGGCGACGTGTTCGGCTCCATCAACCCGAACCAGGGCATGCAGGGCTACATGGGCATGATGATGCTGTTCCTGGCCAAGAACCCCACGCTCATCGACCCGATGAACGACGCCAAGCGCAACGGCACCAACCCGATGTCGGTGCCCTTCCTGGACAACGGCCTGTCGGTGGTCAGCAAGGCCAACGCCGACGACTTCTACTGGGACAAGTACCTCGCCCGCCGCGGCACCAAGGGAATCGGCGAGTGAACGCAGTGAGCGCATTGCTCGAACTGCGCGGCATCAGCAAGCGCTTCGGCGCTTCGCGCGCGCTCACGGGCGTGGACTTCTCGCTGCGCCGCGGCGAGATCCACGCCCTTTGCGGCGAGAACGGCGCTGGCAAGTCCACGCTGATGAACATCATCGACGGCATCCACCAGCCGGACGAAGGCACCATCTCGCTGGACGGCCAGACGGTGGTCATCGACGGCCCCGCGCACGCGATGCGCCTGGGCATCGGCCTGGTCCACCAGGAGATCGCCCTGTGCGGCGACGCCACGGTGGCCGAGAACATCTTCATGCCTGAGATCAACGCCGGCAGGAGCGCGTGGATGAACTACGCGAGCCTCAACGAACGCGCCGCCAAGGTGCTCCAGCGGCTGGGCCAGGACGTGGACCCCGCCGCGCTGGTGAAGGACCTGAGCATCTCCACGCAGCAGCTCATCGAGATCGCCAAGGCGCTCACGCTCGACTGCAAGGTGCTGATCCTCGACGAGCCCACCGCCGCGCTCACCGACAACGAGTCGGCCGCGCTCTTCCGGGTGCTGCACGACCTCAAGGCGCAGGGCATCGGCATCATCTACATCAGCCACCGCATGGCGGAGATCTTCGCGCACTGCGACAGCGTCACGGTGCTGCGCGACGGCCGCCACGTGCATACGGGCCCGCTGGCCGAGCTCGACGCCGACGGCCTGGTGCGACGCATGGTCGGGCGCGACCTGGGCAACTACTACCCGCCCAAGCAGGAAGAAGCCGCATCGGGCGAGCACGTGCTCGAGGTGACCGACATCGCCGACGGCGAGCGCGTGCACGGCGTGTCGTTCAGGCTGAAGCGTGGCGAGATCCTCGGCATCGCAGGCCTGATGGGCGCCGGCCGCAGCGAGCTCGCCGAAACCATCTGCGGCCTGCGCACGGCGCGCGCCGGCAGCGTGCGCCTGCGCGGCAGGCCGCTCACGATCCGCAAGTACAGCGACGCGCTGCGCGAAGGCATCGCCTACCTCAGCGAGGACCGCAAGGCGGCGGGCGTGTACCTCGACCTGCCGATCGCGCAGAACATCGCATCGATGGCGCTCGCGCGCGTCAGCTCGCGCTTCGGCCTGCTGCAGCGCGCGGCCGAGCACAAGCTGGCGGTGAGCCTCGGCGCGCGGCTCAAGCTCAAGTCGGACGGCGTCGACATCGACGTGGCCAGCCTCTCGGGCGGCAACCAGCAGAAGGTGGCCATCGCCAAGCTGCTGGCCACCAACCCGTCGGTGCTGCTGATGGACGAACCCACGCGGGGCGTGGACGTGGGCGCCAAGTCGGAGATCCACCACATCCTGCGCGACCTGGCCAGCCAGGGCGTGGGCGTGATCGTGATCTCCTCGGAGCTGCCCGAGATCATCGGCCTGTGCGACCGCGCGCTGGTGATCCGCGACGGCCGGCTCGCCGGCGAGGTGCAAGACAAGGACATGACGGAAGAGGCCCTGCTGCGGCTGGCCTCCGGACTTTGCGAAGAGGAAACGACAGCATGAACTACCCAGCACAACTGGACGCAGGGGCCGCCGGCCTCAAGCCGCCACAGACGAACGACGCTGCAAAAGGAGCCCCAGTGAAACCCGCCAGCAGGCTCGCCAGCATGCGCGAGCTGGGCCTGTTGATCATCATCGCCGCGCTGTGCGTGGGCATGAGCTTCGCGTCGCCCTACTTCCTCACCTGGGACAACGTGCGCGCGATGCTGCTGTCGTTCTCCATCGAGGGCATCGTGGTGGTGGGCATGACCATCCTGCTGATCGTCGGCGGCATCGACCTGTCGGTGGGCTCGGTGGTGTGCTTCGCGATGGTGGTCACCGGCAAGCTCTTCCTCATGGGCTTCGATCCGTGGACGGCGGGGCTCATCGCCATCGCGGCCAGCGCCATGATCGGCGCGATGATCGGCGGCTGCGTCACGCGCATCGGGCTGAACCACTTCATCGCCTCGCTGGCCTTCATGGTGATCGTGCGCGGCCTGTGCCTGGCGCTCACTCAGGGCACGCCGCAGTCGCTGTTCTCGCTGCCGGCCGAGTTCAAGTTCATCGGCCAGGGCACGCTCTTCGGCGTGCCCGCGGTGATCCTGATCTTCCTGGCGATCGTGGTGGTGAGCGACTTCGTGCTGCGCCGCTCCTCGCTGCTGCGCCGCGTGTTCTACACCGGCAGCAACGAGAAGGCGGCGCTGTACTCGGGCATTCGCGTGGGCCACGTCAAGTTCTGGGTCACGGTGCTGTGCGCCGCATCGGCCGGCCTCGCGGGCGTGATCTACACCGCGCGCTTCGGCGCCGCCACGCCCACCTTCGGCGTGGGCATGGAGCTCAACGTGATCGCCGCCGCGGTGATCGGCGGCGCCAGCCTCAAGGGCGGCTCGGGCACGGTGCTCGGCGCGGTGCTGGGCCTGGCGCTGCTGTCGGTGGTGACCAGCTCGCTGATCCTGCTGGACGTGTCGCCCTACTGGCAGGACGTGATCAAGGGCGTGATCCTGCTCGCGGCCGTGACCATCGACCATCTCATGAACACCAGAAAGACCAAGCGATGAGCAGCATCGGCGGCAGCATCAATGCATCGAACATGAAGAAGACCACCCTCGGCGCTTCGGGCATCGAGTGCTCGGCCATCGGCCTGGGCACCTGGGCCATGGGCGGATGGATGTGGGGCGGCGGCGACAACGCGGCCGCAGTGCTCGCCATCCAGGCCTCGCTGGATGCGGGCGTGAACCTGATCGACACCGCGCCGGCCTACGGCCTGGGCCGCTCCGAAAGCATCGTCGGCACCGCGCTGAAAGGCCGCCGCCACGAGGCGGTGATCGCCACCAAGTGCGGCCTGGTGTGGCACACCCGGAAGGGAACGCACTTCTTCGAAGAAGACGGCCACCCGGTTTATCGCTACCTCGGGCGCGAGTCGATCATCCACGAGGCGGAAGAGAGCCTGAAGCGCCTGCAGACCGACTACATCGACCTCTACATCACGCACTGGCAGGACGCCACCACGCCCGTGGCCGAGACCATGGACGCGCTGCTCGAGCTCAAGAAGCAGGGAAAGATCCGCGCCATCGGCGTGAGCAACGTGAGCCCCGAGACGCTGGCCGAGTACCTGCGCCACGGCCCCGTCGATGCCGCGCAGGAGCGCTACAGCCTGATCGACCGCGAGATCGAACAGACGCTGGTGCCGCTGTGCACCGAGAACAACGTGGCGGTGCTGGGCTACTCCTCGCTCGCGCTGGGCCTGCTCGCCGGCCCCATCGACCCCGAGCGCCAGTTCACCGGCGACGACCAGCGCGCCACCAACCCGCGCTTCAGCGCGCACAACCGCGCGAAGCTCAAGGCCTTCTTCGAGGAGCTGGAGCCGCTGCGCAGGCAGTTCGAATGCTCCTTCGGCCAACTGATGATCGCCTGGACGCTGGCGCGCGGCAGCGTGTCGGTTGCGCTTTGCGGCGCGCGCGCCAGCAAGCAGGCCATCGAGAACGCGGGCGCCGGCTCGCTGCGACTGCACGACGAGGCGCTGCAGCTGATCGACGGCGCGGCCGGCAGGCACCTGGGCTCGCTCGGCTGAGCCTCTGCACCTTTTCTGTCACACATCAACAAGCAAGGACTTCTTTCCGTATGTCGAAGGACAAGACCGCACGCCTGAACCGGCTGCTCAACAACGGCCGCTGCCTGGACATCGCGCTCGACCACGGCGTGTGCAACGAGCCCAGCTTCCTCGACGGCCTCGAGGACATGCCCGCGGTGATGGACCGCCTCGTGGCCGCGCGCCCCGACGCGATCCAGCTCAACTACGGCCAGTCGGACCTGCTGCAGGACCGCCCGGGCCGCGACAAGCCTGCCCTCGTGATGCGCATCGACATGGGCAACCCCTACAACGCCACGCGCCACCGCGTGATGTGGGCGGTGCTGCAGAACGAACACGACCCGGTGCTGCCGGCCGTGCAGCAGGACGCCGCCTGCGTGGTGGTCAACCTCTTCATGCTGCCCGACGAGCCCGACCTGTTGCGCCAGTGCGTGCAGAACATCGCACGCGTGCGCGCCGACTGCGACCGCTACGGCATGCCGCTGATGATCGAGCCGCTGGTGATGCAGGCGCCGTCGGCCGGCAGCCGCTACTCGGTGGACGGCGACGCCGAGAAGATCGTCACGCTCGTGCGCCTGGCGCGCGACATGGGCGCCGACATCGTCAAGGCCGACCCCACCACCGACCCCAAGGACTTCCACCGCGTGGTGCAGGCCGCGCGCTGCCCCGTGCTCGTGCGCGGCGGCGGCCGCGAGGACCTGCAGCAGGTGTTCGCACGCTCGCGCGTCCTGATGGACGAAGGCGCCGTCGGCATGGTGTACGGGCGCAACGTCTACCAGCACGGCAATCCGTCGGCAGTGGTGGACGCACTGATGGCCATGATCCACCGCGGCGCCAGCGCCAAGGAGGCATGGGACATCTACGAATCGGGTGGCGCGAAATGACATGACCGACACGCGCCCTCTCTAGGAGGAAAAAAGAAGGAAGAGAGCTCACGGCGGGCGGCGTATGCGTCGCCCGCCGGGGTGCGTCCTGCGTGCGCGTTTTGCTGCCACGCGCGCAGGCGGGCAAGGAAGAGACGAGAGAGACGAGAGAGACACGGAGTTAGCTGGCCAACAAGAAAGCGGTTCCCCTGCGGACTTCAAACAACCTGGAGGCAACGATGAAAATCCGGTACTACCTGACGGCGTTCCTGCTGCCGTTCGTCGCGCTGCTGACGCACGCGGCCATCACCGGGGTCGCTCCAATGACGACCCTGAACAACATGGCGACGGCGATGGCCGAAGCCGTGGCCGACCCGCTGCCGCTGCAGGGGCCCGGCCTGGGCAATCTCACCTACACCTCGGCTGAGCTGTTCAAGCCGGTCTCGATGATCACCAGCGCCTCGCACCCGTTGGACCCGGCGCACAGCAGCGCCTACGAGTCGCGCGAGGTGCCCGCCACCTACCCGGGCCGCAAGGACTACGGCATGAACGCGGGCATCATGATCAACGGCTACTTCCTGACGTCCTTCGCGCCGGACAGCGGCCTCGGCCCGGGCGGCTTCCTGCTGTACGACATCTCGAACCCGCGGCAGATCAAGCTCGTGAAGAAAATCTACGAGCCCGAGGGCCGCACGAAGGAGTTCCGCGAGACGCACTCCTTCGGCACCGCGAAGATCGGCGGCAAGACCTACGTGACGCTGCCGAGCATCAACGGCATCGAGTTCTGGGACTTCACCGACGTCAACGACATCAAGCAGGTCAAGAAGCTCGCGCTGCCCGGCGTCAACGGCGGCGACTACGAGGACGTGGCCTGGCAGCTGTGGTGGCAGGCGCCCTACGTCTACGTGGCATCGGCGGGCCGCGGCATCTTCATCGTCGACGCCTCCGATCCCGCCAACGCGGTGGTGGCGAACCGCGGCACGAACAAGCCCAACCCTGTGCCCACGGGCGAACTCGGCGGCTTCCGCGTGGGCCCGATCTTCACCATCGGCAACCACATGGTGCTCAGCTCGATGGACAACACCGCGGGCTTCTCCAGCCTGGACATCTCCGATCCGCTGAACCCGAAGGTGCTGGACGCCATCGGCTCCAACCCCAACTACTACGCGACCTGCTTCGACGGCAAGACGCTGCACGCCTCGGCGCGCGGCGGCGGCGCGAAGATGTACAGCTACGACCTGAGCGACCGCTCCAAGTTCGTGGCCGAGGACAACCGCCTCGTCATCGACGAGCAGCTCTACTGCGCCACGCAGGACAACTACGTCATCCAGGGTGCGCAGACGTACATCCACAAGGTCGACGTGAGCAATCCGCTGAACCACGTCGAGGTGGGCCGCGGCAGCATCCTGCGCGAGGACGACCCCAACTTCTCGCACTCCGACAACGGCCAGGTCGCCGCCTTCGGCAACCTGATCTTCGTGGGCAACGACCACGGCTCGGGCAGCGGCTTCGTCGTGCACCAGGCCGAGCCCGACACCACCAAGCCCGAGGTGCGGCAGGTCTCGCCCGCCAACAACGCGAAGCAGCAGGCGCTGACCTCGCGCATCGGACTGGGCATGAGCGACAGCATCCTGCCCGAGAGCGTGAACTCCAACACCTTCATCGTGCGCCCGGTGGGCGGCAATACGCTGGCGGGCACCTACAGCGTGCAGCTGGGCATCGTCAACTTCCATCCTGCGCAGCCGCTGCAGCCCGGCACCAGCTATGAAGTGTTCCTGCCGGCCAATGGCGTGAAGGACTATGCGGGCAACGCCATCGCCGCGGACTACAAGTCGGTGTTCCACACCGGCAACGCCGCAGAGATCGGACTGATGCACTACTGGGCGCTGGCGGGCAATCTCTCCGACCAGGTCGGCAACAACGGCGGCACGCCCGCAACTGGCGACGCCTTCGAGAGCATCGGCCTGAATTTCGCGAACCGCACGGCGGGCGTGACGCTCAAGAGCGACAGCGTGGCCACCGTGCTGGGCGGCAGCGCCTCGGTGAGCTTCTACATGAAGACCACGCAGGCCGGCGGCCCCAACTCCTGGACCGCGCCCGGCATCTTCGGGCGCGACCAGTCCGGCGGCGCCGACGACGTTTTCTGGGGCTGGCTCGACAACAGCGGCCGCATCAAGCTGTCGATCGGCAACGACGGCGGCACCACCTCGACCGCGGCGGTGAACGACGGCAACTGGCACCACGTCGTGATGACGCGCGACGCGGCGTCCGGCGCGCAGGCCGTTTACGTCGACGGCGCCAAGACCACCTCCACCGGCCCCACCGGCACCAAGGGCCTGTCGAACAAGTTCGCCCTGCTCGGACAGATACAGGGCAATGCGGCGCTCTTCAAGGGGACGCTGGCGGAAGTGCGCGTCTACGGCCGCGTGCTCAGCGACACCGACGTGAGCACGCTGCGCAGCCAGGCCATCATCGGCGACCCCGGCATCGGCGGCGGGCCGAAGCTGGTCAACGGCCAGCTGGTGTTCAACCCGGCCACGCTGGGCAGCAGCGGCGCGCAATACCGCTGGAACTTCGGCGACGGCACGCAGACCGGCTACTCGACCCAGCCGAACTACAGCTACACCTACACGCGTCCCGGCCACTTCACGGTGACGCTGACGGTGAAGGACGCCAGCGGCCGCGAGACCTTCTACACCTACAACCTCACGGTGATCATGCCGGTGACGCCCAACGCGCCCACGCACACCACCAACATCGCGGGCGACGCGAACTCGGTGTACTCGGTCAACGCCGACAGCGGCACGGTCGCCGCCATCGATTCGCAGAGCCTGGTCAAGCGCTGGGAAGTGCGCGTGGGCGACGAGCCGAAGACGCTGGCCGTGGGCCCCGACGGACGCATCTGGGTCGCGGTGCAGGGCGAGGACAAGCTGGTCGTACTCAACGCCGCCGACGGCAGCCTCTCGGCCACCGTGCCGCTGGCCTACGGCAGCGGCCCCTACGGCGTGGCCTTCACGCCCGACGGCACCAAGGGCCTGCTGACGATGGAAAGCAAGTCGGTGCTGATGAGCTTCAACCCGAGCAACGGCACCACCACCGGCGCGGTCGCGCTCGACGGCGCGCTGCGCGGCATCGCGGTCGAGTCGGGCTCGCAGGTGGCCTACGTCACGCGCTTCAAGTCGAAGATGACGGGCGGCCAGCTGCACAAGGTGAACCTGCAGAGCATGAGCGCCATGAGCACCATCGCGCTGCCGGTGGACACCACCACCGTCGACACCGAGAACCGTGCGCGCGGCGTGGCCAACTACCTGAGCCAGGTGGTGATCTCGCCCGACGGCGCGCGCGCCGTGCTGCCCTCTAAGAAGGACAACATCGTGCGCGGCAAATTCCGCGACGGCAACAACCTGGTGCACGACCAGACGGTGCGCTCCATCCTGTCGCAGGTCAACCTGCAGACGGCGGCGGAGGTGTTCGGCGAGCAGATCGACTTCGACGACCGGGCACCGGCGCGCGCGGCGCTGTTCTCGCCTTCGGGCGACTACCTGTTCGTCGCGCAGATGGAAGGCAACCGCGTGGCCATCGTCGATCCGTACAGCCGCGCGGTGCGAGGCGAGATCAACGCCAGCAGCGCGCCGCACGGCCTGTACCTCGATGCGGTGCGCAAGCGCCTGTTCGTCAACAACTTCCTGGCGCGCTCGGTGACGGTGCACGACGTGGCGACGGTGCTGTCCTCGGAGAGCAACGTGCCGACCTTCCTGCAGACGGTGTCGACGGTGGCGGCCGAGCCGATGTCGGCGGCGGCGCTGCGCGGCAAGCAGGTGTTCTACAACGCGTCGGACCGCCGCATGAGCAAGGACAACTACATCTCCTGCGCGAGCTGCCACGCGGACGGCGGCGACGACGGCATGGTGTGGGACTTCACCCAGCGCGGCGAGGGCCTGCGGCGCACCATCAGCCTGCAGGGACGGCGCGGACTGGGCCACGGCAAGCTGCACTGGACGGCCAACTTCGACGAAGTGCAGGACTTCGAGAACGACATCCGCAACGAGTTCGGCGGCCTCGGCTTCCTGACCAACGCGGACTTCGCTGCCACTTCCGACCCGCTGGGCGCGCCCAAGGCCGGCAAGAGCACGCAGCTCGACGACCTGGCGGCCTACCTGAGCTCGCTGACCAAGTACATGCGCAGCCCCGCGCGTGCGGCGGACGGCAGCCTCAGCGTGGACGCGGCGCGCGGCCAGACCGTGTTCAACACGGCCCAGTGCGCGACCTGCCACACCGGCGCCACCTTCCGCGACGGCGTGCGGCATGACGTGGGCACGATCCAGGCTTCGTCGGGCAAGGGCCTGAACCAGCCGCTGGCAGGCGTGGGCTTCGACACGCCGACGCTGCTGGGCACCTGGAACACCACCGCGTTCTTCCACAACGGGCAGGCGGCCACGCTGCAGGACGTTCTGACAGGCGGCCACGGCAACGCCTCCAGCCTGCCGGCCAACGACGTGGTGGCGCTGCGCGAATACGTGCGCTCGCTCGACAACGACCCGACACCGGTGGTCACGCGCATCCGCTCGAACCACAGCAACCTGTGCGTGAACGTCAAGGGCGTCTCGACCGCAAGCGGCGCGACGGTGGTGCAGTGGCCGTGCGGAAACGCCGGCAACGAGCGCTTCACCATGACGCAGACCGGCGACGGCTTCGTGCAGTTCAAGGCCGAGCACAGCGGCCTGTGCCTGGCGCAGAGCGGCACCGCGACCACCAACGCCGCGGTGGTGCAGCTGGCCTGCTCGGCCGGCAACACCGCGCAGTGGAGCCTGGTCGGCTCGACCCTGCGCAACCGGGCCTCCGGCTCGTGTCTGGACGTGCCGAACGGCTCGACCACGCAGGACACGGCGCTGATCACCTGGACCTGCAACGGGGGCAACAACCAGAACTGGACGCAGCTTCAGTAACCCGCCGGGGCTCCTACCCGGGGCAACACCTGCGGCCCGGCCAAGCCGGTTCCGCGGTGGCACTGGGCTCACCCCCAGGCTTCGCGCACTTCGTGTCGCTTCGCCACCCCCTTCCGGGGGCAACACCTGCGGCCCGGCCAAGCCGGTTCCGCGGTGTTCCACGAAGGAGCCGCCCGTTATCACGGGCGGCTTTTTTCTTTGTGGCGTCGCATCTACTGCGCGCCGGCCATGACGTCCCACGTCATGGACCGTGCGCAGGCGCTCTGGGAAAGTACGTTCATCGAGGAAGCAGCCAGTGCCTCGATTCACCAACCAACCAGGAGAAACACATGACCGGCTTCAACATCCTTCCCCTCGCGGTCGCACTGCTGATCGGCGTCGCAGCCCTCGGCTCGTGCCTGGGCATCGGACTGGTCGGCCAGAAGTTCCTGGAAAGCACCGCGCGCCAGCCAGAGCTGGTCGACACGCTGCAGACCAAGTTCTTCCTGGTGGCGGGCGTGACCTACGGCGCGTTCATCATCGCCACCGGCATCGGCCTGTGGTTCGCGACGGCCAATCCCTTCGGCTGAAGCGGCCGCGGAGGCGGCAGGCCGGACGGCCGGCCCTCTCATCGAGCGCCCCGTGGGTGAAGGCCCTCGGGACGCTTTTCCGTGGCGATCAGGACACCGTCACACCGAGCGCGTGATGCCTCCATCCACGCGCAGGTTCTGGCCAGTGATGTAGCCCGCGCCTTCCGAGGCGAGAAAGCCGATGACGGCCGCGATCTCGCTGCTCTTGCCGTAGCGGCCCATCGGAATGCGCGAGCGGAACTCGGCCTTCTCGGGCAGGCTGTCGATGAAGCCCGGCAGCACGTTGTTCATGCGCACGTTCTTCGCGGCATAGGTATCGGCGAAGAGCTTGGTGAAGGCCGCGAGGCCTGCGCGGAACACGCCCGAGGTGGGGAACACCGGGTCGGGCTCGAAGGCCGCGAAGGTCGAGATGTTAATGATGGCGCCGCCGCCCTGCTGCACCATCAGCGGCGCGACCAGCCGCGCGGGACGCACGGCGCTCAGCAGGTAGACGTCCATGCCGCGGTGCCAGTCCTCGTCGGTGATGTCGAGGATGGGCGCGCGAGGCCCGTGCCCTGCGCTGTTGACCAGCACGTCGACGCGGCCCCACTGGGCCACGACCTTGTCGACGAGGCGCCTGAGGTCGTCGTTCGACTGGTTGGAGCCGGTCACGCCGATGCCGCCGAGTTCGGCGGCCAGCGCCTCGCCCTTGCCCGAGGACGAGAGGATGGCCACGCGGAAGCCGTCGTCCGCGAGCTTGCGCGCTGCTGCGGCACCCATGCCGCTGCCGCCCGCGGTGACGATGGCGACTTTCTTGTTTTCTTCGAGAGTCATGCTTGGTTCCTTGGTTCGTTCATGCGAAACCCCGCATTTAGCCAAGGAACCATTTCCCCTGCCAAGCGGGTTCGCTTTCGGGTTCGGGGTGCGTGCGAATGACACCGGGTGCTCCCCGCAGCGAATTTCCCCGTCGGCGTTATCGCCCCCCGAGAGAACCGCGCGTCAAACCCTGGGCAAGGTCGCCTGCATCGAAGGACGCTGGTTGAACGCTTCGAACCACTTCGCGCTGTTCGGCGCCTCGGCACGCCAGTCGACCGAAGGAAAGCGGAAGTCCATGTAGCCCAGCGCGCAGCCGAAGGCGATGGTGCCGATGTCGACGCGGTCGCCGAAGGAAGGCGCGGCGGTCTCCAGCCATTCGAGGCCGGTGTGCACCTTGGCGAGCTGGCCCTCGGTCCAGTCGGGCCAGCGCAGCTCCTCGGGGCGCAGCACGTTCTCGTAGCGTGCGAGCAATGCGGCGCCGGTCATGCCGTCGGCCAGCGCGAGCTCGGTGAGGCGTGCCCAGCGTTCATTGCCGTCCGCGGGAAAGAGCTTGCCCGACTGCGCTGCGTTCAGGTATTCGCAGATCACGCGGCTGTCGAACAGCACCTGGCCGTCGTCCGTGATGAAGGTGGGCACCTGGCCGAGCGGGTTCTTCGGGATGATGGTGGCGTCGCGCTTCACCGGGCCGGCCGCGCTGGGCAGCTTCTCGATGCGCTCGGCAATGCCCAGCTCATGGGCCACGACCATGCACTTGCGCACGAAGGGGGAAGCGGGGGAGAAGAAGATTTTCATGACAAGAACCAGGTTCGAGTTGAATGAGCCGCGAGCCCACGCTCGTCACGGACGAGCCGCAGGCTTCCTGATGCGCAGCATGCCCTCCTGCGCGGCAGACGCCACGAGGCGGCCGTCCCGCGCATAGAGGCTGCCGCGGCACAGGCCGCGCGCGCCGCCCGCGCTGGGCGAATCGAGCACGTACAGCAGCCAGTCGTCCATGCGGAAGTCGCGGTGGAACCACATCGCGTGGTCGAGGCTGGCGGGGCGCACCTGCCCGCTCATGAAGCTCAGGCCGTGCGGCAGCATCGCGGCGCGCAGCAGGCCGTGGTCGGAGGCGTAGGCCAGCAGCGCGCGGTGCACCATCGGGTCGTCGGGCAGCGGCGCGATGGCGCGCAGCCAGATGGCGCTCTGCGCGGAGGTCGGACGCGGCAGCGGCGCCATCAGGTCCTCGGGGTCCACGCGGCGGTACTCGATGCCGTGCGGCTGGATCGCCTTGCTGCGCCAGGGCTCGGGCAGGCGGTCGCCGAGCGCGATGCGCTGGTCGAGCTCGCTGGCGAGGCCCTCGGGGCCAGCCACCTCGGGCATGTCGAACTGATGCTCGACGCCTTCGTCCACGGTCTGGAACGAGGCCGACATTTCGAAAATGATGCGCTCCTGCTGGCGCGCCACCACATGGCGCGTGGTGAAGCTGCGGCCGTCGCGCACGCGGTCGACGCTGTACTCGATGGGCGCATGCTCGCCCGGCAGCAGGAAGTAGGCGTGCATGGAATGCACCGGGCGCTCGGCACCCACGGTGAGGCTCGCGGCCATCAGCGACTGGCCCAGCACCTGGCCGCCGAACACGGCGGGCGTGCCGATGTCCTCGCTCTGGGCCAGGAAGCGGTCGCCGCCCAGCGGCTCGAGCTGCATGAGCGAGACGAGTTCGTCGACGAGGCGGGAGGCGGTGGAAGGATCGGTGGTCATCGGGGGAAGGCAGTCGCAAGGCAGTCCCCGACCTTAGCAAAGCTCGCGCTCGATGCCTGTCGCGGGGCTGTCAGGGGGCTACTTGAAGAAGCAGACATCCATCAGCCGCGCGCGGCAGCTGTAGTCGGTGCCGCCCTGCACCACGGCCAGCGGCGCGCCGCCGAGCACCAGCGAGCCGTCGGCGGCGCGGCCCACCGGCGTGGGCGCAGCCTTCTCGAAAGGGCCGCTGGCGGTTTCCTGCTCGACGTAGTTCAGGTAGTGGGTGCGCGAGAAGTCGACGCCCTCACCTTCCTTCAGCACGCCGGCCTCATAGCGCTTGCCCCTGGCGGTGCCGATGTAGCGCAGCGCCGGGCCGGTGCGGTCGCCGTACTTCACCTCGGTCTTCGCGAAGCCGGTCTGGGTGAGGAAGACCTGGTCGTCGGCCGTGAGGTCGGCGTCGAAGGCCATCAGCACGTACTGGCCCTCGAAGCTCTGGTTGCGCGCCACCTTGACTTCGCCCGCCAGTGCCGGCGAGATCTTCGTGCGCCCCTCCCAGCGCAGCATCGAGGCCACGGACGGGTCGCCGTCGAACACGTAGTGGTGCTTCTCGCCGGCGATGACCAGCTTGCGGCCGTCCTTGCTCGCCAGGAAGCTCACCATCGCCTCCTTGCCGTGCACGGGCGCGCCCTCCGGCGTGCTCGCGCAGCCCAAGAGCACGAGGCCGGACACGGCGCACGAAAGAGCCAGGAGAGCGCGGCGCGCGGCGGCGGGCAGCATGGCGGCGGGCGAAGAAGTGGCCGGCAGCGAAGGGAGGTTCACGTTGGGTCCGGGGTCGAGTTCATCCTGCCCCGGACTCTAGCGCGCCCGACCGCTCAGCGGTCGAGGTCGACGCCGTCGGCGGCCAGCTTTTTCTGCAGCGCCGGGATGTCGACCGCCGCGAAGCTGCTCGCGCCCACCGACGCCGCCGCCGTGCCCGCGGCCTGCCCCATGACGAAGCAGCCGCCGCTGGCGCGCGCGGCCGACTGGCCCTCGTGCGTCATCGAGGCGCAGCGCCCGGCCACCAGCAGGTTGTCAAGGGTCTGCGGCACCAGCATGCGCCATGGCAGGTGGTTGTAGGCGTTGTCCTCGTCGCGCGGGAAGGCCCACTCGATGCGGCCGTCGGCATGCATCTCCATCGGCCAGGCATTGAGGCCGATGTTGTCGTCGAACTTGGCCGAGCCCAGGATGTCCTCGCGGCCGAGCGCATACAGGCCCTGGATGCGCCGCGTCTCGCGGATGCCGACCTGCGGCGCGATCTCCACGATGGCCGACTGCGCGAAGCCCGGCACCTCGGCCTTCAGGAACTTGAAGTACTCGGTGATCTGGCGGCGGCCCTCGAGCTCGCCTTCAGTCAGTTCGCGCGCATCGACGCCGTTCATCGCGCGGCCCTGCGAATTGCGGATCTGCGTGACGTTGGCGCGCCATTCGCGCGGGTCCTTGTTGGGACGCAGGATCGCGCCCTCGCGCGGGAACCTGTAGACGCCCGGCTTCTGCTGTTCGGCGCGAGCCATGAAGTCGTTGATGGCCTTGAACTCGCCCACCGCCTCCAGTGCGGCCGGCGCGTCGACCTGGCCGATGCGGAACATGGTGGTCGGGAAGAGCCCGCTGCCGTGGCCGTCGCCCACTTCGAAGGGCACGCCCGCGAAGGCGGCCACGTCGGCGTCGCCGCTGGCGTCGATGAAGGCGTTGGCGCGGATCGCCTGGCGGCCCGACTTGGTCTCGACCACCAGCGCCGCGACGCGCTTGCCGTCGAGCACCACGGCCGCGGCCAGCGCGTGGAACAGCAGCTTCACGCCCGCGTCGCCCAACAGCTGGTCGGCGGCGAGCTTGTAGGCCGAGGTGTCGTACGAGCGCACGCAGATGCGCCCGCCCATGCCGTTCTGCGGCTGGTTCATGCCGTTGAGCGCGGAGATGCGCTCGATGAGCTCGTCGACCACGCCGCGCACCAGCTGCGTCATCTCGCCCTTGCGCTTGCCGTACAGGCCCGCGAAGTTGGTGACGCCGCCCGCGGTGCCCATGCCGCCGAGGAAGCCGTAGCGCTCCACCAGCAGCGTGCTGGCGCCGTGGCGCGCGGCGCTCACGGCGGCCGCGATGCCGGCGGGGCCGCCGCCGACCACCACCACGTCGTACTCGCCGAATACCGGAAGCGTGCGCGCCGGTTCATGCAATGTGGAAGTCATTCGGATAAGTCCATGGATGTCTGTTCGGGGAACACCACGGACACGGCCTTGCCGGTCCGTCGGTGCTGCCCCCTGCAAGGGGGAAGGCGCGCGCGACACGAAGTGCGCGCAGCCGGAGGGTGTGCTTATTGCAGCTTGATGCCGCGCGCGGAAATGATCTTGGTCATGATCGCGGCTTCCTCGTTCACGCGCGTGCGCATGCCGTCCGGCGAGGTGCCGACGGCCTGCCAGCCCTGCTCGAAGAGCTTGCGGCGCACGTCGGGGTTCTTCATGATGACCTCGAGCTCGCGGCTGATTCGCGCCTGGGCGACCTTCGAGAGGTTGGCCGGCCCCAGCAGCGCCACCCACACTTCGAGGTTGAAGTCCTTCACGCCGGCATCGGCGAGCGGCGGGATCTCGGGTACCAGCGCGCTGCGCCCGCCCGTCAGGCCGATGGCCTTGAGCTTGCCGGCCTTGATCTGCGGCATGGCCACGCCCGGCGGGATCAGGCCCATCTGCACCTGGTCGCCCAGCATCGCGGTGATGACCTGCGGGTTGCCCTGGTAGGGCACGTGCTCGGGCTTGAAGCCGGGCACGCGGGTCTTCAGCAGCTCCATGCCCAGGTGGCCGACCGAGCCGATGCCCACCGAGCCGTAGTTCCACTTGTCGCCCGCCTTGCGGCCTTCCTCGAAGAAGGCGGCGCCCGAGGGCAGGTTGTTCTGCGCCACCAGCACCAGCGGCGCGGTCGCGATCAGCGAGAGGTACGTGAAGTCCTTGACCGGGTCGTAGGGCAGCTTGGGGTACAGCATCTTCGACGACGTGAGGTTGCCGTTGATGACGATGCCCAGCGTGTGGTCGTCGTTGGCCTTGGCGACCTGGTCGGCCGCGATGTTGCCCGAGGCTCCGGCCTTGTTGTCGACCACCACCGGCTGGCCCAGAGCCTTGGCCAGCGGCTCGGCGATGGTGCGCGCGGCGATGTCGGGCGTGGAGCCGCCCGGAAAGCCCACCAGCAGGCGGATCGGCTTGGTCGGCCAGGCAGCGTTGTCTGCGCTGGCGCTCAGCGGCAGCATGGCGGCGGCGGCCAGGCCGCAGGCGATCAGAAGGGCTCTCTTGGTGGCGTGCATGGAGAAAAAGTGTGAAAAAGTCGTCAAAAAAACCGAAGAGGGCCAGCTTAACTGCCGCGCAAGACGGCGGGCAAGACCGAAGTCCGGCGTGCCCTCGCTATTAGAGGCTGATGTTGCCCCTTCGCACCAGCTCGCCGTACACCTTCGACTTGGCCTCGGCGTTGCGCTCGATCTCCTCGGGCGACCATGCGAGCGGCTCGAAGGCGAAGGTGTCGAAGCGGGCGCGGATCTCGGGATCGGCGATGACCTTCGCCACGTCGGCATTGATCTTCGCCTTGATGGCCGCCGGCACGCCCTTGGGCGCGAGCAGCGACACGAACGAATTGACTTCCAGCGAGGCCGGGCCGCCCGACTCGGCCATGGTCGGCACGTCAGGCATCTGCGGAATGCGCTTGGTGGCCGCCACCGCGATGTAGCGCAGCTTGCCGGCCTTGTAGATGCCCTGGCTCGACGGAATGCTCGCGAAGGCCCACGGCACCTCGCCGGTGCCCACGTTCGAGTAGAGCTGCGACACCTCGCGGTAGGGCGCATGGCGCATGTGGATGCCGGTGAGCGCCTCCAGCTGCTGCGCACCCAGGTGGCCCGGGCTGCCGACGCCCCACGAGCCGTAGACGATGCCGTCGGGGTTGGCCTTGGCCGCGGCGATCAGGTCGCCCATGTTCTTCCACTTGGAGTCGGTGCCCACGGCCACGAAGAAGGGCGTGCGAAAGAGCGAGGCCACCGGGTCGAAATGCTGCAGCGTCACGAAGTTGCGCGACTTGTACAGGTGCGGCAGCGCGGCGATGTGCTCGCTGTCGAGCTGCAGCAGCGTGTAGCCGTCGGGCGCGCCGCGGCGGGCCTGGTCGATGGCGATGAAGCCGCCGCCGCCCGGCCGGTTGTCGATGACCACGCGCTGGTTCCAAAGGCGCGAGAGCTTGTCCGAGACGAGGCGCAGCACCGCGTCGGGGCCGCTGCCGGCGGCGAAGGGCGTGACCAGGGTCACGGGCTTGCTGGGGTAGTCGGAAGCCTGGGCCAGTGCTCCCGTGGTGGCCGTCAGGGCCAGCAGGCCCGTCATCAGTGCGCGCGAAAAGTTCATCTCTCTTGTCTCCTGGGCGTGGACCTGGATGGTCGCCTCGATGGTTGTGAATATTGAAAGAAAACTGCCTCAGTGTCGCGAAAGCACGGCCGCGGCTTCGGCGACGGCCGCGGCCGAAGGACGCAGCGACTCGGGCGCGTCGTCCAGGCAGCGCTCGGGCCGCCAGGCGTAGAGCCACTCGACCGCATCGTAGAAGCGTTCGGGCGTGCGGCCCGGCCACAGGCTGTTGCGCACCAGGCGCTCCACGCCCTTGGCATGGTAGAGGCGCCCCATCTCGCGCACCGACAGCACCACGCGCGCCGTGCGGGCGACCCGCGCCGCCTCGTAGAGCCTGAAGGCGGCGGGCATGTCGAAGCCGCAGGCCTTCACCGCCTCGCCGAGCGTCACGGCGTCTTCCAGCGCCATGCACGCGCCCTGCGCGAGGTACTGCATCATCGGGTGGGCCGCGTCGCCCAGCAGCGTGGCGGCGCCTTCGCTCCAGCGCTCGACCGGGTCGCGGTCGGCGGTGCTCCAGCGGCGCCACGAGGTCGGGCGGTCGAGCAGCTGGCGCGGGCGCGCATGCACGCCCTCGAAGTACGAGAGCACTTCCTCCTTGCTGCCGTCGGTCACGCCCCACTCTTCCTTCTCGCGGCTGTGGAAGGTGACGACGAGGTTGTATTGCTCGCCGTGGCGCAGCGGGTAGTGCACCAGGTGGCAATTCGGGCCGGCCCAGACCACGGGCGCGTTCCAGCGCAGGTCGGCGGGCATGTCGGCCGCGGGCACCACGGCGCGATACACCACGTGGCCCGACACGCGCGGCGCGTCGCCGATGAGCCGGCTGCGCACCACCGATTTCACGCCGTCGCAGCCGACGATGGCATCGGCCTTGAAGCTGCGGCCGTCGCGCGTCGTTGCGGTGACGCCCTGCCCGCCCAGGTCGATGGACTCCACCTGCGCCGAGGTGTGGAAGCGGATCAGCGGATGCTGCTTCACCGCCTCGTGGATTGCGCCGTGCAGGTCTGCGCGATGGCTCACCGCATACGGATTCTTGAAGCGCGCGCGGAAGGCCTCGCCCACCGGCACCGAGGCCACTTCGCCGCAGTCGACGGCGTCCATCATCACCAGCCGGTCTGTGAACACCGAGCCCCGGCGCACCGCCTCGCCCACGCCCAGCGCGTCGAGCGCCGCGAAGGCATTGGGGCCGAGCTGCAGGCCCGCGCCGATCTCGCCGATGGTGGCGCTCTGCTCGAGCAGGTCGATGGAAACACCCAGGCGCGCGAGCGCCAGCGCGGCGGCCATGCCGCCGATGCCGCCGCCGACCAGCAGCACGGTGGGAGGGTTCTTCGATGGAGTCATGGCGGGTCCGCGCGTTACGGTGGATTCGGTCAGTCGATATGCACCGTCAGCGACGGCAGGCGCTCGATGCTCACCTTGATCGTCTGGCCCGGCTTCACCGCGCCCACGCCCTCGGGCGTGCCGGTGAAGATCAGGTCGCCGGGCTGCAGCGTGAAGAGGGTCGAGAGGTTGGCGATGACTTCGTTCACCGACCAGATCAGGTGCGTGATGTCGCTCTTCTGGCGCACTTCGCCATCCACTTCGAGCACGATGGCGCCGGCGTTGATCTCGCCCACGTCGGCCAGCGTGCGCAGCGGCGCGATGGGCGCGGAGAAGTCGAAGGCCTTGCCGATCTCCCACGGGCGGCCCTGCTCGCGCATCTTCATCTGAAGGTCGCGGCGGGTCATGTCCAGGCCCACGGCGTAGCTGTGGATGTGGCTGGCGGCCTGCTCGACCGGGATGTTGGCGCCGCCCTTGCCGATGGCGACCACCAGCTCGGCCTCGTAGTGGTAGTTGCTGGTGAGCGGCGGATAGGGAATGGAGGCGGTCTCGCCCTCGGCCACCGGCACCACCGAGGCGTCGTCGTTCGGCTTGCAGAAGAAGAAAGGCGGCTCGCGGTCGGGGTCGAAGCCCATCTCGCGCGCATGGGCGGCGTAGTTGCGGCCCACGCAGTAGACGCGGCGCACGGGGAACTGCTGGTCGGAGCCCACGATGGGCAGGCCGACGATGGAAGGAGGCGTGAAGACGAAGGACATGGGAGGCTCCTGCCGCTGTGGGCGGCACTGGGTCGAATGGAAAACGGGACTGTTCGCCTGGGGCTTCAGGCGTCTTCGAGGAAGGCTTCGCGCAGGATGCCCATGGCCTGCTGCACGGGGCGGTCGGAGAAGCTGAAGAGCACCGCGTCTCCATCCGGCGACGACAGCTTCAGCGTCGCCCACGAGGGCACCACGAAGGTGTCGCGCGGACCGAATGAGAAGCGCTGGCCGGCGATCTCGGCCGTGCCGCGGCCCTCGACGACGCTGTAGACGGCGCCGTCGGTCGTGCGGTGCGCCTTGCCCGCGAAGCCCTTGGGCAGCAGCTGCAGGTTGGTGGCGATGGTCGGCATCGGCGAGCCGCCGGTCAGCGGGTTGATGTAGCGCAGCTTGTGGCCCAGCCAGGCGTCGGGCGCTTCCTGCTTCTGCAGCTGCGCCAGCGCCTCGCGGCTGCGCGCATAGGGGTAGTTGAAGATCGGCGAGGTGGCCGATGCGTGGTCGTGCCGCACCGGCACCATGTTGTGGCCGAAGCGCGCGAGGCTGTTGCCCTCGGGGCGCGAGACGTGCTGCACCTTGGAGTCGTCGTTCTCGGCGAAGCCTGCGTCGAAGAAGCGCAGCATCGGGATGTCGAGGCCATCGAGCCACACCACCGGTTCCACGCTGCCGCCGATGCCCTCGTTGCCATGGTCGTGCCAAGCCCACGAGGGCGTGATGATGAAGTCGCCCGGGTACATGGTGGTGCGCTCGCCGCCCACCGTGGTGTAGGCCCCCTTGCCGTCGACGATGAAGCGCAGCGCCGACTGCACGTGGCGGTGCGAGGGCGCGACCTCGCCCGGCATGATGAGCTGCAGGCCCGCGTAGAGCGACTGCGTGATCGAAGAGTTGCCGGGCAGCGCCGGGTTCTCGAGCACCAGCACGCGGCGCACGGCCTCCTCGGCGGTGATGAGGTCGGCCGACTCCATCAGCAGCGGGCGGATCTCGTCGTAGCGCCACAGCGCGGGCACGCACGGCGTCTGCGGCTCGCGCGGCACCAGGGCGTGCAGCGACTCCCACAGCGGCGTGAGGTGCAGCGGGCGGATGCGGTCGTAGTAGTCGCGGCGCTCGGCCGCATTCGAGGGGGCGGGTTTCATGGGGCGGTGTCTCCGTTGGCGGCATTGTTGGCCCGCACCACTATTTCCTCAAGACCGACAGCCAATACACGGAATTCGAAATTTCGATAATGGTGCCTTTCGCCGTAAAGCAGACAGGAGTCCCGCATGTCGAAGCTCGATCTCGAATGGCTCGCCGTGTTCGACGAGGTCTACAAGACCGGCAACGTCTCGAAGGCGGCCGAGCGCCTGGGCATGGCGCAGGCCGCGGCCAGCACCGCGCTGAACAAGCTGCGCGCGCACTTCGACGACCGCCTGTTCACCCGCACCGCGCAGGGCATGCAGCCCACGCCGCACGCCGAGCGCATCTACCCGAACCTGCGCGAGGCGCTGGCGCAGATCGCGCAGGCGCAGGGCAACCGCAGCAGCTTCGACCCCGCGCAGGCGCAGCGGCGCTTCCGCATCTGCATGACCGACATCAGCGAGGTGGTGCTGCTGCCGGGCCTGCTCGACCACCTGCGCCAGGCGGCGCCGGGGGTGCACATCGAAACGGAGATCATCTCCACGCTCAGCGGACGCCGGCTGCAGGACGGCGAGGTCGACCTGGCCGTGGGCTTCATGCCGCAGTTGGACGCGGGCTTCTACCAGCAGACGCTCTTCATGCAGAACTTCGTCTGCCTGGCGGCAAGGAACCATCCGCGCATCGGCACGAAGCTCACGCGCAGGCGCTTCGAGGCCGAGGCGCATGCGGTGGTGTCGACCTCGGGCACCGGGCACGCCATCGTCGACACCACGCTCGCGCGACTGGGCCTGAAGCGCAACGTGGTGGTGCGGCTGTCGAGCTTCCTGAGCGTGGCGCGCATCGTGGCGCAGACCGAGCTGCTGGTGGTGGTGCCGCGCATCCTGGGCAAGGTGCTGGCCACGCAGGAGCCGGTGAAGCTGCTGGAGCCGCCCTTCGCGCTCTCTGACTACGCGGTGAAGCAGCACTGGCACGAGCGCTTCCATGCCGACCCGGGCAACGCCTGGCTGCGGCGCACGCTGGCGCAGCTGTTCAGCGGCAGCTGAGCGTGCGCGCCATGGCGACCGGCGGCCGCCGCGGGCCGATGCCCGCTCGCATAATCGCGGCTCCCCACCCCATAGTCACAGCCATATTCAACAAAGGCGGCCTCCCATGTCCTCGATCACCCTGCGTTTTCTCGCCGAGCCCAGCACCGTCAACTTCGGCGGTAAGGTCCACGGCGGCACCGTCATGAAGTGGATCGACGAGGCCGGCTATGCCTGCGCGACCAGCTGGGCCAAGCGCTACTGCGTCACCGCCTTCATCGGCAGCATCCGCTTCCACCGGCCGATCATGATCGGCGACCTCGTCGAGGTGGAGGCCCGCCTCGCCTATACCGGCAAGACCAGCATGAACATCTCGGTGGAGGTGCGCAGCGGCGACATGAAGGGCGGCGTGATGGAGAAGACCACCGAATGCCTGATCGTGTTCGTCTCGGTCGACTCGCACGGCCGTCCGCTGCCGGTGGAGGCCTACGTGCCCGGCACCCCCGGCGAAATGG
>CAJYQC010000246.1 GCA_913776885.1 uncultured Variovorax sp.
GTCATGCGTCTACATGAGAAGAATTCTTATCCGTAGACCTTCCAGGAGAAAACACGCATGCCTTGCACCTGCCTCAGACCGGCGCCTCTCGCCATTGCCATCGCCCTTGCGCTCGGCTCCACTGGAGCCCTGTCACAGCAGCTCGCCAGCCGACCGGTGTCGATCAACATCGCAGCGCAGCCGCTGTCACAGGCGCTCAACGACCTGGCCCGGCAGACCCGGATGGAACTGATGGTCCAGCCCGCCCTTGTGGCCGGCAAGGCGTCGCCTGCCGTGTCTGGAAATCTTGCGCCGCAGCGAGCCCTGGATCTTTTGCTAGCCGGCACCGGATTGATCGCGACGCTGGACGGCACAGCCATCGTCATCAAGGCCGCTGCGCCGTCGGACACAACCTCGATGGCGCTACCTGTAGTGACTGTGACGGCCGAATCGGATCCCGAGACATCCACTGGCCGAATCGACGGCTACGTGGCCAAGCGAAGCGCAGCCGGAACCAAGACCGACACTCCCATCATCGAGACCCCGCAATCCGTGTCGGTCGTCACGGCGGATCGCATCCAGGCCATCGGCGCCACGACCGTGCGCGACGCGCTCGGCTATACGCCGGGCATCAGCATCTCGCCCTACGGCGCGGATTCGCGCTACGACTGGCTCAACATTCGCGGCTTCGATGCCTACAGTCCCGGCTTCTACCAGGACGGCCTTCCGCTGCGCAACGCCAATACCTTCGCAGTCTGGAAGATCGAGCCCTATGGCGCCGAGCGCATCGACGTGCTGCGCGGCCCGGCGTCCGTGCTCTACGGCCAGGCCAGCCCCGGCGGCGTGGTGGACGTGGTCAGCAAGCTGCCCACCTCGACGCCGATTCGTGAACTTCAAGTGCAGTACGGCAGCCATGGCCACAAGCAGGTCGCGGGCGATTTCGCCGGCTCGCTGGATGCGCAGGGCAAGGTGCTCTATCGCTTGCTCGGCGTGGTGCGCGACGCCAAGCTGCCTGCAGGTGGCGAACGCAACGACCGAACCTACCTCGCCCCGTCCCTCCAATGGAAGATCTCGAACGACACCACGTTCACTGCGTATGCCCAGTTCATGCGCAATCGGGCGGGCGTCTACACACGCACTCGCCCTCAGGTGGGCTCGCTGGTGCCGACCGCCATCGGCAGCTACATTCCCAGCGCGCTGTTCACCGGCAACAGCCACTTCGACCGCTTCAACCAGGATCAGGAACTTGCCGGCTACAAGTTCGAGCACCGTTTCAACGACACCCTCAGCTTCCGCCAGAACCTGCGCGCCGGCCACATGAAGCTCGACTATTCGGGTCTTCAATCGCCCAACTTCGTCACTGTCGACCCCGACAACGCGCTGGACCCGGCCAACTACCAGACGCTGAGCCGCACGCTTTTCGGCAGCCGCGAATGGGCCAACACGTTCAGCGTCGACAACCAGGTGCAGGCCGACATGCGTGCAGGCGAGTGGCAGCACAAGCTGCTGATCGGCTTCGACTACCAGCGCAGCCGTTTCGAATCGAATACGTTCAGCGGGGGCCGCGCGCCGGTGCTGGACCTGAGGGCACCCTCCTACCCGAACGGGCCGTTCGACGTGCCCGATCCCTACGCCATCGATTCATCGCGCCTGAGGCAGACCGGCCTCTACCTGCAGGACCAGATCAAATGGGCAGATCATTGGCAGCTCACGCTGGGCGGTCGCTACGATCGTGCACGTACCGACTATGTGGACCGGCTCGGCGGTGCAACGCCCACTTCCGTCTCCAACGGCAAGTTCACGAGTCGTGCTGGCCTGGTTTACCTGGCGCCCAACGGCTTGGCGCCCTACATCAGCTACACCGAATCGTTCAATCCGAACACTGCCGTCAACCCTGCGACCCAGCGGCCGTTCGATCCCGAAACCGGACGCCAGTACGAGGCCGGCGTGCGCTACCAGCCCACCGGCACGCGCAACATGTACAGCGCCGCCGTCTTCGACCTGCGCCGCCGCAACTACGTGACGTTCGACCCGAACTTCGTTCCCTACCAAACGGGTGAGATCTCCACGCGCGGCCTCGAACTCGAGGCCAGCACACAGCCGATTCCACGCATGAACCTCACGGCCGCCTACAGCTACACGCCGCGTGCCATCGTCACGGCCAGCGCCAACCCGCAGCAGATCGGCAGGCAGGCACTGGCCGTGCCACGCAATCAGTTGGCGCTGTGGGGGGACTACCGCTTCAGCAGCGGCATCAAGGTGGGCGTGGGTGCGCGCTACACGGGTTCGACCCGCGGCAACGGTGGCATCTCGCCGGTCGATGTGCCGGCGTACATGCTGGTCGACGCCATGATCGGCTACGACCTCCAGCAGTGGAGCCTCGCGCTCAATGTGCGCAACCTGACCAACAAAACATACCTGTCCAACTGCGACGGCAGTGCCAAGTCCTGCTTCTACGGAGACCAGCGCAGGCTGATTGCCACTGCGACCTATCGATGGTGAGGCTTGGCGCAGGAGCTTGCCTTGCGCCACCGGGCAGCGGCGCGAAGGACAAGAACAGGCGCTGGCACGGCGCGTTGATCAGCGGGTCGGAGCGCACCCTGCCACCCCGCCTTGACCTGGCGCACGCCGCGAGGCCCATGCGCCGTTGCAAGCGTCTTTCTCTTTACCTGGGGCCTCTTGGCGGCGCTTGACCTTGCAGATGCTGCTGCTACCGCAGCGCACCTTCGAGCCATCGGCCAAGTTCGGCTTGTGGATCGAGCGGCTCCTTCAGCGCATCTGCAGCCGCGCGTCCTTCGGGTAGCCGATGGTGTAGTCGGCCGTCACGCGCGCGGTCTGGCCGGCCGCGAGGTCGAGCTGCCACATCGCCAGGCCGGGCTGCCTGTTCCATGCCAGCTCGGCGGGCTGCGGCGAGAACTCCGAGGCCACGCGCACCTTCTCGTCGACCGAGACCGGCGCGGCTTCGAGCACCTGTACGGTGATCGGCGTGCGGTGGCGGTTCTCGACCACGTAGGCGCGCTGCACCTTGCGCTCGGCGCGCGAGCCGGCGAAGCCGCCAGAGCCCTGGTTGTCGCGCTCGGGCTCGGCCTGCACGCGCACCAGTTCGTCGCGGCCGAAGGAGAGCGTCAGGCGCGCGTCGCTCGGTGCGTTCCAGCGGCCGCTGCCGACGAAGGCGCCATCGCGGTACAGCTGCATCGGGCCGGCCGGCCACACGCCGGCGGGCTGGTCGAGCTCGGCGACGAGGAAGGCGCTGGCGTCCACGCGCGGGCTGGTGCGCGCGGCGAGCCTGGCCGTGTCTTCGTGCTGGCCCAGGGCCATGGTCACGCGCCGGCCGTTGGAGGGCACGTCGATGGCCTGCGGCACCGAAAACTCGGTGGCGAAGCTGTTGTCGAACACGCTCACGTCGAACAGCGGCTCCTGGCGTTCGCGGCCGTCCGTCGCCTTGCGCGCCATCAGCGGCGCGGGTGCGATGGCTGCCGCCGGCGCGGCGGGGTAGGCCATCTCGGCCTGCGGGCGCGGCGGCGGCTCGATGCCGATGCGCCACGCCGAGGGCAGGCGGCCGGTGGTCTCGCGGCGCGGCTGGCCGGTGGACAGCACCAGCTTCACGCCGCGCCAGTCTTCGCCCGTGGCCTGCGCCACCAGGGCCTGGCGCTCGATGCGGACCTTGCGCGTGGCGGTGTCGAGCAGCGCGCGGTAGGTGGGCGTCCAGCCCGGGCCGTTGACTTGGTAGCTCAGCTTCACGTCGGCATCGGCGCCAGCGGTCAGCGTCACCGTGACGGCCGTCACCTGGCCGCCGTTGCCCTGGGTGCGGGTGCGTTCGGCCAGCAGCGGGTTGAGCTGGCGGTCGATCTCGGCCTGTCTGCGCTGGATCTGGTGCTGCTTGAGCAGCGAGTCCTGCCCGGTGCGGCGCATGGCCTCGGTCATCGCGGCGAGGTTGCGCGCGTCCATCGGTGCGCGGGCGCCTGCAGTGTTGTCGCTCCCGCCGGCCAGCCCCTTGAGGTAGCCGGTGACCATGCCGAGTGCATCGGTCTCCGCCTGCAGGGCGGCCTTCTGGTCCTCGAGCTCGCGGATGCGGCCGTCGAGCGGGCTGGTCGAACAGCGTGCCGAGAGCTCGCGCTGCTCGCTGAGCACCGAGGTCTCGCCGATGCGCACCGAGGCATCGGCCGACACCTGCAGGCTCTGCACGTCCAGCCCCGCCGGCAGGCAGGCGAAGGTGACCGAGCGCGCGCCGGCCGCGACGCGCGCCACTCGTTCCACGGTGGCGCTGCCCGGGTAGACCTTGACCTGCGTGATGCGCGAGTCGGCCGCCACGGCCGGCGGCGTTGCAGCCTGCCCCTGGGCGCTGATGCTCAGGACCAGAAGCAAGGCGGCGCCTGCGGTGGCGCGGAGGAGGGCGGAAGTCGATGCTTTCATGGGATGCCTTTGGCGGAAGTGATGAATGACCCCGGCTCATACGGACGGCCCCGGCGAACGGGGTTAAGGCATCGTCGAAAAATTTCTGCGCAGCCCGGCGACGCTGTCGCCAATTCAACCGCCGCGGCGTTTCCGGTCGCACGCGCGACGGCCGATGTCCGGGCTGCTTCCTAGAGTGGGTGCACCGTCTTTCCACCCAACCCCGGACAAGGACCCGCCACCATGCTCGACACCCTCCAGGCCATCAACAGGACCGCCGCCTTCAACCGCTGGGCCGGCTTCGAAGTGACCAGCGCCGGCAATGGCGAAGCCGAACTGCGCATGGACTGGCGCGAGGAGGACATGGGCCAGTACGCCGGCTTCCTGCACGCCGGAATGATCGGCGCGATGCTCGACACCGTGAGCGGCTACGCGGCCGCCACCGTGGCGGGCCGCGTGCTGGCCTCGCATTTCTCGGTCAACTGCATCTCGCCCGCCGTCGGCCGCGCCTTCATCGCACGCGGTCGGGTGGTGAAAGCCGGCCGCAAGCAGGTGTTCGCGGCGGCCGAACTCTATGCGCAGGGCGAGGGCGCCGATTCGCTCAAGCTCGTGGCGACGGGAAACGCCATCCTGGTTCCGGTGGAAGAGGCTGCGTCCGCGCCGCCGAAGAAGCCGCAGCCCGCCGCCTGAGCTTCGGCCCGAAGAGCGGCCGCAGCAGGTTGGTGCGGCGGATCAGCCCGTCTGTCAGGAGCCAGCAGCCGAGCAGCGTCAGCGCGATGAGCAGCGCGGGCTCGACGACCGGGCCGAGCGCTAGCGGTGCCAGCAGGGTCACGCCGACGATGATCAGCGTCTGGTGAAGCACGTACCACGGGTACACCGACTCGTTCGCCCAGCGCAGCCAGGTTCCGGGGGCGGTTCAGGTAGCGGTGGCCGTGGCCGAGGATGGCTGCGACGGCCAGCCAGAGGTAGAGCATGCGCAGGGTGTCCACCAGCAGCCCCGGAAGCGGGCTCTTCATGCCGGCGCGCAGCAAGATGAAGGTGCCGATCACCGCGACGGCCAGCGCGAGCGACACGCGGCGCAGCCGCTCCAGTTCCTTCCAGACGCCGGTGTCCACGCCCATCCAGTAGCCGTAGAGAAACATCGTGAAGTAGATGCTGTGCAGGTGAAAGTCGCGCACCAGGTTGTGCGTGGCCGGGAAGCGCGAGGCCAGCAGCATCGTGAATATCAGCAGCGGCACTACCGGCAACAGCACCAGCCTCCAGCCGCGCAGGCCGTTGAAGGCGCCGCGCATCCACTGGCCGGCGGCCGACCGCCACAGCGGCAGCGTCAGGGCGACCAGCGCCGTGTAGGTGAACAGATAGGGCAGGTACCAGAGGTGGTTCCAGGTGATGCCGAACTCCGCACCGTCGAACGCCTGCTTCGGCCAGGGCTGCGCCATCGACAGGTAGCGCAGCAGGGAGGCGCCGAAGCCGGGCGCCACCAGCCCGTTGGCCACGCCCTGGGCGTAGGCCTGGTAGGGCACGACCACCGCCATGCCGAAGGCCAGCGGCAGCAGCCTGAACGATTTCCTGACCCAGCTCGACCCCGCGCTCTTCGTGCGCGTCCACCGCAGCCACGCGGTGAATCTGGCGCGCATCAGGGAGATCGAGCCGCTGGACGGAGGCGACGCCCGGCTCCACATGCTCGACGGCACCGCCGTGCCTTGCAGCCGGCGCTACCGGGACGCGCTGAGATCGGGCGTCGGCGCGGACTGAAGCGGTGCGCGGCGGGCGCTGATCAGCCCGCTATTGGTTCATTCCGCACCATCAGAGAGCTTATAGGCACCATTTTTGCTTCATTGGCCGGCCGCTCTGGTTGATTCCGGTGCGACGCACCAATTCAAACCAAAAACCGCGAGAAGCTCCAATGGACGCACTCAAACAGGGCGCAGACGCGCTGTTCATCCTTCTCGGCGCCATCATGGTCCTGGCCATGCACGCCGGCTTTGCCTTCCTCGAACTGGGGACCGTGCGCAAGAAGAACCAGGTCAATGCGCTGGTGAAGATCCTGGTCGATTTCTCTGTCTCGACCATCGTGTATTTCCTGGTGGGCTACGGCGTGGCCTACGGCACGCACTTCTTCGTGAGCGCGACCGAGCTGTCGGCCAGGAGCGGGTACGAGCTGGTGAAGTTCTTCTTCCTGCTGACCTTCGCTGCGGCCATTCCGGCCATCATCTCGGGCGGCATCGCGGAGCGCGCCAAGTTCTGGCCGCAGCTCATTGCCACGGCGGTGATCGTCGGCTTCGTCTATCCGCTCTTCGAGGGCATCGCCTGGAACAAGCATTTCGGTATCCAGGGCTGGATCGCCTCGCTCACCGGCCACGAGTTCCACGACTTCGCGGGCTCGGTGGTGGTGCATGCAGTGGGCGGCTGGCTGGCGCTGCCGGCGGTGCTGCTGCTGGGCGCGCGGCGCAACCGCTACCGCGGCGACGGCTCGCTGAGCGCGCATCCGCCGTCGAACATCCCGTTCCTCGCGCTGGGCGCCTGGGTGCTGTGCGTGGGCTGGTTCGGCTTCAACGTGATGAGCGCGCAGAGCATCGACAAGATCTCCGGCCTGGTGGCCGTGAACTCGCTGATGGCGATGGTCGGCGGCACGCTGGTGGCGCTGGCCATGGGCAAGAACGACCCGGGCTTCGTCTACAACGGCCCGCTCGCCGGGCTTGTGGCGGTGTGCGCCGGCTCCGACCTGATGCACCCGCTAGGCGCGCTGGTCGTGGGCGGCGTGGCCGGCGGCATCTTCGTCAAGCTGTTCACGCTCACGCAGAACAAGTGGAAGATCGACGACGTGCTGGGCGTGTGGCCGCTGCACGGCCTGTGCGGCACCTGGGGCGGCATCGCGGCGGGCATCTTCGGCACGCAGGCGCTGGGCGGCATCGGCGGCGTGAACGTGTGGGCGCAGCTCATCGGCACGGTGATGGGCGTGGCCTGGGCTGCGCTGGCTGGCGCGGCGGTGTACGGCGCGCTCAAGGCGGTGGCGGGGCTGCGGCTGTCCCAGGAAGAGGAATACGACGGCGCGGACCTGTCGATCCACCACATCTCGGCGACGCCGGAGCGCGAAGTGAACTGGTGAGCGGGGCGAACGCGGCGCGGCAGGCGCGAAGCACGAAATGGCCGTCTGTAGCAAACTTGCCGGCTGTTCCGTCCACTCGCCATCGCCCCATGACCCTCTCGCCCCCCGCCCTCGAAGTCCTCCCCCGCGACCTTTCCGCCTACCGAAAGGGCAACGTCGGCGTCGACTACGTGCACCGCTTCGAGTCCGGCAAGCCCGGACCGCACGTGCTGATCAACGCGCTCACGCACGGCAACGAGATCTGCGGCATGACCGCGGCCACGCACCTGCTCGACAACGGCGTGCGCCCCAAGATCGGCACGCTCACCGTCAGCTTCGCCAACGTGGCGGCGTACGAATCCTTCAACGAGGCGCTGCCCTTCGACAGCCGGCAGCTCGTGCACAACCTCAACCGCATCTGGTCGCCCGAATGGCTCGACGGCACCGAAGACAGCCCGGAGCTCAGCCGCGCGCGCATCCTGCGCCCGGTGGTGGACGCGGCCGACCACATCCTCGACATCCACTCGACCAGCCAGCCCGTGGTGCCCTTCTGGGTGTACCCGGACTTCGAGCGCAACGCCAAGGTCGCGCAGGCCATCGGCCGCCCCTCGGTGCACCTCGTAATGCCCGACGGCCTGGGCTCGGGCACGCCGCTCATCCAGTACGGCAGCCACGGCGGCCCCGACGGCAAGGGCGTGGCGATGGTGGTCGAGTGCGGCCAGCACTTCCTGCGCTCGGCCTCCGACCTCGCCACCGCCGTTACCTACGACTTCCTCGCGTACTTCGGCCTCGTCGACAAGGACCCGGCCACCCCGCCGCCCGAACCGCAGCGCCGCTTCCAGCTTCTCCAGACCCACGTCATCAAGTCGCCCGACTTCGCCTTCGTGCGCCCGCTGATCGGCTTCGAGACCTTCGCCAAGGGCGAGCTGATCGCGACCAACGGCGACGAAGAGATTCGCGCGCTGTGCGACGACTGCACGATCTTCATGCCCGCCCAGCGCGCGATCGTGGGGCGCGAGGCGGTGTACCTGACCAAGCCGATCTGAAGCTGGACGGCAGAAACGACCGCCGCGCCCGCAATGAACCGCTGGTGCGGGCGTTGATTGCGTGGCGCAGCGACGTCCTCAGACGTCTCGGCTCACGGAGCGGCAAGGCTCAGGATTTCAACAGCTTCGCAATCTGCTCGCGAAGCGATGGCAAATCGTGCTGGATGGTTTGCCAGACGATGGTGTGGTCGATGGTGAAGTAGCCGTGGGAAAGCGCGTTGCGCATCTCGTAGGCAAAACGCCAGGGAATGGCGGGGTGGGCAGCGGCGAATTCCGCATGGTGCTTCACGATGTTGTTGCTGGCTTCCCCGATCACTTCCAGGTTGCGTACCACTGCATCCTGTGTTTTCCGGTCGACGAGATAACTGTCGGCGGTAGCGCCGTTCGTGTAGTCGTGAATACTGTCGATCGCTTGCAGGATATGACCCAAGTAATCCGCCACACGTTGCGGATCTCGTCGACTCATACCAGTACAGCCTCGCGCAGCACCTGATCGCGAAACTTTAGAGGCAGGCCGTTGGGCGTGAGCACGTCTACTTCCATGCCCAGAAGGCTCTTCAGTTCGTACCTGATGGCTCCGATGTCCATCAGGGTGGTTTGCGCCGTGGGCTCCACCAGCAGATCGAGATCGCTGTCGGGCCCGTCTTCGCCGCGCAAAGCGGAACCGAACACTCGCACGCTGCTGACGTGGTGACTTAGCGCGATCTCCCGGATGCGATCGCGATGCTGGAGCAGAGCTTCAGAGGGGCGCATGAGGCCGAGTGTAATGTGGCTCCTCGTTGGACTCAGGCCGCGATGAACAAGGCCGGGTCCACCATCGCCCTATTCAGCATCACCGACCAGTGCAGGTGCGGCCCCGTCACCCGCCCGGTCGCTCCCACGGCCGCGAGCTGCTCGCCGGTCTTCAACACGTCGCCGACCTTCACGTCGATGCGGCTGAGGTGGCAGTACATGGTCAGCAGGCCGCCGCCGTGGTCGAGCCAGACGGTGCCGCCGTTGAAGAAATAGTCGCCCGTGTCGATCACCTTGCCGGGCAGCGGCGCGAGGACCGGGGTGCCGGTGCCGGCTGCGATGTCCATGCCGCTGTGCGGATTGCGCGACTGCCCGTTGAACACGCGGCGCAGGCCGAAGGAACTGGAGCGGCGGCCGGGTACTGGAACGCGCATCTTCAGCACGGTGTCGGGGCGCATGTCGGTGAGGGTGGCTGTCACGCCGGCGAGGTGGTCGCGCTCCTTGACGTAGCGCGCCTCGTCCTCCGAAGACAGGTCGACGGTGCGCGGGGCCACGGTGAGCCGCTGTTCGCGGTATTGCTTCGGGGCGACGGTGTAGGCGATCCGGCGCTCGGGCTTGCCTTCGGTGCGCACCGTGATGCTGGCTTCGCCGGGTTCGGTCGCCAGGGGGATGCCGACGACGGCGGTCCATTCGATGGCATCGCCGAGCACCAGCACGGGGATGTCGCCCGAGAAAGCCTGGGGCCGCTTGGCCGACGGGCCCAGCGACAGTCGGGCTACGCCGCCGGGCACCTGCGATGCGCGGGGCCAGACATCAGGCGCTGCAGCCGGTTGCTTCTTCGCCTTGGCCTGGGGCGCGGCGCCGGACTGCATCGCGGCGAGGAGGCCGAAGGTGCCGAGGACGGCGCTGCGGCGGTTCAAGGCGGAAGCGGCGAGTTCGCAGGGATTAAAGGGTGTTTGCTTCATTGAGAAAAAGGCAATGTTTCGTTTGGATGAGGGGGCGTGCCGGCCCTGTTGGGTGCCGCGCTATTCGCACCAGGTTCCCGGCGCCAGCCCTTCGAGCGTGTGCGGGCCGATCGCGACGCGGATCAAGCGCAGCGTCGGCAGCCCCACGGCCGCCGTCATGCGCCGCACCTGCCGGTTGCGGCCCTCGCGGATGGCCAGTTCGATCCACGCGGTGGGAATGCTCTTGCGTTCGCGGATCGGCGGTGTGCGCTCCCACACCTCGGGCGGCGGGTCGAGCAGCCGGGCGCGTGCAGGGCGGGTGGGGCCGTCGTTGAGCATCACGCCGTTGCGCAGCGCGGCGAGCGCATCTTCGCCGGGTACGCCTTCGACCTGCACCCAGTAGACCTTCTCCATCTTGAAGCGCGGATCGGCGATGCGCGCCTGCACCCTGCCGTCGTCGGTGAGCAGCAGCAGGCCCTCGCTGTCGGCGTCGAGGCGCCCGGCCACGTAGACGCCGGGGATGTCGATGAAGTCCTTGAGCCCGCGCCAGCGGCCTTCGGGCGTGAACTGGCTGAGCACGCCGTAGGGCTTGTTGAAGCGGATCAGCCGGGAGGAGGAAGGCGATGAGCGAGAGGAAGGGCTCGGACGATTCATGTGCCGACAGGATAGCCGGGGTCTGTCCTGCAACCTCCGGCGTCCTGGACGGCTCCAATCGGCCTGTTCATCAGAGACACAGGGAATCCGAAATGACGACCACGACGCAAAGCTCCATCCAACTCGCCTGCGCGGCGATGGCCGGCCTGCTGCTGGCGGCGTGCAACAGCACGGCCATCCGCCTGGGCGGCGCGCCCGAGGCCAGCATCAAGAACTGCGTGGCCGCGGCAGCACGCGAACTCAGGGTGCCGCCGGGGAGCATCGCGGCCGACAAGGGCAGCACGCCGCGCGACGGCGTCTACACGGTGAACCTGAAGGTCGGGCCGCAGGGAAGATCCGCCGTCTGCACCACCGACGAGAACAGCGCGGTGCTCGGCGTGGTCTACAAGCGGCCCGAATGAGAGAAGACGGAGACGGCGGGGCTTACTTGCCCCAGCTGTCCCGCATCCCGGCCGCGCGGTTGAACACCGGCTTGCCGACCGCGGCGCTGGCCTTCGCGTCGAGCACGAAGTAGCCGTGCCGCTCGAACTGGATGCCGACGCCCGGCTCCGCCTTGGCCAATGAGGGCTCGACGAAGGCAGAGCACACTTCCAGGCTGTTCTTGTTCAGCTCTTCGAGCAGTTCGCCGCTGCCCGGCTGTGCCGCGGCGAAGAGGCGCTCGTAGAGCCGCACTTCGGCCGGCACCGCATCGGCGGCGGCCACCCAGGTGATGTTGCCCTTCACCTTGATCGCGTCGGCGCCGGGCGTGCCGCTCTTGGTGTCGGGCACCAGCTTCGCCTGCACTTCGACGAGCCTGCCGTCGGCGTCTTTCGTGCCGCCGATGCACTCGATGACGTGTCCGTACTTCAGCCGAACCTTGTTGCCGGGGAACAGGCGGAAGAAGCCCTTGGGCTGCACCTCTTCATAGTCGGTGCGCTCGATCCAGACCTCGCGGCCCAGCTTGAACTCGCGCTGGCCCATCTCGGGATGGTGCGGGTGCACGGGGGCCGAGCACGCGTCGAGCGCGTCGTCGCCGCCCATCAGCTCGCCCCAGTTGGTGATGACGAGCTTGACCGGGTCGAGCACCGCCATGGCGCGCGGTGCGACGGGGTCGAGCGTGTCGCGCAGAGCGGCTTCGAGGCTGGCGTAGTCGATCCAGCCTCCCGACTTGGTGGTGCCGCTGCGTTCGCAGAACAGGCGCAGCGCCTCGGGCGTGTAGCCGCGGCGGCGCAGGCCGGCGATGGTGGGCATGCGGGGGTCGTCCCAGCCGTCGACGTACTTCTCTTCGACCAGCTGGCGCAGCTTGCGCTTGCTGGTGAGCACGTGGGTCACGTTCAGCCGCGCGAATTCGTACTGGCGCGGGTGCGGGCTGGCGATGAGGCCGCCCTCGGCGAGGCGGTCGAGCAGCCAGTCGTAGAAGGGGCGCTGGTCTTCGAACTCCAACGTGCAGATGCTGTGGGTGATCTGCTCCAGCGCGTCCTCGATGGGGTGCGCGTAGGTGTACATCGGATAGATGCACCACTTGTCGCCGGTGTTGTGGTGGTGGGCCCGGCGCACGCGGTACAGCGCGGGGTCGCGCATGTTGATGTTGGTGCTGGCCATGTCGCTCTTGGCGCGCAGGATGGCGGCGCCGTCAGCCACCTGACCGTCGCGCATGGCGCGGAACCGTGCGAGGTTCTCTTCGACACTGCGGTTGCGGAAAGGGCTGTCGGTGCCGGGCGTGTTGAAGTCGCCGCGGTTCGCGCGCACTTCCTCGGCGGTCTGTTCGTCGACGTAGGCGAGGCCGGCGCTGATCAGGTATTCGGCCGCCTCGTACATGAAGTCGAAGTAGTCGCTCGCGAAATACTCGTGCGGCTGCAGGGTGCCGGGGGCGCTGGGGCGGTCGGCGAGGTAGGTCTCGTAGCCCAGCCATTTCACGGCATCGCGGATGGAGTCGACGTATTCCTGGTCTTCCTTCTCGGGGTTGGTGTCGTCGAAGCGCAGGTGGCTGACGCCGCCGTATTCCTTGGCCAGCTCGAAGTTGAGCCAGATGCTCTTGGCATGGCCGATGTGCAGGTAGCCGTTGGGCTCGGGCGGGAAGCGCATGCGCACCTTTGCCGGGTCGGCCATGCCCTGTGCATGATGCGCGGCGTTGCCGGGGGAACCGCCCCACTTGCGGCCGGAATAGGCGCCCTGTGCGAGGTCGTTCTCGATCACGTGGCGCAGGAAATTGCTCGGTGCAGCTGTCGTCTTGGTGCCGCTTTTGTCTGTCGGGGAGGTCATTGCGGCATTTTAGGGGTGGCCTCTCACGGGTTACCTTTGGCAACGTTCTTCACATTGCCCCGTGCACCCCGTTTGCATTTGCAGCGTTCAATACACCACATGGGCGGTCCCGATCCGGACGCTGCCCACCCCCAACAAGGAGAGCAGGATCATGAGCTTCACACGTTCAACCTTTTTCAAGTGGGCCGCCGCAGGCGTCGTGGCAGCCGGTGCATTGTTTGCCGCCACCTCGGCCAGCGCCCGCAGCGACGTGAGCTGGTCGATCGGCGTCGGCGTCCCAGGCGTGGCAGTGGGTGTGGGCAGCCCAGCCTACTACCCGGCTCCGGCCCCGGTCTATGTCCCGCCGGCACCCGTCTATTACGCGCCGCCGCCCCCGGTCTACTACCGCCCGCCGCCGGTGTACTACCGTCCGGCCCCCGTCTACTACGGCCCGCCGGCCTATTACGGCCCGCGCTACTACGGTCGTGGCTACTACCGCGGACATGGCCACTGGCGCTAAAACGCCACGTCAATCGTGACTGAATGAAAAAAGCCGGCTCCGAAAAGGGCCGGCTTTTTCTTTGGGCCTTCTGTGCCCGGGGCGGCGCAATTTCACATCGCGCGAAAAAGATGGGCGTAGAGCCGGCTGACAGGAATCTTCTCGCCCCGGCCGCGCAGCATCAGGTGCAGCTTGCCGGCCTCGTCGCGGTGAACCGATTCGATGGCCGAGCTGCGCACCACCACCGCCCGGTGCACCTGCCAGAAGGTGTCGGCGTCGAGCTGCGGCAGCAGCTGCTTGAGGGGCGTGCGGATCAGGTATTCGTGCGTGGCGGTCAGCACGCGCAGGTATTTGTCGGCCGCCTCGAAGTAGAGAACCTCGTCGATCGGCACCATGCGCACGGTGCTGCCGCCCGTGTCGCTGGCGGCGATCATGCGTAGCGGTGCGGGAGCCGGCGTGGTGGCCGAGACCCCGGCTGCGCCCAGCACCTGCCTCCATTGGGCGAGTGTCTGTTCCAGCGCCGCATCGGCCAGCGCGGGTGTGGGCGACGGCTGCCTCGCGGCGAGCGCCTGTTGCAGCCGGCCGACGGTCTTGCGAAGGCGGTCGGGCTGCACCGGCTTGAGCACGTAGTCGATGGCCTGGGCCTCGAAGGCGCGGGCGGCGTATTCGTCGTAGGCCGTCACGAAAACCAGTTGCGGCATGGGCGCCTCGTCGGCAGGCCAGCTGTCGGCCAGCTCGGCAGCCGCGCCCAGGCCGTCGAGGCCGGGCATGCGGATGTCGAAGAAAAGCACCTGCGGCAGCAGCCGCAGCGCCTCGCGCACGGCGCTGCGGCCGTCGCCGGCGGTGGCGACGATCTGCAGCTCGGGCCAGGCCGTGGCCAGTTCGGACTTGAGGGCCTGCGCCAGGAGGGGCTCGTCCTCGGCGATGAGTGCGGTGGGGGATGCGGTCGTCATCTCGTCGTTGTCGTTCTGTGATGGTGCGCTCAGGCGGGCGCCGGAAAGCAGAGCGTTGCCGTGGTGCCGCCCGAAGGCGAGGGCGCCATGCGCATGCTGCCGCGCTCGCCGTACACCGTGGCCAGCCGTTCGCGCACCTGCTCGAGCCCGAAGCCGCTGCCTTGCGACGGCGGCGCCGCGCCCAGGCCCACGCCGGTGTCGCTCACCTCGATCACGAGCGAGCCGCCGTGCTCGTCCCTGCGGGCGCGCACCACGATCTCGCCGCCTTCCACCTTGGGCTCCAGACCGTGGCGGATGCTGTTCTCCACCAGCGGCTGCAGCAGCAGCGGCGGCACCGGCGCGTCGCGCAGGTCGGCCGGCAGATCCAGCGTGTAGCGCAGGCGGTCGCCCATGCGCACCGACATCAGCTCCAGGTAATCGGCCAGCCGCTCGAATTCGGCAGACAGCGGGTGCGACAGCGCCCGTGAGCCGCTGAGCGTCATGCGCAGGTAGCTGTTGAGCCGGTCGAGCATGGCCACGGCGCGCGGCGGATCGACGGTGATCAGCACCCGCAGGTTGGCCAGCGTGTTGAACAGCATGTGCGGCTCCAGCTGCGTCTCCAGCAGCTTCAGCCGCGCCTCCGTGGCATTGCGCTGGGCCAGCTCGATCTGGCTTTGCATG
The DNA here is from genome assembly GCA_913776885.1 of uncultured Variovorax sp. GTDB lineage: Bacteria > Pseudomonadota > Gammaproteobacteria > Burkholderiales > Burkholderiaceae_C > Variovorax. Next base: position 15,168 of record CAJYQC010000246.1, read on the forward strand.
TGCTTGCTCTTGCCGAGGCTGTAGAAGAAGAAGCACATGCCGACCGTCGCGATGATGGTGATCGTGACGCCGGTGGCCAGCTTGTGGCCCCTGAAGTCGAGAAAGTCGAACCGGGGCGCGCCGAAGACGGCATCGCCGATGAGGTTGCCCACGAAGAAGCCGACCGCCACGCCCACCGCGACGAGCACGAAGCCCAGGGGCCAGTTCGGCCAGTGCGTTTCGTGGTGCCCGCTGAGCAGCAGCCGCCCGGTGTCGATGAACAGCCAGCTGACCATGCCGATCGACAGCGAATAGACGAGGTGGCCCGCCCAGTTGTCGCCGCCGGTGATGGTCATGGCCGTGGCGATGAGGCAGCAGAAGACGGCCGTGATCAGGCCATGCCGCAGCATGTCCCGGAAGTTCTCCGCGCGAAAGCGGCTCGGCGGCGCGGCGCTGCTCATCCGCGGTCCCGGCCTCCCAGGGCGCGGCGCTCGCGTTCGACCAGCCGGTCGTAGAAGCTGCCGCCGGGCGCGATGAACCAGACCACCGCACCGTGGATCAGCAGCCCCAGGCCCCAGCCCATGAGCGGATACATCGCCCAGCTGCGGCCGTTGGCCGCCGAGATGGCGACCAGCCCCAGGTTGACGAGCACGTAGACGAAGGCGTGGACGTACCAGCCCATCTTGGCGCCGGCGCGGCGGCGGGCGAGGCGCTCGATGTCGGAGCGGGAGGAATCTGGGGATGCGTAGGAAGTCATGACAGCTCCTTGTACTGGACAGGAATGAAATCGGCGGGGACGACCGGCTGGCTGGCGGTGGAGGGCGCCGCCTGCACGGCCGCGCGCTGGCGCAGCTCCTCGGTGGTGTCGCCGGGACCTTCGGGCTTCCAGCCGGGCGGCTTCACCAGGTAGCCGACGAAGGCGCGCACCGAGCGGGCCGAGGCGAGATCGCGAAACAGTGCGCGCCACTGGCCGAACTCGATCTCCAGGATGTTGTGCGTGGTGACCGGGTTGACCAGGCCGTAGCGGCAGGGCACGCCGGCGCGCTCGGGGATGTAGGTGCCGAACAGGCGGTCGAACACGATGAGCACGCCGCCGTAGTTGCCGTCCAGGTATTCGAGGTTGGAGGCGTGGTGCACGCGGTGGGCCGAGGGGGTGTTGAGCACCCATTCGAGCGGGCCCAGGCGCGGGATCCAGGTCGCGTGGATCCAGAACTGGTACAGCAGGTTCAGCGTGAGCATCAGCAGGATCACCCGCGGCGGCATGCCCAGCAGCGGCGCCAGCATGAAGAAGGCCAGGGTGCCGGTGAGACGGCCGGTCCAGCCGAAGCGGTAGGCGGCCGACAGGTTCAGCTGGTTGGGCGAGTGGTGGATGGCGTGGGTGCACCAGAACCAGCGCACGCGGTGCGCGGCGCGGTGGTACCAGTAGTAGCAGAGCTCCTGGGCGATGAAGCAGGCGGCCCAGCCGCTCCAGTGGTCCATCGGCAGGGTGAAGAGGCGGTGGGCGTAGAACCAGTCCATCGCGCCGGTCCAGAAGGCCAGGGGCAGCAGCCAGCGCAGGGGGTATTCGCGCACCAGGAAGTCGAACACCGAGACGCCGGCAGCCTTCCAGTCGTAGCTGCGCCAGCCGTTGCGCCACGAGAGCACCAGTGCCTCGGCGATGGAGGCGACCAGCACCACCGTGACGGAGATCTTCAGGATCAGCAGGAGCGCGTTCATGGCGGCGTGTCTTCCGTGAGTGGTTGCCGGGGAATCGTGGCTCAGGGATATTAGGCCGCGCGGGCCGCCGCGGCCATGGCGTCGGTACGGATGGCCAGCTTCCACAGGCGCACGGCACGGGCCGCGAACACGCCGGTGAAGGCGCCGTACAGCACGGGCACGACGATGGCGAGGGTCGGCTGGAAGCGCAGCTCGGGGTGCATGGCCAGGGCGGCGCCCACCACGTACTTGGTCAGGAAGATGCCCATCATGAGCATCAGCGGCACCGGGCTGCCTGCCACTTCGAACTGGCGCGCGGCCGCGTCGTAGCGGGTGGCGGCGTGCAGCGGGCGCTGCAGCACCAGCGCCGCCATCACGGCCGCCGCGGCGGCCCAGCCCAGCAGCGCGCCGAAAGAGTCGCCGAACACCGAAACCACGCCGTAGACCGACAGGCCGCCCATGGCGACGGGCATCAGCGTGACGCGGGTCAGGCTCACCTGGTTGGCCAGCAGCTGCCGGGCGCCGAGCCACAGCAGCAGGAAGAAGACGGCGAACACCCACTTGGGCGTGTGAAGGACGATCTGCATCAGCATGGCGGCACTCCTTGGAAGGTGAAGGGGTTGAAGAGAAGCTGAGAAGCGGCGGGGGGAAATCGATGGGGGGACTGTGCCGATGCCCGCGCGCCCCGGCCACCGGTGTGCGACGGAATGCGCGCAGGCGGCGCGAAGTGCAGCCTGGCCGCGCGAATCGCGGGGTGCCGGGGGGCAATCCGGGAGAAATTGAGGAGGTTTCGTGGGAGCTTGTAGGAGGCTTCCGCGAGCTTTACCGACGCTTTACGGCCCAGCAAAGAGCCCGACTACCATCCGCGATGTACTACTCTGGTCCGCACCCTCGCACCTTTCGCACGCACCGTCCATGGAACAAGAAAAACCGATCGAGCCTCTGCCTTCCGCCGTTTCTCCCACCCATCCGACGGTCCGCAGACGCCGTTGGATGGGCAGCCTCGTGGCCCTGCTGCTGCTGGCGGCGCTCGGCGGCGGAGCGTGGTACCTGATCCAGCGCTCGAAGACGCCGGTGGCCGGACCGGGTGCGGGCCCTGGACCGGGCCCAGGCCGGCAGGGCGGCCCAGGCGGGCCCGGCGGCCCCGGACGAGGCGGCGGCGGCCCGGCTTCCAGCACGGTGGGCATCGCGACCGCCAGGCAGGCCGACATTCCGGTGCAGCTCGAGGCCCTGGGCACGGTCACCCCGCTGGCCAACGTGATCGTGCAGCCGCAGGTCTCAGGCGTGCTGACCGCGGTGCTCTTCCAGGAAGGGCAGATGGTCAAGAAGGGCGACGTGCTTGCCACCATCGATCCGCAACCGTTCCAGAACACCCTGGCGCAGGCCACCGGCGCGCGCCAGCGCGACGAGGCGCAGCTCGCGGCGGCACGGGTCACGCTGCAGCGCTACCAGACCCTGCTCGGCCAGGACTCCATCGCCCGGCAGGACGTCGACACCCAGGCCGCGCTGGTCAAGCAGCTCGAAGGCACGGTGGCCATCGACCGCGCCAACGAGAACACCGCCAAGCTCAACCTCGCCTGGAGCCGCATCACCGCGCCGGTGAGTGGGCGCATCGGCCTGCGTCCGGTGGACGCGGGCAACTACATCTCCACCGGCACCACCAACGGCGTCGCCACCATCACGCAGATCGCGCCGATCGACGTCGAATTCGCCATTCCGCAGGACCGCGTGCCCGAGGTGCAGGAGCGCCTCGCCCAGGGCGCCAAGCTCGACGCCACCGCCTTCGACCGCACCCGCACGCGCCGGCTCGCCAACGGCAGCTTCTCCACGCTGGACAACCTGGTCG
>CAJYQC010000247.1 GCA_913776885.1 uncultured Variovorax sp.
CTCGATCATCTCGGCGCTCGACAGGCTGGCGGCCGGGCCGTGGTCCCACTCGATGGCGAGCGCCTAGATGATCGAGCGCCTCTCGCAGGCACTGCGCACCAAACCGGGCAACGCGCGGCTCGACGACGGCGACGTGGCCGCCGCATTCCGCTCGGCCGCCAAAACCATCGAGGCCGAGTACCGCGTGCCCTTCCTGGCCCACGCGACCATGGAGCCGATGAACTGCACCGTGCAGTTCAAGGACGGCAAGGCGACCGTGTGGGCGCCCACCCAGGCGCCGGGCTTCACGCGCAGCGCTGCGGCCAAGGCGCTGGGCATCGATGCGGACAAGGTGAAGCTGCACGTGACCTACCTCGGCGGCGGCTTCGGCCGTCGCTACAGCACCGACTTCGTCACGCAGGCCGCTACGCTGGCGCGCGAGACCGGCGGCGCGCCGGTGCAGCTCTTCTGGTCGCGCGAAGAAGACATGGCGCACGACTTCTATCGCCCCGCCTACGTGGCGCGTTGCACTGCCGGCTTCGACGCGGCCGGCGCTCTGGTCGCGTGGCAGACCGTCACGGCCGGCTCTAGCCTGGGCGCGCCATCGCTCATGGACACCGCCACTGACGGCGCCTGGAACACGGCCTATGCCTTCCCCAACGCGCGCGTCGCCCACGTGCCGGTGGAGTCGGCCATGCCCACGGGTGTGTGGCGCTCGGTTGCGCATTCGCAGAACGCGTTCTTCGTCGAGAGCTTCATCGACGAGTGCGCCGCTGCCGCGGGCAAGGACCCCATGGCGTTCCGCGCCGCACTGCTCGCGAAGGACGAGCGCCACCTGCGCGTGCTCGGGCGCGCGGCCGAACTCTCGAACTGGGGCCAGGCGCCGGCGCCGGGCGCCGATGGCGCGAAGAGGGCGCGCGGCCTTGCCATCCACCGCTCCTTCGGCAGCATCGTCGCGCAGGTGGCCGAGGTGTCGGTCTCGGCGGACCGGCAGGTGCGCGTGCATCGCGTGATCTGCGTCGTCGACTGCGGCGTGGCCGTCAACCCGAACCTGATCCGCCAGCAGATGGAAGGCGCCATCGTCTACGGCCTCTCCGCCGCGCTGCATGGCGAGATCACGGTGGAGAAAGGCCAGGTGCAGCAGAGCAATTTCCACGACTACATGCCGCTGCGCATGGACGAGTGCCCGACCATCGAGGTCGAGATCGTCGCCAGCGGCGAGGCGCCCGGCGGCGTGGGGGAGCCCGGCACGCCGCCCATCGCGCCGGCGGTCGCGAACGCTGTGTTCGCGCTCACCGGGCAGCGGTTGCGCAGCCTGCCGCTGAGGCTCGCCTGAACGAGAAAAAAGGAAGAAGGAGCACGCCATGACCACCACGCTCACCGTCAACGGCAAGGCCGTCACCGTCGATGCCGAGCCCGACACGCCTCTGCTGTGGGTGCTGCGCGGCGAGATGCAGCTCGTCGGCACCAAGTTCGGCTGCGGCAAGGCGCTGTGCGGCGCCTGCACGGTGCATCTCGACGGCGAGCCGGTGCGCTCCTGCGTCACGCCGCTGGAGGCGGTGGGCGGACGCGAGGTCACCACCATCGAGGGCCTCAAGGGCAGGGAGGCCGACGCGCTGCGCAGCGCCTGGGCCGAGGTCGACGTGGTGCAGTGCGGCTACTGCCAGAGCGGCCAGCTGATGTCGGCCTGCGCGCTGCTCAGAAAGACGCAGGCTCCGAGCGACGATGACATTTCTGGCGCGATGGGCGGAAACATTTGTCGCTGCGGAACCTATCCCCGGATCCGAGCCGCGATCCACGTCGCCGCGCGCAAGGTCGCGGACTGACGATGAGTTCGAAAGTCCTCGCCTCGGCGTCACGCGTGGCCCCGAGTAAGGCCTCTGTTTTCCCGATGTCCAGAGAAATTAATAAATCCACGGTAACCATCGAAAAAGCCCAGGAACGAGAAATTTTTACGGAAACCGGGGATATGAAGCTTCTGTACGCGGCCGTACCATCCGCGCGGCCTGCTTCAGGCCGCCTCCAGTTTCCATTTTCGATGACCCCCCCAGATCCTTCGCGGACCCGAGCGTTGTCCGTGGCCGAAACCCTGCGTGACCGCATCTTCGACGGCGAGATCGCACCCGGCTCCCACCTGATGGAAATCTCCCTGGCCAACGAGCTCGGCGTGTCGCGCACGCCGGTGCGCGGCGCCATGGCCCGGCTGGCGGACGAGGGGCTGCTCGTGTACCTGCCCAACAAGGGCTTCCAGGTGCGCCGCTTCAACGCCAAGGACGTGTATGACGCGTTCAGCGTGCGCGCCACGCTGGAAGGCATGTGCTGCCGGCTGATCGCCGAGGTAGGGCTCGATGGCAAGGCGCTTTCGGAACTGACGGCCATGCTCGACGACCAGCACGAGCTGCTTCACCACGACGGCGAGTGGTCCGATGGCCGTGCCGCCCGCTGGCAGGACCTGGACGTGGCCTTCCACCAGAAGCTGCTGGCGCTGGCGGACAACCGCTGGCTCACCGAGGCGGTGCAGCGCGCCAGCCAGCTGCCGATCATCTTCGACAGCAAGCTTCGCCCGCACAACCGCGATGCCTCGATGCTGCTGCACCAGCACGAGCAGGCACTGCAGGCGTTCGCGGACCATTGCCGGATCGTCGAGGCGCTGGGCCGGCAGGAGGCCGGCGTCGCCGAGGCCGCCATGCGCGACCGCATCAATGCCCACCGCGACCTGCTCGTGCTCTACCTGAGCCAGAAGCATCCCGGCCGGACCCGGGCGCTGGCCTGAGGGGCCTGCCGCCCCGCCGTCCGAACGGTCAGGCCTGGCCCTGGCTGCCTCGTGCGGCCGGTGCCGTGATGTAGGCCCCCGATTC
>CAJYQC010000248.1 GCA_913776885.1 uncultured Variovorax sp.
TGTCCACCAGCGGCTCGCGCGAGCCGCGGCCGTCGGTGGTGATGGCGGTGGTCGAGACGCCGCGGCTCACGAGGTGGTTGCGCACGCTGTCGGCGCGGCTCACCGAGAGGCGCTCGTTGCCTTCCTCGCTGCCGGTGTTGTCGGTGTGGCCCACCACCCGCACGCTGGCGGCGGTGGCGCTCTTCAGGCCTTCGGCGACCTTGTCGAGCAGCTGCGCGAGGTTGCGCTTGACGTTGGCGCGGCCGGTGTCGAACGACATCTCGTTCGGGATCACCAGGTGGAGCTGGTTGTCGGCGGTCTGCTCGATCACCACGCCCGTTCCCTTGGTCGAGGTCTCGAGGTCGGTCTTCAGCGTGGCCAGGCGGGCCGTCCAGCTGTTGGCCGGGGCTGCTGCGGGTGCGGCTGCAGGCGCGGGTGCCGGCGGGGGAGCCGACTGCGATGCGCAGCCCGCGATGAACAGCAACGCGGCGGCTGCCGCACTCGAAACAACGAACTTCCTCATGAGATTCCCTCTTAATGGACCAATGGAACGGTAGTGGCGGGAACCGGCCTTTCAGCGCGACCGGTTTCCCTCTCGTGCGCCGGCGCTCGCTCAGCCTCTCGGCGCGCGCTCGCCCACGTAGATTTCGACGCGGCGGTTCTGTGCCCTGCCCGCGTCGCTGTTGTTGTCGGCGATCGGCTCGTGCGAACCGCGCCCTTCGATGCGGAAGATCGCCGCGTTCACGCCGCGCGCCACGAGGTAGTCGCGGGTGCTGGCAGCGCGTTCGACCGACAGGGGGTTGTTGATGGCGTCCGAGCCGGTGCTGTCGGTGTGGCCGATGATGCGCACCTCGGCGTTCGGGTTGCCGCGCAGGCCGCTGGCGAACTGGTCGAGCACCGGCGCGAAGTTGGGCTTGATGTTGGAGCGGCCCACGTCGAACGACACGTCGCTCGGGATCTGCAGCTTCAGCTCGTTGTTGGGCGTCTGGGTCACGGCCACGCCGGTGCCCTGGGTGGCAGCTTCCATCTGGCGCTTCTGGTTTTCCATGCGCTGCGACCACAGGTAGCCGCCGAGCGCGCCGGCTGCCGCGCCGACCACTGCACCCGTGCCGATGGCCCCGCGGTTGCCGCCGGTGGCCGAGCCGATGGCGGCGCCGCCCAGCGCGCCGATGCCGGCGCCGATGCCGGTGTTGCGCTGCGTGTCGGTCATGCCGCCCGCACAGCCCGTGAGGACGAGCGCGGCGGCGGTGGTGGCGAGTACGAACTTTTTCATGGCGTTCCCTTTCAAGGTTGATTGAAGCGAGCGACAGCTTAGCCTTCGGGGAGGGCCCGATGGTACGGGCTCAAAGCCCTACGGAAAATAAGAAAAGTTTCGCCATCGCGCATGAAGGCTGCGATGATTGCTACCAAAGTAATAGCAATGGGGTGGTTGTCCGACAGTGCTGAGCGGCAGGGGACTTCGTGATCAATTCACGGTTCGGGCGGCCGCTTTCCCTTGTCGGCGCCGCGATCGGCTTCGGGCTGGTCGTCGTCATCGTGCAATTCACCCTTGTTGCGCCCGGAAAACATGGTCCACCAGATGATCAGGATGAACACCAATCCCGCGGCAAGGGCTTCAAGCAGAATCAAACCCATGAGAAATGGACTCCAGTGGCTGGTCGGGATTGCGATCGTAGCAACGCTCGCCGCCTGCTCCACCGGCCCGCGCACGCCCGAGGCCCCCATCCGCCCCCCCGTCAGCCAGCCGCGCGACCTCGGTCCGCTCACCGGTTCGCTCGCGCACCCCAAGAGCCGCTGGGTGCCCGTCGGCTGGAGCGAGCTGCCCGGATTCGGCGAAGACCCCCTGCACGAGGCGTGGATCGCACTGCTGGCGAACTGCACGCGTCCCAACGCCGCCTTCGCGCCGCTGTGCCGCGACGTGCGCCAGCTGACCATCGCCACGCCGGAAGAGCAGCGCCAGTGGATGACCGAGCGGCTGCAGCCCTATCGCGTGGAAGCGCTCAACGGCCAGAGCGAAGGCAAGCTCACCAGCTACTACGAGCCGGTGTACGAGGCCTCGCGCGTGCCCACCGCCACCTTCAACGTGCCGATCTACCAGGCGCCCGATGGCCTGGTGCCGCGCCGCCCGTGGTACACGCGCCAGGAGATCGAGACCCTGCCCGAGGCGCAGGCCGCACTGCGCGGGCGCGAGATCGCATGGATGGCCGACCCCATCGACGCGCTGATGCTGCACATCCAGGGCTCCGGGCGGCTGCGCATCACCGAGGCCAACGGCTGGCAGCACACCGTGCGCGTCGCCTTCTCGGCCACCAACGAGCAGCCCTACCGCAGCGTGCAGCAGTGGCTCATGAGCCAGGGCGTGAGCAAGGTCGGCAAGTGGCCGGACGACACCAAGGCCTGGGCCGCGCAGAACCCGCAGCGCGTCGCGCAGATGATGTGGAGCAACCCGCGCTACGTGTTCTTCCGCGAAGAGACCATGAACGAGGTCGATGCCGCCTTCGGCCCGCGCGGCGCGCAGGGCGTGCCGCTGACGGCCGGCCGCTCCATCGCGGTCGATCGCGACAGCATTCCCTACGGCACGCCGGTGTGGCTG
>CAJYQC010000249.1 GCA_913776885.1 uncultured Variovorax sp.
ATCCCCGGCATCTACGCCCCCGACCGCGAGAACGGCACCCCCCGCGCACGCCTGCAGCGCGGCACGCCCGTGCTGCGGCGCGAGGACGACGTCTACACCAACCACATCCACGCCGACGATCTCGCCCGCGCTTGCATCGCCGCGCTCCTTCGCGGCAAGCCGCAGCGCGTCGTGCACGCCGCGGACGACACCGAACTGCGCATGGGCGACTACATGGACCTCGCCGCCGACCTCTACGGCATGCCCCGTCCGCCCCGGGTGGCCCGAGGCGAGGCCGAGCGGCAGCTTCCGCTGCAGCTGCTGAGCTTCATGGGGGAATCGCGCCGGTTGGACAACACGCGGCTGAAGCGCGAGTTGAGGGTGCGCCTGGCGCATCCGACGGTGCACACCGGCCTGCGCGAAACGGCGTAAGAAGAAAGGGAAGGAGAAGGCCCGATTCCAGGGACACCGTGGAACCGGCTTCGCCCCCGGAAGGGGGAGTGGCGAAGCGGCACGAAGTGCGCGAAGCCTGGGGGAGAGCCAAGCCTGGTGCCCGGGGCCGGAATCGAACCGGCACGCCTTGCGGCGGGGGATTTTGAGTCCCCTGCGTCTACCAATTTCACCACCCGGGCAGGGTTCTGAATGCAGCCCAAAATTATGGCACAGTGGCTGGCATGAACTATCCGACGATCGAAGACGCCATCGGCAAGACCCCTCTGGTCGCACTGCAACGCATCGATGCTGCAGAAAATGCCCGGCGCGGCAACGTGATTCTCGGCAAGCTCGAAGGCAACAATCCTGCCGGTTCCGTGAAGGACCGGCCTGCTCTCTCGATGATCCGGCGCGCCGAGGAGCGCGGCGAGATCAAGCCCGGCGACACGCTCATCGAAGCCACCTCCGGCAACACCGGCATCGCACTCGCGATGGCCGCTGCCGTGAAGGGCTACCGCATGGTGCTCATCATGCCGGAGGACCTCTCGGTCGAACGTGCGCAGACCATGAAGGCCTTCGGCGCCGAGCTCGTGCTCACGCCCAAGAGCGGCGGCATGGAGTACGCCCGCGACCTCGCCGAGCAGATGGTGGGCCAGGGCAAGGGCCGCGTGCTCGACCAGTTCGCCAATCCCGACAACCCGCGCATCCACTACGAGACCACCGGCCCCGAGATCTGGGCCGACACCAAGGGCAAGGTCACGCACTTCGTGAGCGCGATGGGCACGACCGGCACCATCACCGGCGTGTCGCGCTTCCTGAAGGAGAAGAACCCCGCGGTGCGCATCATCGGCGCGCAGCCGGCAGAGGGCTCGCGCATTCCGGGCATCCGCAAGTGGCCGGCCGAGTACCTGCCGAAGATCTTCGATCCGAGCCGCGTCGACGAGGAAATCAGCGTGAGCCAGAGTGATGCCGAAGAGATGTGCCGCCGCCTCGCGCGCGAGGAGGGCATCTTCGGCGGCATCTCGGCGGCAGGCGCGCTGTGGGCTGCGCTCGAGGTGTCGAAGAAGGTCGAGAACGCCACCATCGTGTTCGTGGTCTGCGACCGCGGCGACCGATACCTCTCCACCGGCGTCTTTCCGGCCTGACAAGGCCCTCCCCAGGCCATGCGCACTTCGTGCCGCTACGCCGACCCCCTCCGGGGACAGCACCTGCAGCCCCGCAAAGGCGGTTCTGCGGTGTTCCCGGAAGGGGCCACTGCTCTACAACAAGATGGCTGAGAACCCCATGCCCCATCCCAAGTTCTGCCAGGTCTGCGCCACGCCGCTCGAGTGGATCGCATTGATGGAAGACGGCGGTCCCAAGGAGCGGCTGCGCTGCACCAACTGCGGCCACACGCACTGGAACAACCCCACCCCGGTTCTCGCGGCCATCGTCGAGTACCGCGGCCAGGTGCTGCTGGCGCGCAATGCCGCTTGGCCGGGCAAGATGTTCGCGCTCATCACCGGCTTCATGGAGGCCGGCGAGACGCCCGAGGAGGGCATCGCGCGGGAGGTGAAGGAAGAAACCAACCTCGACGTGAGCGCCACGAAGATCGTCGGCGCCTACGACTTCCAGCGCATGAACCAGGTCATCATCGCCTACCACGTGGTGGCCGATGGCGAGGTGAAGCTCTCGCCCGAACTCGTCGACTACCGGTTGTACGACCTGCCCGATCTCAAGTGCTGGCCCGCTGGCACCGGCTATGCGCTGGCCGACTGGCTGCGCACGCGCGGGCACGAGCCGGTGTTCTTCACCGCCGCCGAGAACGAGGAGCGCCGCCGCGGCCTCGACCTGCCCCCGGAGCCTGGCAATGCAAGCTGATCGCGAACTCGACACGCGCGGGCTGAATTGCCCGCTGCCGATCCTCAAGGCGAAGAAGTCGCTCAACGAGATGGCGAGCGGCCAGTTGCTGAAGGTGGTGTCGACCGACCCCGGTTCGATCCGCGACTTCCAGGCCTTCGCACGCCAGACCGGCAACGAGCTGATGGAGCAGGAGACCGTCGGCACCGACTTCATCCACGTGCTGAAGCGCCGCTGACAGGGCGCAGGCGCGGACCCGCCAGCAAAGAAAAAGGGCCGCTCTCGCGGCCCTTCCTGCATGTGCCCGAAGCGGCGGATTACAGCTTCAGGCTCTTGAGGTACTCGCGGAAATCCGCGCCCACCTCGGGGTGCGCCAGCGCCAGTTCCACCGACGCCTGCAGGAAGCCTTCCTTGCTGCCGCAGTCGTAGCGCGTGCCCTTGTACGAATACGCGTAGACCGATTCCTTCTTCATCAGCGCGGCGATGCCGTCGGTCAGCTGGATCTCGCCGCCGGCGCCCTTGGGCTGGTTGCGGATCTCGGCGAACACGCCCGGCGTGAGGATGTAGCGGCCGGCCACGCCCAGGCGCGAGGGCGCTTCCTCGGGCTTCGGCTTCTCGATCATGCGGCTGACCTTCACCAGGCCTTCCTCGACCTGGTCGCCGGCCACGATGCCGTAGCGCTTGACGTGCTCGAGCGGCACTTCCTGCACCGCGAGCAGCGAGCCGCCGAGGCGGCCGAAGGCTTCGGTCATCTGGGCCAGCACCGGCTGGCCGCCGTCGGGGCCGACCATCAGGTCGTCCGCCAGCAGCACGGCGAAGGGTTCGTTGCCGACAAGGTGCTCTGCGCACAGCACTGCGTGGCCCAGGCCCAGCATGCGCGGCTGGCGCACGTAGGAGCAGGTCATGTCGTCGGGCATGACCGAGTGCGCGATGTTCAGCAGGGCGGTCTTGCCGCTGGCCTCGAGCTGGCTCTCGAGCTCGTAGGCGGTGTCGTAGTGGTCTTCGATGGCGCGCTTGTTGCGGCCGGTCACGAAGATCATGTCGCGGATGCCGGCTGCGTACGCCTCTTCCACGGCGTACTGGATCAGCGGCTTGTCGACCACCGGCAGCATTTCCTTGGGCTGCGCCTTCGTGGCCGGCAGGAAGCGGGTGCCGAAGCCCGCAACAGGAAATACGGCCTTGCGGATGCGGGTCGCGGTAGTGGACATGGGCGGTTCAGCGTCTTTCGTCAATGAGGGGAATGGCAGGATGCGAAACGGCGCGCAGCCGATCCGGCCATCCTATACGCCTTCGAAAGCCCCAGTCTGTCAGCCGAGGCGTACAAGCTGGTCGCGCAGCCGCTCCAGCATGGCCGTGAAGTCAGTCAGACGTTTACGTTCCTGCTCGATCACGGCCGGCGGAGCCTTCGCCACGAATGCTTCGTTGCCCAGCTTGGAGTGCACCTTCGCGATCTCGCCTTCGACGCGCGCGACTTCCTTGCCGATGCGGACCTTCTCCGCGGCCTTGTCGATCTCCATGTGCAGGCACAGTCGAGCGCCACCTACCACCGCGACCGGAGCAGCCTCGGCGGCCGCCGACCACGAGGCCTCGTCGTCGAAGACCTTCACTTCCTTGAGCTTGGCGAGCGCCTGCAGCACCGGCGCCGATTCGCGCAGGAAGGCCGCGCCTTGCGCATCGTCGGCCACCGCGTACAGCGGCAGTCGCGTGGCGGGCGACACGTTCATCTCACCGCGCAGCGTGCGGCACGCATCCACCAGCGCCTTCAGCCGCGCCACGTGGGCTTCGGCCGCCTCGTCGATCTTCTCGGGCTGGCTATTCGGATAGGCGGCGATCATGATCGACTCGCCCTCACGTCCTGCAACCTTCGACACCTTCTGCCACAGCTCTTCCGTGATGAACGGAATCACCGGGTGGGCCAGGCGCAGCAGCGTCTCGAGCACGCGGATCAGCGTGCGGCGCGTGGCGCGCTTCTGCGCGTCGTCGCCGGTCTGGATCTGCACCTTGGCGATCTCGAGGTACCAGTCGCAGAACTCGTCCCAGGCGAACTGGTAGATCGCGGTGGCCACGTTGTCGAGGCGGTATTCCTCGAAGCCCTGGGCCACCTCGGCTTCCACTCGCTGCAGCTTGGACACGATCCAGTAGTCGGCGCGGCTGAACTTCAGGTAGCCGTGGGCCTTGCCGCCGACCTTGCAGTCTTCCTTTGAGTGCTCCAGCAGGCCGCAGTCCTGGCCCTCGCAATTCATCAGCACGAAGCGCGTGGCGTTCCACAGCTTGTTGCAGAAGTTGCGGTAGCCCTCGCAGCGCTTCGAGTCGAAGTTGATGCTGCGGCCCAGCGATGCGAGCGAGGCAAAGGTGAAGCGCAGCGCGTCGGCGCCGAAGGCCGGGATGCCCTCGGGAAACTCCTTCTGCGTGTTCTTGCGCACGGTGGGCGCCGTCTCGGGCTTGCGCAGGCCCTGCGTGCGCTTGTCGAGCAGCGCAGGCAGCTCGATGCCGTCGATCAGGTCCACCGGGTCGAGCACGTTGCCTTCCGACTTGCTCATCTTCTTGCCCTGCGCGTCACGCACCAGGCCGTGGATGTACACGTGCTTGAAGGGCACCTTGCCGATGAAGTGCTTGGTCATCATGATCATCCGGGCGACCCAGAAGAAGATGATGTCGTAGCCGGTCACCAGCACGGTGGAGGGCAGGTACAGGTCGAGGTCCTGCGTCTTCTCGGGCCAGCCCAGCGACGAGAAGGGCACCAGCGCGGACGAATACCAGGTGTCGAGCACGTCCTCGTCGCGCGTCAGTTTCTTGCCGGGCGCCTTGGCCTGTGCGGCGGCTTCGTCCTCCGCCACGTACACGTTGCCTTCCTCGTCGTACCAGGCGGGAATCTGGTGGCCCCACCAGAGCTGGCGCGAGATGGTCCAGTCCTGGATGTTCTCCATCCAGTGGTTGTAGGTGTTGACCCAGTTCTCGGGCACGAAGCGCACCTCGCCCGACTTCACCACGTCGATGGCCTTCTGCGCGATCGACTGGCCGTCGGCGCCGGGGCGCGTCATGGCCACGTACCACTGGTCGGTGAGCATCGGCTCGACGATGGCGCCCGAGCGCGCGCAGCGCGGCACCATCAGCCGGTGCTTCTTCACCTCGACCAGCAGGCCCAGCGCGTCGAGATCGGCCACGATGGCCTTGCGCGCCACGAAGCGGTCGAGGCCGCGGTACTTCTCGGGGGCGTTGTCGTTGATGGTGGCGTCGAGCGTGAGCACGCCGATCATCTCGAGCTTATGGCGCTGGCCGACTGCGTAGTCGTTGTAGTCGTGCGCGGGCGTGACCTTCACCACGCCGGTGCCGAATTCCTTGTCGACGTAGTCGTCGGCAATGATGGGGATCAGGCGGTCCACCAGCGGCAGCTTCACGCGCTTGCCGACGAGATGCCTGTAGCGCTCGTCCTCGGGATGGACCATCACGGCCGTGTCGCCGAGCATGGTCTCGGGCCGCGTGGTGGCCACGGTGAGCTTGCCGCTGCCGTCTTCGAGCGGATAGGCGATGTGCCAGAGCGAGCCGTCCTCCTCCTCGCTCTCGACCTCGAGGTCGCTCACCGAGGTCTTGAGCACGGGGTCCCAGTTGCCCAGACGCTTGCCGCGGTAGATCAGGCCTTCTTCATACAGCTTCACGAAGGTGTGCGTGACCACCTTGGACAGGTCGTCGTCCATGGTGAAGTACTCGCGGCTCCAGTCGACCGTGTCGCCCAGGCGGCGCATCTGCTGGGTGATGGTGTTGCCCGACTTCTCTTTCCACTCCCACACGCGCGCCACGAAGTTCTTGCGGCCCAGGCCGTGGCGGCCGATCTTTTGCTCCTGCAGCTGGCGCTCCACCACGATCTGCGTGGCGATGCCGGCGTGGTCGGTGCCGGGCACCCACAGGGTGTTGTCGCCCTTCATGCGGTGGTAGCGCGTGAGGCTGTCCATGATCGTCTGGTTGAACGCATGGCCCATGTGCAGCGTGCCCGTGACGTTGGGCGGCGGCAGCTGGATCGCGAACGACTCGGCGCCCTCCTTGGGTTGCTGCGTGCCACGGAAGCCGGCCTTGGCGTAGCCGCGCTTCTCCCATTCGGGGCCCCAGTGCGCCTCGATGGCGGCGGGCTCGAACGATTTGGAAAGGCTGTCCAGACCAGGCTGGGCGGGAGGGGTGGTGGGTTCGCTCATGGGAAATGCATGAACGGCCCTTCGGGGGCCGTTGGGGGACACAGGGGAGTAGCCCGCGATTTTACCGGGGCCGCCCCCGTCACGGCGGCCACTGATAATTCCGGCATGCTGTTCCTGCTCTCCCCTGCGAAGTCGCTCGACTACGAAACCCCCGTCCCAGCCGAAATCCCCGCCACCCAGCCCCATTTCGAATCGCCCCGCGGCCCCTCGGTCGAACTCATCAAGCTGCTGCGCGAGAAGTCGCCGCAGCAGATCTCCGAGCTCATGAGCCTGTCGGACAAGCTTTCGGCCCTGAACGTGGCCCGCTATGAGGCCTGGTCGAGCAGGAGCACCCCGAAGAACGCCCGCCAGGCCGCCTTCGCCTTCGATGGCGACGTCTACGGCGGCCTCGACGCCCGCACCCTCACCAAGTCCCAGCTGGCGTGGGCGCAGGACCACGTCTGCATCCTCAGCGGTCTCTACGGCCTGCTGCGCCCGCTCGACCTGCTGCAGCCCTACCGCCTGGAAATGGGCACCCAGCTGGCCAACCGCCACGGCAAGGATCTCTACGCCTTCTGGGGCCCGCGCATCGCCGAGCACCTGAACGAGCGCCTCGCGGCCGACCGCACGCCCGTGGTGGTCAATGTCGCGTCGCAGGAGTACTTCAGGTCGGTCGACCTGAAGGTGCTCAAGGCCCGCGTGGTCGAATGCGTCTTCGAGGAGTGGAAGGGCGACCGGTACAAGATCGTGAGCTTCTTCGCCAAGCGCGCCCGCGGCCTGCTGGCGCGCTGGGCCGTGCAGCACGAGGCGGCCACGCCCAAGGCACTGGAAAAGTTCGACCTCGAAGGTTATGGTTTCGATGCCGATGTGTCGAAGCCAGACAGATTGGTCTTCAGGAGAAGGTTGGACTGACCCCCGGTCTTCGCGCATTTCTTGTCGCCGCCGACCCTTTTGCACCCTTTGCAGGGTGCGGCACCGGCGGCGCGGCAGGGCCGGCAGAGCTGGTTGCGCGGTGTTCCTGGAACGGGTGTTGCGTTTTTTCATGCGTTGCGGAGTGCCGCAGCGTGCAGGAGTATTGAGATGTCCCAAGCGATCAGTCCGGAACTGCGCGAGTGGCTGGTAGCCCAGCTCGCGGCCGGGCATTCGGTGCCGGCGCTGCGCGCCTCCATGCGCGCGGCCGGCTGGCACGACGCCGCCGCCGACACGGCGCTGGCGCAGCTCGAAGCCGGATTTCCCAACGTGGAGGTCGCGCTGCCGGCCGTGCAGGCGAAGATGCCCGGGCCCGACCTCGACGGCGCGCCGCTGTACATCGACGCGGGCGGCCGCCGCGTGCAGGTGCTGCAGACCATGCGGCATCCGCGCGTGGTGGTCTTCGGCAACCTGCTGTCGGCGGAAGAGTGCGAAGGCCTGATCGCCGCCGCGCGCGTGCGACTGGCGCGCTCGCTCACGGTCGAGACGCGCACTGGCGGCGAGGTGCTCAACGTCGACCGCACCAGCGACGGCATGTTCTTCGAACGCGGCGAGAACAAGATCGTCGCCCGCGTCGAGCAGCGCATCGCCGAGCTGCTGCGCTGGCCGCTCGAGTTCGGCGAGGGCCTTCAGATCCTGCGCTACGCACCCGGGGCGCAGTACCGCCCGCACTACGACTACTTCGACCCCAGCGAGCCCGGCACGCCCACCATCCTCAAGCGCGGCGGCCAGCGCGTGGCTACCCTGGTGATGTACCTGCAGGAGCCCGAGGGCGGCGGCGCCACCACCTTCCCCGACGTGGGCCTCGAAGTGGCCCCGGCGCGCGGCTGCGGCGTGTTCTTCAGCTACGACCGGCCCGACCCCGTCACGCGCACGCTGCACGGCGGCGCGCCGGTGCTGGCGGGCGAGAAGTGGGTCGCCACCAAGTGGCTGCGCGAGCGCGAGTTCAAGTAAAAGAAGCCCGAGCACGAAGAAGCAATCAATCGATGAAAGTCACCGCCAACGGGCTGCAGATCGAGGTCGACGACACCGGGGGCGACGGGCGCCCCGTCATCCTGCTCATCATGGGCCTGGGCATGCAGCTGGTCGCGTGGCCTGCGGCCTTCGTGCAGCAGCTGGTGGACGCGGGCTTCCGCGTGGTGCGCCACGACAACCGCGACATCGGCCTGAGCCAGGGCTTCGACCATGCGGGCGTGGGCAACATCGTGTGGGAGACCGTCCGCCACCGACTCGGCCTGAAGGTGCGCTCGCCCTACACGCTGCAGGACATGGCGCTCGATTCGCTCGGCGTGCTCGACGCGCTGGGCATCGAAAGGGCCCACATCGTCGGCGCGTCCATGGGCGGCATGATCGCCCAGCGCATCGCGGCCTGCGCGCCGCAGCGCACGGTGAGCCTCGCGAGCATCATGAGCTCCAGCGGCGCGCGCGGCCTGCCGGGTCCGCGCCGCGAGGTCGCCGCGATGCTCATGCGCCGGCCGATGGGCCGCGACGAGGCCGCGCTGGTGGCGCACAGCATCCGGCTGCTGCGGCTCATCCAGAGCCCGGCGTATCCGCAGACCGACGAGGAACTCTCCGAGCGGCTCGTCTTCAGCATGCGCCGCTCGTACCACCCGTCGGGCCTGATGCGGCAGATGCTCGCCATCGGCGCCGACGACGAGCGCCCCGCGCTGCTGCCGCGCATCACGTCACCCACGCTGGTGCTGCACGGCGACTCCGACGCGCTCGTGCCGATCGCCTGCGGCGAGGACACGGCCCGGCGCATTCCGGGCTCCAGGTTCGTTTCCATTCCCGGCATGGGCCACGACCTGCCGCCCGAGGTCTGCACCATCCTCGCCAACCACATCACTCCGTTCGCGCACGCGGCGGATGCCGCCCGCACAAGACCCTCATGAGCCACGACCCGCACAACCCCAACACGCCCGAGCAATCGCAACTGGGCCGCGCCTCGGCTTATGCCGACCACTACGACCCGACGCTGCTCTTTCCCATCGCGCGCGCCACGCAGCGCGAGGCCATGGGCATCAAGACCGGCGCGCTGCCTTTCTTCGGCGCCGACCTGTGGAGCGCCTTCGAAGTGAGCTGGCTCAACCTGCGCGGCAAGCCGCAGCTGGCCATCGCGCACTTCACGATTCCCTGCGAGACGCCCACCATCATCGAGAGCAAGAGCTTCAAGCTCTACCTCAACAGCTTCAACAACAGCCAGTTCGCGAGCCTCGATGCGGTGCGCGATCGGCTGCGCGCCGACCTGTCGGAGGCCGCATGGCGCGGCAGCGGCCAGCAGGCCACCATCGGCGTGACCCTGCTGGCACCCGAGATGTTCGACCGCGAGCCGGTGCACGAACTCGACGGACTCGACCTCGACCGCCTCGACATCGAGTGCAGCCACTACCAGCCCGCGCCCGAGCTGCTGAGCAGCGACGCCACGCAGGCGCCGGTCAACGAAACGCTCACCAGCCGGCTGCTCAAGAGCAACTGCCTCGTCACCGGCCAGCCCGACTGGGGCAGCGTGCAGATCCGCTACAGCGGACCGCCCATCGACCAGGCCGGCCTGCTCGCGTACATCGTCAGCTTCCGCAACCACAACGAGTTCCACGAGCCCTGCGCCGAACGAATGTTCACGGACATCTGGGCCCGCTGCAAACCGAACAAGCTCGCGGTGTACGCGCGCTACACGCGCCGCGGCGGGCTCGACATCAACCCCTTCCGCACGAGCTGGCCGCAGGCGCTGCCGCCGAACATACGGACCGCGCGGCAGTAGGTGGCGGACATGTCCCGCCGACGCCCGGCCTGATCGCGCGCCCGGACCGCGCCGCTGCGGCGGCGCAGCGAATACGCCGCCGTTCACGAGGGGCATCTCCGGCGTGGGATGGCCCACGCCACATACTGCGGGGTCTTCCTTTCCCTCATGCAAGTAATCGAACGAATTCTCGTCGTCGATGACGATGCCGACATTCGCGAGCTGCTGTCGGACTACCTTTCCAACGCCGGCTACAAGGTGGAGACGGCTTCCAGCGGCGCCCACATGCATCGGCAGATCCGTCAGCAGGCGATATCGCTCGTCGTGCTCGACGTGATGATGCCCGGCGAAGACGGCCTGCAGCTGTGCCGCGACCTGCATGCGCAGGGCGGGCCGCCGGTCATTCTGCTGACCGCGCGCGGCGAGCTGCTCGATCGCATCATCGGCCTGGAGATGGGCGCCGACGACTACCTGCCCAAGCCCTTCGACCCGCGCGAGCTGCTGGCGCGCATCAAGGTCGTGCTGCGGCGCATCCACAGCTTTCCGCCCGCGCGCGAAGCCGAGGAGGCCGCGACCGTCTACTTCGCCGGCTGGCAGCTCGACACCCGCACTCACCAGCTGCTCTCGCCCGGCAAGGTGGTCGTGCCGCTGGGCAGTTCCGACTACCGGGTGCTGCGGCTGCTCGCGCAGAACGCGCACCGCACGCTCAGCCGCGACTTCCTCATCGAGCACGTGTTCGGCAAGGAGCGCGCGCCGTTCGACCGCGCCATCGACGTGTGCATCAGCCGGCTGCGGGTGAGCCTGCAGGACGACGCGCGCAAGCCGACGATGATCCGCACGGTGCGGCACGCGGGCTACGTGATGGCGGTGGATGTCGTCGAGAAGCGCTGACGCTGACGCGGGCGGCCCCGCCGCACACGCGGCGCAGCGGCGCTGGCGACCCTGGCCGCGCTCGCTTTGGGGGCGGCTCGCCTGCGTGCTCGTGCTCGGCATGCTGGCCGCGCAGATGCTGACGAGCTCGATCTGGTTCGACATGCGCTATCGCCACGCGCTGGAAATGCCGATCCGCCTGGTTTCGATCCATCTCGCCGACACCGTGCGCGTCGTCGGATCGCTGCCCAGGGAAGACCTTCCGCCGATGCTGACGGCGCTCAGCTCCGACGGTTTCCAGCTCGCGCTGCGCCCCGGGCCGCTGCCGTCGCCGCCCGGCTTCGACGACACGATGGCCGCCGTGCAGGACGTCCTCAGCCAGTCGCTGAGCGACCGCATCGGCACCGACGCGCGCGCGAACCTGCTGTCGGCCGAACTGGCCGACGACGCCGGGCGTTCGACCGGCATCCTCGGAGTGCTGCAGGCGCGCGAGCCGGTGGGCCACTTCCGCATCGGGCTGGAGCTCGCGGGCCGGACGGACCAGTGGATCGAGCTGGTGGCGTCCGAGGCGCAGGGCGGCATCGAGGCGGAGCCCTTCAGTATGATGGTCAGCTACGTGGTGCGCGTGTACGTGCTGCGCATCCTGCTGGTGGTCGTGCTGGCGCTGGTGGCCGTGCGCTGGGTGCTGAGGCCCCTGCAGCGCCTGGCCGATGCCGCCGATGCGCTGGGCCACGATCTGCACAGCGTGCCGCTGCCGGAGAGCGGGCCGCGCGAGGTGCGCCAGGCCGCGCGCACCTTCAACCTGATGCAGCGGCGCCTGATCGAGCGCATCGGAGAGCGCACGCGTTTCCTGGCAGCGGTGTCGCACGACCTGCGCTCGCCGATCACGCGGCTGCGGCTGCGCACCGAGTTCCTGCCGGCGGGCGACATGCAGGACAAGTTCCGCAAGGACCTGGCCGAGATGGAACTGCTGATCGCCTCGACGCTGGACTACATCCGGGGCGAGGAGCACCACGAGCAGCGGCAGCCCGTGGACGTGAACAGCCTGCTGTCCGGCCTGCGCGCGGACCTGGAGGAGACCGGCGCTGCGGTCTCGCTGCAGGGACGCGCCGACGCGCCCCTGCCGGCCTATGCGACCAGCCTGCGGCGCTGCCTGCAGAACGTCGTCGAGAACGCCATCCGCTACGGCGGCGCTGCGGACATCCACGTGGAGGACTCCGCGGACTGGCTTCGAATCCGCATCGAGGACAACGGCCCCGGCATTCCCGATGCCTTGCTGGAGCAGGTCTTCGAACCCTTCTTCCGGCTCGAGGCGTCGCGCAACGCAAGTTCCGGCGGCTCGGGCCTGGGCCTGTCGATCGCGCGGTCGATCGCGCGCGCGCATGGCGGATCGCTCGCGCTGCGCAACCTGCCCCATGGCGGGCCCCAAGCCCTGTTGACGCTGCCGCGCGAGGCCGCGGGTCGTTGAACTTCCGCGCGCTGCCTGCTGCTCAGCCTTGCAGGAACGTCGGCCACAAAGGCAGCGGTACATCGAGCGCCACCGCGAAGCCCATCCAGCTGCCGAAGGCCAGCGCAGCGGCGAGTGCCGCGAGCCTGCGCGGACGGCCTTCCCCGGTGGCGAGCCATGCGGTGAAGACGGTGAGATAGATGCCCGCGGGCAGCCCGACGGTCGGCACACCCACGGCGGACAGCCCGCCCAGTGCCGACGCGAAGCCGAGGCTGCTGCCAAGGATCGCAAGGATCGCCAGCAGCGTCGCAGCGGTCCCCCCTGCCGGTCCGCTGCCCGAGCGCCACGGCGACAGCGACATCAGGATGACCAGATTGCCGGCCAGCGCAATCAGCAGCCCTGCGAGCACCGGCAGGTAGAACGGGCCGAGCTGCGCGCCCGAGCCGATGTCGAAGCCGCGGGCGCCGCATGCGAAGGACAGGCCGAAAGCGCTGAAGGCGGCGCCGCAGAGGAATTCGGCGATGCGGTCGATGCGCATGCCGCCGGCCGCGTTGGTGGCCGATCGCGCTTGGGCGTGGCGGACCGGGGCGATCCGGATGGCCCTGGCGATTCGGGGGAGGGGGCGGGTGTTCGAAGGCATCGTTGCGCATCGAATCTATCGCCGACCCCGCGCGGCCGGGCCGCGGTTCGCATGCGCATTGCAATGCGATGTTTCGGTGCCGGGTCTCAAAACATGCCAATACAAATGGCGCAGTGCTGCGTGCGGGCGGCCCCCTAAGCTTCCGTCGGACTCATGCGCCGGGCCGTGCCGGGCGC
>CAJYQC010000250.1 GCA_913776885.1 uncultured Variovorax sp.
CCGCCTGGAAGGATCGGCCACCACACCTGCGAGAGCGAACCGGCTGGCTGCCTCGGGAGCGACAGGCGCCGTGCGGGTTTCGGGCAGCACGCCCAACAGGCGCGCCACCGCGTCCGAATCCGCAGCGACCGAGGGTCGGGGCATGGTCGCGGTGGCGCGCCTGTTGGGCGTGCTGCCCGAAACCCGCACGGCGCCTGTCGCTCCCGAGGCAGCCAGCCGGTTCGCTCTCGCAGGTGTGGTGGCCGATCCTTCCAGGCGGGGGGCGGCGCTGATTTCGATCGACGGAAAGCCTCCTCGCCCCTTCCGCGTCGGCTCGACGGTCGGCGAAAGCTATGTGCTGCAGGCGGTGGGCCTGCGCTCGGCGACGATCGGCATGCGGGCCGACGGGCCGGCGGCGTTCACGCTCCAACTGCCGGTGCGCGCGCCCATCAGCGTTTCCAGCCCTGCGCTCGCTTCCGCACCGGTGATCGCCGTGCCGCCTCCGGTGATGCCGGCCGTAGCCGCTCCGTCGCAGATGCCGGCCCAGACGCAACCGGGCGGTGCGCCGATCCAACAGCAGCAGCAACAGCCTGCCCAGTAGCGACCCTGATCTTCGGATCGATGAAGAAGCCGGCCTTGCGCCGGCTTCGCTTTTTCAGGCGTGGAGAAAGAGCCGATACGCCGGATTGGCGGTTTCCTCGACGTAGGGATAGCCCAGCGTCTTGAGGAAGGCGTCGAACTGAGCGGATTCGCCCGCCGGCACCTGCAGGCCGACGAGGATGCGGCCGTAGTCAGCGCCCTGGTTGCGGTAGTGGAACAGGCTGATGTTCCAGCTCGGCTGCATCAGGCTCAGGAACTTGAGCAGCGCGCCCGGCCGCTCTGGGAACACGAAGCGCAGCAGCCGCTCGTCGTGCGCAAGACCGGTACGCCCGCCCACAAGATGCCGCAGGTGCTCCTTGGCGAGCTCATCGTGCGTCAGGTCGAGCGCATCGAAGCCGTGCGCCGCGAAGGTCTTCGCGATCACTGCCGACTCGCCGCGCGTCGATGTCGTCAGGCCGACGAACACATGCGCCTTGGCCGCATCGCTGATGCGGTAGTTGAACTCGGTCACGTTGCGCAGCGCGCCGCCGCCGGTGCCCGGCGCTTCCGACTCGCTGGCGGGCATCTCGCCGATCAACTCGCAGAAACGCCGGAAACTGCCGCGCTCCTCGGGCATGGTGACGGCGAACAGGGCCTCGCGCTCCTCGCCGACCTCGGCTCGCTCGGCAACGAAGCGCAGGCGGTCGAAGTTCATGTTCGCGCCGCAGAGGATCGCCGCGTACGTCTCGCCATGGCGGCCATGCTGCGCCACGTATTCCTTGATGGCCGCGACCGCAAGCGCACCCGCCGGCTCGACGATGCTGCGCGTGTCCACGAAGATGTCCTTGATGGCCGCGCAGACGGCATCGGTATCGACGGCGATGTAGTCGTCGACCAGGTCGCTGGCGATGCGGAAGGTTTCCTCGCCGACGAGCTTGACGGCGGTGCCGTCCGAGAACAGGCCCACGTCCGGGAGGTTCACGCGCTGATGGGCCGCGACCGATTGCATCATCGCGTCCGAATCGTTCATCTGCACGCCGATCACCTTGATCTCGGGGCGCACGGCCTTGATGTAGTTCGCCACGCCGGAGATCAGGCCGCCGCCGCCGATCGCCACGAACACCGCATCGAGCGGGCCCTGATGCTGCCGCAGGATCTCCATCGCGATGGTGCCTTGGCCGGCAATGACGTCCGGATCGTCGAAGGGATGGACGAAGGTGAGGTTCTGCTTTGTCTGCAAATCGAGCGCGTGCAGATAAGCATCCGAATAGCTGTCGCCATGCAGAACGATTTCTCCACCGAAACCACGCACCGCATCGATTTTGAGTTTGGGCGTGGTGACAGGCATCACGATCACAGCGCGAGTGCCGAGCTTGCGGGCACCTAGTGCAACGCCTTGCGCGTGATTGCCGGCCGAAGCGCAAATCACGCCGCTGGCCAATTGCTCGGCACTCAGATGCGCCATCTTGTTATAGGCGCCTCGCAACTTGAAGCTGAAAACCGGTTGCTGGTCTTCCCGCTTCAATAGAACCGTGTTGCCCAACCGTTCGCTGAGCGCGCGCGCCTTCTCCAGCGCGGACTCGACAGCAACGTCGTAGACCCGGGCGTTGAGTATTTTTCTGAGATAGTCGGCGGGCGTGAGTTTTGTTTGAAGAGGTGCGTGTTGCACGATTTTTTCCAAGGGAGTTTTCATTTGCTAACTGCCGATGATAAGAGGCATCGAGATTGCATGCGAGATATGGCATGGACACAAATGTCATAAATCTCTTCCGCAAGGCCCCAGCTGCAAATGATTCGGGATTTTTTGGACGCACCTATCCCGCGATCTCCACGGCCGCCGATCTAATTACAAATGAGCAAAATCTGTTATCAATTTCTGTCAGGGACCTTTCCAAGAAGCTGATGCAGGCAGAGGCCGCCCGCGTTCAGCGAAAAGAAATTGGGCGTGCCACATGGCAAGTGATGGGCAACAGATTGCGTGCGCACATCGTTCCGTTGCTGGGCGATGTGCCTGTGCAGTCGTTCGCGACTGGCGACGCGCAACGTCTGATCGATCACCTTGGCGAGCAAGGCTTCACCAGCACGACCATTGCCCAGTACCTGGTGCTGCTGCGCAAGGTGGTAATGCACGGCGTGCACATTGGCTTGCTTCGCGATGCGCCTGCCTTTCCGAAGGTCAAGGTGCGCAGCCAGCCGCGTGGCAGCTTCAGCGTCGCGGAGTACCGCGCCATCATCAAGACGGCGCGCAGTCTTCGCGGGCATTCGCATCCGGTGCTTGATCAACTCGCGGCGGGCGAACGCTTCTGGATTGCGCGTGAGTTGCTCGTGATGCCGGACGAGATTCCGTGGCTGGTCCGCTGGATGGTCAACACCTTCGTGCGCCCGAGCGACATCAAGTTCATGAAGCACAAACACATCGAAGTAGTGCGCGGGAAGCACGTCTACCTGCGGATGAATCTGCCGGAGACCAAGCGGCACAGCCAGCCGATCGTGAGTTTGTGTCCTGCTGTGCGGGTCTACGAATGCCTGCTCGCGTATAGAGCGGAGCACGGGCATGGGGCCGCGGAAGACTATGTATTCATGCCTCAGTTGAAGAACCGCGAGCATGCGCTGGCCGTACTCAACTTCTTCTTTCACTGGGTACTCGAAAAGGCGGGGCTCGAGAAGGGACCGCTGGGCCAATCGAGAACTCTCTATTGCCTGCGTCACACTGCCATCACTTTGCGGCTGTTGTATGGGCAGGGGATCGACATGCTGACCTTGGCGCGCAACGCGCGCACGAGCGTCAACATGGTCGAGCGCTTCTACGCCTCGGTGCTGAGCGGAGAAATGAATGTGGGGTTGCTGCAGAGCCGGCGCAGCCGGTCGAGTTGAAACTGAACGGGGAGAACGACAAAAAGTCGCCCGGCGCGAGCCGGGCGACTTGAGGCTTTGTTGCCGCTTCGAACTGGCAGGAGCCAGCATCGGGGTCAGGCAATGAACTTGAAGAGTTCGGCGTTCAGAACGCGTGGCGAATGCCGAAGTCGTAACCCGTCGAGGTCTTCGGCTTGAACACGTTCTCGGAAGCCTTGTAGAAGCCCGGGCCACCCACCGTCAGCGATGCGCCGTTCTTGTTGCTCACGCGGGCGATGGTTGCGTACATGGCCGTGCGCTTCGACAGGTTGTAAACATAACCCAGCGCGAGCTTGTTAGCCTTCGGATCGGAGTTGTTCAGGCCATACGGATTGAACGGTTGGTTGTAGTCATACTTGACGGCCGAGTAGGACGCACGGATGAGCCCCGCACCGACGGGTACGGTCACGCCGAGCAGATAACCGTTCAAGTCAACGTCCGGACGGGCGCCGACGACGGGCGTGACTGCATAGTCGCGCGAATTCTTGGCCCGCGACAGTTCGCCGAACAGCTTGACGGGACCGAAGTCGTACGAGGCACCGAGGTTGAACGTCTTCACATAGTCGGTTGTGCCTGCGAAGTACTGGTCAGCGACCGTGCTGTTGCCGTATGCCACAGCGATGTCCAGGGGACCGTTGGCGTAGCCGAAGCGACCACCGATGTAGCGACCGGCACGGCTCTTGGAGGTGGCGCTGTCCTTGGGAGTGAAGCCGCCCTTGCTGTACTTGTCGTTCTCGTGGAACGCGTACATCACCTGACCATAGAAGCCGCCGAGGTTCGGGGGCAGGAAGTAGCCGATCGAGTTGCTGGCTCGGGAGTAGTTCGGGTTGCCCCCGAAGGCGCCAGTGTCCTTGGCGCCATAGGTCTCGGCGTTGTAGCCGTTGGCTGTGTTGATCAGGTTGGAGCCCACACCGTTGGTGCCGAACGGGTCGAACACGGTGTCGTTCCAGAACGTCGGGGTGTAGTCGCGGCCCAGGCGGATTTCACCGAAACCACCCGACAGGCTCACGGTCGAGCGACGAGCGAACGTTGCAACGCCTTCAGAGCCGTCGTCGTTCTTGATCGGGGCTTCGAGCCAGAAGCTGGCTGCGAGGCCGCCGCCCAGATCTTCGGTGCCGCGGAAGCCGAGACGGCTCGAGTTGTAGCCGGAGTTGGCGAGAGCCCTGCGGCTGACCTTGACGCTGCCCAGGTTGGTGTACGTAGGAGCGCCGAAGCTGTTGGGCAGAACGGTGGGCTTCAGGTCACGCGAGCTGG
>CAJYQC010000251.1 GCA_913776885.1 uncultured Variovorax sp.
AGCGCCGCAAGGCCCAGGCCCATGACCTTCGGGTCCTTCGCGACGTAGACCAGCTCGTAGAGATAGGCCGGGTCCCACTTGTCCTTCAGGCACACGCTCGTCTCGTCGGGCGTGCCGGGAAACGGCGTGGCGGCGCTGCACTTCGCGAACTTCCATTCGCTCGCCGGAATGAGCTGGCGTGCGTCGCCTTCATTGATGCGGCGCGTGAGCACGTAGCCGGGCTTCGTGTTGTCGAGGCTGGCGGTCGGGTAGGCCTGCATCGCGGCGTTGAACGGACCGCCGGGCAGCGGCAGCGAATCGTTGGTGGCGGCGGTGGGCAGCAGTTCGGCGCGGTAGGTGCCGGTGATGCTGCTGCCGTCGGCGTTCTTCGCGACAGGCACCTTCAGCGTGAGCTTGCCCGCTGCGGCCGGCACGTCGCCCTGCCATGCGGCCGTGAGGAACACATAGCCGCGCGAGGCGAAGTACGGATCGAGGTTGACGATGTTGCCGCGGTTGGGCGCGTCGTAGCGCAGCACGCCGCTGGCCTTCCTCATGTCCTTGGGCTTGAAGAGCACGAAGTCGGAGGTGTACTCGACCTTGCCGTTGGCATTGAGCGGCGCGAGCTGCAGGTCCTGGATGATCGCGTTGCGCGCGTCCTTGGGATCGACCTCGCCGGTGAAGGTGCCAGTGATCTTCTCGTAGGCGCCGACGCTGCCGAAGGTACCGGCGACGTCTTCCGTGGCGGTGATGGCGAGCTTGTACTTGGGCGCGCCGGCGGCAGCGGGCGGGGGCGCAGGGGTCGACGGGGTTCCGGTGGAAGGCGGCGGCAGGACCAGACCGCCCCCTCCTCCACCGCCGCTTCCACCGCATGCGCTCAGAAGAAAAAAAGCGGCCGAAGCCACCGTGGCAGCCCTGAGGCTCCAGCGTTTCATGGTTTGTCTCCTTCGTTGTGGATCTTCTGTATGCGTGCGGCGCCGATCCCCGCTACGGCGTGCGGGCCGTCAGCTCACTCGGCCTCGATGCCGGCAGCCTTCACGATGCGGCCCCATTTCTGCGACTCGCCGGCCTGGAACTTGGCCAGTTCCTCGGGCGAGCTGGTGAACACCTCGGTGCCGGTCGGTTCGTAGAAGGCTGTCTTCGCGGCTTCGCTCCTGGCGGCCTTCACCAGCAGCTCGTTCAGGCGCTTGACCACGGCCGGCGGCGTCTTGGCAGGTGCGTAGGCCGCGAACCAGTAGCCCATCTCGTAGCCCTTCACACCGGCCTCTGCGATGGTGGGCACGTCGGGCGCGAGCGCCGAACGCGTGGAACTGGAGAAGCCCAGCGCGCGCAACTTGCCGGCCTTGACCTGGGGCAGGCCGGTGGCGGTGTCGGTGATCATCATGTTGATCTGCCCGCCCAGCAGGTCGGTCACGGCGAGCGTGTTGCTCTTGTAGGGCACGTGCAGGAGCTTGATGTCGGCCATCTGCTGCAGCAGCTCGCCCGCCATGCGGCTCGACGAACTGCCGCTGCCGAAGCTGTACTTGCCCGGCTCCTTCTTCGCGAGCGCGATGA
The DNA here is from genome assembly GCA_913776885.1 of uncultured Variovorax sp. Classification (GTDB taxonomy): domain Bacteria; phylum Pseudomonadota; class Gammaproteobacteria; order Burkholderiales; family Burkholderiaceae_C; genus Variovorax. The sequence goes on from CAJYQC010000251.1 coordinate 1,531, forward strand.
ACTCGGCCACGCTCTTCGCGGGGAAGGTGGGATTCACCACCATGATCTGCCCGCCCTTGCCGAGCGCGGCCACGGGCGAGAAGTCCTTCACCGGGTCATAGGGCAGCTTCTTGAACAGGTGCTCGTTGGCCGCGTGCGTGGTGTTGGTGGTGATGAGCACCGTATAGCCGTCGGCCGGCGCCTTGGCCACGCTCTGCGAGGCGATGAAGCCGCTGGCGCCCGCCTTGTTGTCGATGACCACGGCCTGCTTGGTCTCGGCGGTGATCTGGGTGCCGAGCGCACGCGCGATCTGGTCGGTGGCGGTGCCGGCCGCGAAGGGCACGACGAAGGTGATCGACTTCTCGGGAAAGGCCTGCGCCTGCGCCAGCAGCGGCACCACGGCCAGCGCGGCGGTCAGCACGGTGAGGGGGAATCGCTTCATTGTCTTGTCTCCGTTTGAAATGGCTTGTGGAAGAAAAAAAGGTTTGCGGCTACGGTCCGGCCAGCAGCGGCACCAGCTCGCTCGGCACGCGCACCGGCATGTCGAGCAGCAGGAAGGAAAGCGCCTTGCCGTGCGCGTCGAGGTTCAACGCATCGTTGACGCCGCCGTCGAGCACTGCGTCGAGCACGAAGTTCATCGCATGCAGCTTCGGCAGCAGGAAGCGCTGCACCTGCGAAGGCGCGCGGTGGTGGAACTGCGCCGCCACGCGCTCCGGCGTGAGCTGATCGAACAGCACGGGATAGAGCTGCGCATGCCAGGCGATGACGCTGATGTTGGAGCGGTCGCCCTTGTCGCCGGTGCGGCCATGGGCCGCGCGGTACAGGGGCACCTCGACGGTTCCTGAGGCGTTGTTCATGCCAGTTCCTCCTGCGTGAGCAACTCGAAGCGCACCGGTATCGCCTCGCGCGGCAGCAGGCACGACAGCGTGTTGAGCCTGGGCGTGAGCGCGGTGCGCACCCCGCCACCGCCCGCCGGGCCGCAGGTGTAGAGCGCCATCACCTCGCGCGCCAGCCGCTCGGCCTGCGCGCGCTGCGTGTGCGAGGCCGCGACGCGCAGGCGCACGTCGCGCAGGCCGGCATCGGGCGTGTCGGCCAGCGCGCGGCCGGCGTCGTCGCCGAAGATGCTCAGCGCGCCGATCAGGTCCACGCGCAGCGAGAGCCCGCCGAGGCGCTTGCGCAGCACCTCCGCCGCGAGCCGTGCGCGGGCTTCGGCTCGAGGTCCGGCATAGGAGATCTCGCCCTCGGCCAGCCAGCCGCCTTCATGGCACACGTTGACCTTGTAGCGGTCCGGCCGCGCATGGCCGCGCACGCCGGAGAGCGCCACGCGGTCGGCGCCTTCCAGCGCCTGCACCTCGGCTTCGGAGATGTCGGCGACCACGTCGGGCGTCAGGTAGGCGGCCGGATCGTGCACCTCGTAGAGCAGCTGTTCCTTCACGGTCGCCTCGCTCACGAGGCCGCCGGTGCCGTCTGCCTTGCCGATGATGCAGCGGCCCTCGGCGTCGATCTCCGCGATGGGAAAGCCGACCGACTCCAGGCCAGGCACATCCTTGTAGCCAGGGTCGGAGAAGTAGCCGCCGCACACCTGCGCGCCGCATTCGAGCAGGTGGCCCGCCATGGTCGCGCGGGCCAGCCTGTTCCAGTCGTCGGCGCGCCAGCCGAAGTGCGACATGGCGGGGCCGACGGTGAGCGACGGATCAGCCACGCGGCCGCAGACCACGATCTGCGCGCCCGCGTCGAGCGCGGCAGCGATGGGCTCGGCACCGATGTAGGCATTGGCGCTCACCACGCGCAGGTCTTCCATCTGCGTACCCAGTTCTTCTCGCAGCATGGCGTGGTGCTCGGGCCCCGACAGGTCGTCGCCTTCCACCACCGCGATGCGCGGCGCGCTCGCGCCCAGCTCGCGCGCCATGCGGGCGATGTGCCGGGCGGCCGCGCGCGGATTGGCAGCGCCGAAGTTGCTCACGATGCGGATGCCGTGCGCCAGGCATCGTGCGAGCACGGGCCGCAGCATGGGGTCGAGCAGCGGCTCGTAGCCTGCGTCGGGGTTGTCGCGGCGGCGCAGTTGGGCCAGCGCGAGCGTGCGTTCTGCGAGCGTCTCGAAGATCAGGAACGCACGCCGCCCCTGCGGACCCTCGGCCAGCCGCGCGATCAGGGTGTCGACCACCGCGCTGGCGGCATCGGTGCGATCGCCCGAGAAGCCTGCGGCGCAGCCGATCAGCAGCGTTGGCGTGTCGGTGGATTTCATCGCGGTGCACTGTAGGCAGCACCTGCTCATCCGTAAAATCGAAAATACGGATCGATTGATCTGCTTTTCAAATAAGAAGCCGCCAGCGGCACGGAGACGACTCCCTCATGAGGAAGACACCAGAC
>CAJYQC010000252.1 GCA_913776885.1 uncultured Variovorax sp.
GTGTGCACCAGGTCGGCCGCCGAGATGCCCAGCGCCGCGGCGAACCCGCCGCGCGGTCCGTGGGCCACGCCGTGCGAAAGCACGAGGGCCATGTTCGGGCCCGGCGAAAGGAAGAGCGCCAGGACCGCGAGCATGAAGAGACTCAGTGTGGCGAGGCCGATCAACGCGGGCTCCTTCGCGAGTGCTCGGGGCTGGCGCGGCGGCTTCAGGCCGGCGTGGCGGCCAGCTTCCTGTCGCCCAGCAGCACCAGTTCCTCGCGCAGCGTCTGTGCGAGCGCGGCGATGGCGGTGTCGATTTCTTCCACGCTGGCCGTCACGAACGACAGGCGCAACGTGCGCGGATCGCCCTCGCCGGCGTAGAAGGGCGCGCCGGGCACGAAGGCCACGTTGCGCTCCACCGCCTTGGGCAGCAGCTTCACGGTGTCCACGCCCTCGGGCAGGCGCGCCCACAGGAACATGCCGCCCTTGGGCGCGTTGAACTTCACGTCGAGGCCGGCCATCTCGCGCGTGAGCGCGGCCATCATCGCGTCGCGCTGGCGCTTGTAGAGCGCGCGGATGGTGGGCACGTGGGTGTCGAGGAACCTGTCCTTCATCACCGCCGAGACCATGCGCTGCGTGAAGATCGGCGTGTGCAGGTCGACGGCCTGCTTGGCCTGCAGCAGCTTCGGGTAGATGGACTTGGGCGCCACCAGGAAGCCCAGGCGCAGGCCGGGTGCCAGCACCTTCGAGAACGAGCCGAGGTAGATCACGCCCTCGGGGTTGCGCGCGGCCAGCGGCAGCGGCGGGGCTTCGTCGAACCAGAGTTCTCCATAGGGGTTGTCCTCCACGATGGGCAGGCCGGCGGCGGCAGCGGCTGCCGACACGGCGGCGCGGCGCTCTTCCGTCATGGTGCGGCCGGTGGGGTTCTGGAAGTTGGGCAGCAGGTAGATGAAGCGCGCGTCCTTCGCCTTCTGCACGAGGTCGTCGACGATCACGCCGTCGTCGTCGCTGGCCACGCCCACCGGGTGCGGCTCCATCGGGCCGAAGGCCTGCAGCGCGCCGAGGTAGGTGGGCGTCTCCACCAGCACCTTGCTGCCCGGATCGATCAGCACCTTGGCCACGAGGTCGAGGCCCTGCTGCGAGCCAGTTGTGATGAGCACCTGCGAGGCGTCGACGTCCCACGGCAGCATGTCGGCCACCGCCTGGCGCAGCGGCGCGTAGCCTTCGCTGGCCGCGTACTGCAGCGCGGCCTGGCCGTCGTTGTGCAGCACCTCGGCGCAGGCGTCGGCGAAAGCCTGGATCGGGAAGGTCCTGGGCGAGGGCAGGCCGCCGGCCAGGCTGATGATGCCGGGGCGCTCGGTGACCTTGAGGATTTCACGCAGCACCGAGGGGTTCATCTTGGCGGCGCGGGCGGCGAGTTTCCAGTTCATGGTGTTCTTCTTTCAGGCGGTGAGGTTCGGATGTTCGGGGGGGCGCGCACGGCGCGGGTCAATCACGGTACACGACATGGGCTCGCTTGTCCTCCCGGCCCCGGGCGGGTGCCGGCGCGGGCTGCGACAGCCGCTTGCCGATGACCACCGTGGCCACCACAGCCGCGGCGAAGGCCAGCGTGACCACGTCCAGCGGCTCGCCCAGGATCGGGATCGAGGCCAGGATCGACAGGAAGGGCTGCAACAGCTGCGTCTGGCTCACGCGCAGCGCGCCGCCCAGGGCCAGCCCGCGGTACCAGGCGAAGAAGCCGATCCACATCGAGAACATGCCGACGTAGACGAAGCCAAGCCAAGAGGCGGTGGCGATCGGCTGCGAGGGCCACAGCACGAACGTGGCCGGCAGCGTGACGGGCAGCGCCATCACGCAGACCCAGCAGATCACGCGCTCTGCGCCCAGCGAGGGCGTGACCTGCGCGCCGTAGATGTAGCCCAGCGAAGCCGCGGTGACCGCGCCCACCAGCAGCAGGTCGGCCCATTCGAAGCCGAAGCCATGACCGCCCTGGCTCGCGCGCAGCACCGAGAACACCACCACCAGCAGGCTGCCCGCGACGGCGCAGAGCCAGAAGCCCAGCCGCGCGCGCTGATGCAGCACCCAGGCCGCGACGGCGGCCGTGACCAGCGGCAGCAGCGCCGTCACCACCGCCGCGTGGCTGGCCGTGACCACGCGCAGTGCATAAGCCAGCAGCAGCGGGTAGCCGATGACGTTGCCCAGCACCGCCATGCCCAGCGGCTTCCACTGGTGCGGTGCGGGGCGCGGCGAGCGCGTGACCAGCAGGAAAACGGCCGACAGCACGCCCGCCAGCGCGGCGCGGCCGAGCGTCACGAACCACGGCGAGAGCTGCGGCGCATCCTGCGAGCCGGTGGCCAGGCGCGTCATCGGCAGCGTGATGGCGAACAGCGCAACGCCCACCACGCCCAGCCACATGCCGAGAGTTTCGTCCTTGATGTTCTTCATGCCGGCGACCTCCCCGAGAAGGGTGCCGCTGAAACCGGGCGGTGCGCCGTCGGGGAATACCGCGGAACCGGCTCTGCCGGGCCGCTGGTATTGCCCCCTGCAAGGGGGTTGGCGAAGCGACACGAAGTGCGCGAAGCCTGGGGGTGAGCCGATCTCATACGCCCGCCATCCACCAGGCGGTGAGCACGAGCACGAGCCCCATTGCACGGTTGAACCACAGCAGCCGCGAGCCCCTGGCCAGCCAGTCGCGCAGCATGGCGCCGACCAGCGCGTACGCGAAGTTGCTGACGAAGGCATAGGCCAGCATCACCGGCGCCACGATCGCGAAGCGGTGCAGCGCGTCGGGCTGCCCGGCAATCCAGCCCGCCACCAGCGTGAGCGCCAGCAGCCACGCCTTGATGTTCACGAACTGCAGCATCACGCCCTGGCCGAAGCCCACCGACAGGCTCTTGCCATCGGCCTTGCCGAGCGTCGCGCTGCCGCTGAGCTTGTACGCCAGCCACAGCAGGTAGCCGATGCCCAGCGCCTTGATGGCCAGCCGCAGCGAAGGCACCGCCACCACCAGCGCTCCGATGCCGGCGGCGCACAGCGCCAGCAGCAGGGTCCAGCCCACCGGTACCGCGATCACGAAGCGCATGGCGCGCGACAGGCCGCCGTTGGCCGCGAGGGCGGTGGACAGCGTGGTGTTGGGGCCGGGCGAGAAGCTCATCGCCGTGGCCAGCACCAGCAGCGCGGTGAATTCTTGCCAGTTCATGACACACACTCTAAACTTGTGACCATTACAGTTCCAGTACAGATGATCGAACAATCGCCCAATCTGTATTGGTCACCCCTTCGACACAGAAGCCAGGGAAGCCGGCCCCGCCCGGACGACGCATGCTCACACGCACTTCCACACAGTCGCTGACCGGGCAACTCGCCGACCGCCTTGCCGAGCGCATCCGCACCCGGCTGCTGCCGCCCGGCGCGCGCCTGCCCTCGGTGCGCGAATGCGCGCGGCAGCAGGGCGTGAGCCCCTATACCGTGGTCGCGGCCTATGACCAATTGCTGGCGCAGGGGCTGGTCGAGGCCCGGCGCCAGCGCGGTTTCTACGTGCGCGACTCCGCTGCGGCGCAGGACGCCCGCTCGGCGAGCGGTGCCGGCGCCAACGGCGGCATGGGCGTGCCGGCCGCCATCGCGGTGCAGATGATGGCCTCGCGCGTGCCGGCCGACGCCAGCTCGCTGATCCGCAGCATGTTCCACCGCCCGAGCGACAAGCCGCAGCCCGGCATGGGCGTGTTCCCGCCCGACTGGATGGCCTCCACCTTCATGCCCACGGCCGTGCGGCGCATGACCAATACAGCCGCATTGCAGGAACTGTCGCTGCAATACGGCGAGCCGGCCGGCGACATGAGCCTGCGGCGCAGCCTCTCGCAGAAGCTGGTGGGCATCAACGTGCCGGCCTCGCCCGACCAGATCGTGACCACCGTCGGCGCCACCCACGCGCTGGATATCGTGAGCCGCACGCTGCTGCGCGCTGGCGATCCGGTGATGGTCGAGGAACCGGGCTGGGCGCTGGAGTTCGCTCGGCTGGAGGCGCTGGGCATGCGCATCCTGTCGGTCCCGCGCCGTGCCGACGGGCCCGACCTGGACGTGATGGCGCAGTACTGCAAGCTGCACAGCCCCAAGCTCTTCGTCAGCGTGAGCGTGCTGCACAACCCCACCGGCTACAGCCTCACCCCGGGCAGCGCGCACCGCGTGCTCAAGCTGGCGAACGAGCACGGCTTCCACATCGTCGAGGACGACACCTACAGCCATCTCGCGCCCGAGCACGCCACGCGGCTGAGCGCGCTCGACGGGCTGCAGCGCACCATCTACGTCAGCGGCTTCGCGAAGATCCTCGCGCCCAACTGGCGCATCGGCTTCCTGGCCGCGCCGCCCGACCTCAAGGAGCGGCTGCTCGAGACCAAGCTGCTGGCCACGCTGACCTCGCCCACGCTTTTCGAGCGGGCCTTGTCGTGGTGCATCGACCAGGGGCAGCTGCGCCGGCACTCCGAGCGCGTGCGGCTGCGGCTCGACGGCGCGCGCGGGCGGGCGGTGAAGCTGGCGATGGCGCACGGCTGCACCTTCGCCTCGGAGCCGGCGGGGCTCTTCGGCTGGGTCGACACCGGCGTGGACACCGACGCGCTCACGCAGCGCATGCTCGACCAGGGCTACCTGCTGGCGCCCGGATCGCTCTTCCATGCGCGCCGGCCGCCGAGCACCATGATGCGGATCAACTTCGCCACCTCGCAGGACGCGGCCTTCTGGAAGGTCTTCAGCAAGGTGCGAGGCGAAGTCTGATCGGGCGCGCCGCCCAGCTTCGTGCACTCCTCACAGCGCGCGGATTTCCCGTCGGAGGCGACGCCAACTGCCCGGCGGATCCGGTTCCGTGGCGTTGCGCGACGGGGCTTCCACATCGGCGGCGCACGCAGGGAAAAGCCGGCGAGGCAGGGTCAAACGCCGGAGGCTTGGAGTAAGCTGGCAGCACAAGAAAACCCATACCCAGCACCCCAGGAGACCTTCCGCATGAGCAACGCCAGCAAGCCCTTCGACTTCAGCCAGTTCGTTCCCGGATTCGACTTCCTGAAGAACCTCGCCGGCGGCGCTGCCTCGGGCAGCGGTTCCATGCCGGGCATTCCCAGCCTCGCGAGCTGGGTGGCGCCCACGCTGAGCGTGGAAGAGGTCGACAAGCGCATCCAGGAACTCAAGACCGTGCAGTACTGGCTCGAGCAGAACGGCCATGCGCTGAAGGCCACCATCCAGGCGCTCGAAGTGCAGAAGATGACGCTTTCGACGCTGCGCGGCATGAACGTCCGCATGGAAGACATCGCCAGCGCGTTCACCCGGCAGGCGAGCGCCGCCGCGGCTGTCGTGACGCCCGCCGCCGCGCCCGCCCAGGCCGCGGCGGAGCCCGAGCCCGAGGAAATCGAGGACGAAGAACCGCCAAAGGAAGAAGCCGAAGAAGCGGCTCCCCCGCCGAAGAAGGCCAGCCGGAAGCCGGCCGACTCCAGGTCGAAAGCCACGGCGGGCGAGGGCGCGGGCGTGGTCGACCCGATGCAGTGGTGGGGCTCGCTCACCGAGCAGTTCCAGCAGATCGCCAGCACGGCGCTGCAGGACGCGGCCCAGCTGAAGATGCCGTCCATGGCGCAACCGCTGGCCGATGCGGTCGGCTCCGTCATGGGCAAGCCGGCGGCGGCGCGCAAGCCTGCGGCCGCCGCGAAGAAGAACACCAAGACGACTCCGAAGCAGCCGGCTGCGGCCGCCAGGAAAAAGACGACTGTCGCCGCGCGCAAGCGAACCTCCGCGCGACGCTGACGTCATACGCAAACATCCATTTTCAAGAACGGGTTGGCACGCATCATGAAGTTGTTTCCCTCCGGCCATGCCACCCATCCGCAATGGCGAATGGCCGCAGGCCTCGTGCTGGCTCAGCTGCGGGCGCAGATGGCGCTGCCCGACTACGCCTCCGCGCCCACGCTGGGGCTGCTCTACATCACCGACCACTACGCGAACGACGCGCAGGAGATCCTCGACCACCTGAGCGCCGAACTGCCCGAGGTGACCGACTGGTCGGGCACCGTCGGCGTGGGCGTGTCGGCCAACAACGCCGAGTACTTCGACGAACCCGGCATGACCCTCATGCTCTGCGCCTTGCCGAGCGACCGGTACCGCGTGTTCTCCGGCGTCGCGCCGCTGGGCAATTCGGAAATGAGCGGCTTCGAGGCGCATACCGCGCTGGTGCACGCCGACCCCGCCACGCCCGACCTCGCCGAGCTGATCGGCGAGATGGCCGGGCGCACCGACACCGGCTACCTGTTCGGCGGACTCTCGTCGGGCCGCAACGGCGCGCTGCAGTTCGCGGTCGGCGGCAACGGCAACATCCGCGGCCATGGCGCCGCAGGCGGCGTGTTCTCGGGCGGGCTATCGGGCGTGGTCTTTGGCGAAGGCGTGCGGCTGGTGTCGCGCGTCACGCAGGGCTGCCAGCCGCTGCGCTCCGGCGCGGTGCGCGAACGCGAGATCACCGAGGCCGACGGCAACCGGCTGCTCAAGCTCGACGGCGAGCCGGCGCTCGACGTGCTGCTGGCCGACCTGCAGGTGTCGCTGGAACGCCCGCAGGAGGCCATCGAAGCGGTGCGCAACACGCTGGTCGGCCTGGCCGACGCCGGCAGCGACGGCATCCGCCGTACCGGCGACCTGGGCGCCGACGTGCTCGTGCGCCACATCATCGGACTCGACCCCACGCGGCGCGGCGTCGCCATCGCCGACACCGCGGAAGCCGGCATGCGCCTGACCTTCTGCCGACGCAACGCCCAGGCCGCACGCGCCGACCTGATGCGCATCTGCGCAGAGATCCGCGAGGAACTGGAGCCCGAGGAGCAGACGCTCGCCACCGCCCGCGCCGTGGCGGCAGGCGAGGCCGAGGCCGCGCCGCACCCCGCGCGCCGCATCGCGGGGGCCGTGTACGTGAGCTGCTCCGGCCGCGGCGGCCCGCACTTCGGCGCGCCCGGCGCCGAACTGCAGATCGTGCGGCACGCGCTGGGCGATGTGCCGCTGGTGGGCTTCTTCGCCGCGGGAGAGATCGCACGGCACCATCTGTATGGGTATACCGGGGTGTTGACGGTATTCACTTCCGACGACTGACCCCGGCCGGCCGTGTCAGGCCGGTTGCAGGACGCGCGGCGCGGGCGCCGGCATCCCCGTGAACGCGAAATCCACCTCCGGCGCCAGCCCACTCACGATTCGCGCGATCGACTTGCCGGAGCCGCAGGCATGCGTCCAGCCCAGGGTTCCGTGGCCGGTGTTGAGGAACAGGTTCGGCAGTTTCGTCTTGCCGATCAGCGGCACGTTGCTCGGCGTGGCCGGGCGCAGGCCGGTCCAGAACTGGGCCTGGGTGGTGTCGCCGGCACCGGGGAAGAGCTCCTCGACGCGGCGCACGATGGCTTCGCAGCGCACGCGGTTCAGGTCGCGGTCGTAGCCGTTGAGCTCGGCCGTGCCGGCGATGCGCAGGCGGTCGCCGGACTCCGAGGTGTAGCGCGAGAACACGAGCTTGAATTCGTCATCGGTCAGCGAGACCTGGTGGGCCTTGGAGGCGTCCTTGACGGGCAGGGTCACCGAATAGCCCTTGGCCGGGTAGATCGGCAGCCGGATGCCCAGCGGCGCTGCGTACAGCGGGCTCAGCGAGCCCATCGCCAGCACGAACGCGTCGCCGCGGATTCGCTGGAAGCGGCCTTCGCTGTCGGTGGCCTCGACGTGGTCGATGCTGCCGCCGGCCTCGCGCAACGCTGTCACGGTGTGGCTCATCAGGAACCTCACGCCCGCGGCGGCGGCCAGCGCGACGAGTTCTCGCGCGAAGCGGTTGGCGTCGCCGGACTCGTCTTCGGCGGTGTATGTGGCGCCGGCGAGCTTCGGGCGGATGTGGGCGAGGGCGGGCTCGATCTTCACCGCCTCGTCGGCCGAGATGACGCGGCGCTCGCAGCCCAGGGCGCGCATCTGCTCGGCGGGCTCGAGGGCGCCGTCGAACTCCTTCTGCGTCGTGTAGAAGTGCAGGATGCCCTGCGTGCGCTGGTCGTAGCTGAGGCCGGTGTCGCGGCGCAACTGTTGCAACATCGAGCGGCTGTATGTGCCCAGACGAACGATCTGTTCGATGTTGTGGCGGGTGCGCGCCGGCGTGCATTCGCGCAGGAACTGCAGGCCCCAGAGCCATTGGCGCATGTCGGGGCGGATGCGGAAGAGCAGAGGAGCGTCTTCCTTGCCCAGCCATTGCAGCACCTTCAGCGGCGCGCTGGGGTTGGCCCAGGGCTCGGCGTGGCTGACGGAGATCTGCCCGCCGTTGGCGAAGCTGGTTTCAGCGGCGGGGGTCGCCTGCCGGTCGATCACGGTCACTTCGTGGCCGAGTTGCTGGAGGTAGTAAGCCGAAGTCACGCCGAGCAGGCCGGCGCCAAGGACGATCACGCGCATTTCAAATACCTTTGAGGTTGCAGCGCTTGAACGGCGGGCGAGGTTTGCTATCGGATGAATAGCAAAAGCAACCGGACGACCGCAGTCCAAGTTGCCGCTCCCCCTGTCCTCGGTACCTGAGAGATTCACCCGCTGCGCCCGCAGAGGGTTTGCTCCTTCGGTGCGCCACGTGGCGTGGCGGCTCTCCAGACGGCGTTTTCAGTTGATGCAGTACAGGCCCTTTTGGGGCCGACCTGAGCGTTTATGGGAGTTTGCGCCTTCGGTGGGGCCGCCGGGTGGCCCGCTCTCCTGCAGTGGACGGGATTGTAGGCGGGGCATGCGGGCGCTGCCAATCTGTGACTTTTGACCAACGGTCCGATGGGATAATGGATTGTTAATCTGCCGTGACGGCAAAGTCTCATAACTTGCAGGGAATCCCATGATCCTCGTAACCGGCGGCGCCGGCTTCATTGGCGCCAACTTCGTACTCGACTGGATCGCGAACAGCGACGAGCCCGTCGTCAATCTCGACAAGCTGACCTACGCCGGCAATCTCGAGACCCTCGCATCCCTCAAGGGCAACCCCAGGCACATCTTCGTGCAGGGCGACATCGGCGACAGCGCGCTGATCGACCGCCTGCTGGCCGAGCACAAGCCCCGCGCCGTGGTGAACTTCGCCGCCGAGTCGCACGTCGACCGCTCGATCCACGGCCCCGAAGACTTCGTGCAGACCAACGTGCTCGGCACCTTCCGCCTGCTCGAATCGGTGCGCGGGTTCTGGAGCTCGCTGCCGGCCGAGCAGAAATCGGCCTTCCGCTTCCTGCACGTCTCGACCGACGAGGTGTACGGTTCGCTCTCCAAGACCGACCCGGCCTTCACCGAAGAGAACAAGTACGAGCCCAACAGCCCCTACTCGGCCAGCAAGGCCGCCAGCGACCACCTCGTGCGCGCCTGGCACCACACCTACGGCCTGCCGGTGCTCACCACCAACTGCTCCAACAACTACGGCCCGTTCCACTTTCCCGAGAAGCTGATCCCGCTGATGATCGTCAACGCGCTGGCCGGCAAGAACCTGCCGGTGTACGGCGACGGCATGCAGGTGCGCGACTGGCTCTACGTGAAGGACCACTGCAGCGCCATCCGCCGCGTGCTGGAGGCCGGCAAGCTCGGCGAGACCTACAACGTCGGCGGCTGGAACGAGAAGCCGAACATCGAGATCGTCAACACCGTGTGCGCCCTGCTCGACGAACTGCGCCCCCGCGCCGACGGCAAGCCGTACAAGGAACAGATCACCTACGTCACCGACCGCCCCGGCCACGACCGCCGCTACGCCATCGACGCACGCAAGCTCGAGCGCGAACTCGGCTGGAAGCCCGCCGAAACCTTCGACACCGGCATCCGCAAGACCGTCGAGTGGTACCTCGCGAACAGCGAGTGGGTGCGCAACGTGCAAAGTGGCGCGTACCGCGAGTGGGTCGAGAAGCAGTACGACAACAACGCGAAGGCCGCGGCATGAAGCTGCTGCTGCTGGGCAAGGGCGGACAGGTCGGCTGGGAACTGCAGCGCAGCCTGGCGCCGCTGGGTGAACTGGTCGCGCTCGACTTCGACAGCACCGATTTCCACGCCGACTTCAGCCGCCCCGAGGAGCTCGCCGACACGGTGCTCAAGGTGCGCCCCGACGTGATCGTCAATGCCGCTGCGCACACCGCCGTCGACAAGGCCGAGAGCGAGCCCGAGTTCGCGCGCAAGCTCAACGCCACGTCGCCCGGCGTGGTGGCCGAGGCCGCGCAGCAGATCGGCGCGCTGATGGTCCATTATTCGACCGACTACGTCTTCGACGGCAGCGGCACCACGCCGTGGAAGGAAGGCGATGCGACCGGCCCGCTCAGCGTCTACGGCAGCACCAAGCTCGAGGGCGAGCAACTGGTGGCCCGGCACTGCGCCAGGCACCTGATCTTCCGCACCAGCTGGGTGTATGCCGCGCGCGGCGGCAACTTCGCCAAGACCATGCTGCGGCTGGCCAAGGAGCGCGACAAGCTGACCGTCATCGACGACCAGTTTGGTGCCCCAACAGGCGCGGAGCTGCTGGCCGACGTGACGGCGCACGCCATCAGGGCGACGCTGCAGGATCCCTCCAGGGTCGGCCTCTATCACGCGATCGCCGGCGGCGAGACGACGTGGTACGGCTACGCGCGCTTCGTGCTCGAAATGGCGCAGCAGGCAGGCGTCGAACTCAAGGCGGGGCCCGACGCCGTCGAGCCCGTGCCGACCAGCGCATTCCCGACGCCCGCGAAGCGCCCGCACAACTCGCGCCTCGACACCAGCAAGCTGCAGACCACCTTCGGCCTGCGCCTGCCGCCATGGCAGGAAGGCGTCGCGCGCATGCTGCGCGAGATCCTTTGAAGAATCCCACGAGAAGAAAGAGCATGACCAAGACGACGCAACGCAAGGGCATCATCCTGGCCGGCGGTTCGGGCACGCGCCTGCATCCGGCCACGCTGGCGATGAGCAAGCAACTCCTGCCCGTATACGACAAGCCGATGATCTATTACCCGCTCAGCACCCTCATGCTGGGTGGCATGCGCGACATCCTGATCATCAGCACGCCGCAGGACACGCCGCGCTTCCAGCAGCTGCTGGGTGATGGCAGCCAGTGGGGCATCAATCTGCAGTATGCGGTGCAGCCGAGTCCGGACGGACTGGCACAGGCGTTCATCATCGGGGACAAATTCGTAGGAAATTCGTCGAGCGCGCTGGTGCTGGGCGACAACATCTTCTACGGCCATGACCTTGCCCACCTGCTCTCGGACGCCGATTCGCAGCAGAACGGCGCGACCGTCTTTGCCTACCATGTGCATGACCCGGAGCGCTACGGCGTGGTCGCATTCGATGCGGCGGGAAAAGCCAGCAGCATCGAGGAAAAGCCGGCGAAGCCCAAGAGCAGCTATGCGGTGACCGGCCTGTACTTCTATGACAACCAGGTCGTCGATATTGCCAAGTCGGTAAAGCCGAGCGCGCGTGGCGAGTTGGAGATCACTGCGGTGAACCAGGCATACCTCGACCTGGGCCAACTCAATGTGCAAATCATGCAGCGCGGCTATGCGTGGCTGGATACCGGGACGCATGAGAGTTTGCTCGAAGCCGGACAGTTCATTGCAACCCTGGAGCATCGACAAGGCTTGAAGATTGCTTGCCCGGAAGAGATTGCGTGGCGCAACGGCTTCATCGATCGGGAGCAATTGGCAAAGCTGGCTGCGCCGTTGCAGAAGAACGGCTATGGCAAGTATCTGAATCATCTGCTGGCTGAGGAGGTGCGCTCGTGAAAGTTACCCCGACCGCGATCCCTGAGGTGCTGATCATCGAGCCCAAGGTTTTTGGTGATTCGCGCGGCTTCTTTTACGAGAGCTTCAACGGCAAGGCGTTCGATGAGGCCGTTGGTCGGCACGTCGAATTCGTCCAGGACAACCACTCGCGCTCGGCTAAGGGCGTGCTGCGCGGCTTGCATTACCAGATCCAGCAGCCACAGGGCAAGCTGGTGCGCGTGACGCGCGGCGCGGTGTTCGATGTGGCCGTGGATATCCGCAAGTCGGCGCCGACCTTTGGAAAATGGGTTGGTGTGGAACTCAGTGAGGACAACCACAGGCAATTATGGGTTCCACCTGGATTTGCGCACGGTTTTCTCGTGCTCAGTGATACAGCCGATTTTCTGTACAAGACAACCGACTACTACGCACCCACGCACGAACGAGGTCTGCGGTGGAACGATGCGACGTTGGCAATCGATTGGCCGGACTGTGGTGTTCAGCCGCAGCTGTCGGCCAAGGATGCCGTGGCTCCGTATCTGCACGCGGCCGAGGTATTCGATGCTTGAGGCGCGTACGCGCATCTTGAGCGAAATGAATTCCACGCCGGGCACGCAAACCCTTCTTGATCTGTATGCCTCGCATCGAGGCAAGGTCTCGGACAAGTGGACGGTCTATATCAATATCTACGAGGAGCTTTTTCGCTCCTATCGTGGTAGCAGGCTGCGCCTGCTGGAGATCGGAATCCAGAATGGCGGGTCGTTGGAAATATGGAGCCGATACTTCGAAAACGCTACCGCATTGGTCGGATGCGATATCAACGCTGCATGCACGCAGTTGAGGTACGACGATCCTCGCATCCACGTGGTGGTGGGCGATGCCAATACCGACGAATCCGAGCGCGCCATTGCAGCTCATTCGGAGCGCTTCGACCTTATCATCGATGACGGGTCTCATCGATCGAGCGACATTATTCGGAGCTTCATTCGGTACTTCCCCAGGCTCGAGCAAGGCGGAATCTTCGTCGTAGAGGACCTGCATTGCTCCTATTGGCAGGAGTTCGAAGGTGGTCTGGTTGATCCGTGGTCGTCTATGTCCTTTCTCAAGAGGTTGGCGGACATCATCAACCATGAGCACTGGGGCGCGCCCTATCGCCGCGCAGAAATCCTGCGCTCGTTCGAGAGGCGCTACGGCGTAGGATTGGACGAGGAGAGCCTGGCGCAAATCCATGCTGTCGAGTTCTATAACTCCGTGTGTGTGATTCGCAAGCGCGCTCCATCAGCAAACGAGTTGGGCCCGCGCGTCGTAGTCGGAACGGATGCGATTACCGCCGCTCAGTTGATGGCTCAGCACGGAATGCGTGCCATGGTGGAGGCCCAGACTGCGAACCCCTGGTCAATCCTGCCTCCATTGCCGGAGGATGAACTCCTCGAACTGAGGTCCCGGCAGAAGATTTGGCTCCAGACGGAATCCGAACTGCGAGTTGAATTGAAGCAGTTCCAGGGCAGTGTTAGCGCGAAAGACTTGGAGTTGAGCCAGACCCGGCAAGAGTTGAAACATATCCAGCAACAGTTGCAGACTACTCAAGCGCGAGTTGAAGAATGTGAGGGGCAGTTGATCACCCTCAAGGACGAAATTCGAGCCATTCGCGCCTCGACCTCGTGGCGTGTGACCTACCCGATGCGCAAGTTGGCCGATTTCTTGCGGCGCAGATGAATGTTTGCGGAGTCGATTGGCTGGACGTAGCTAGTCTGACCATCGAGCCAGCATTTCATCGTGCATGCGGGATCGAACTTGGATCGTTGACATTAACTGCGTACCTTTAAAACTCGACGGAGTGGCTTGTGTTTCGCGACCCCCGAAGACATGTCTTTGGGCAAGGCGGCACCCATCCGATAACTCACCTGCGGAACGCACTACATATCGAGGTGCCTGTATCGAATCAAGGCCACGGATCGATCGGCTGCCAAGATCAATCGCCGTAATCACAGGATGCGTTGGCGCGCCAGCGCCCGATTAATTGCAACAAGCTTGGCTGAACTAATTGTCAATGCAAGAGGGCTGAATTTCAGGTTTTGCTTGATTTAAAAAGCGCCGGGGTGGGTCATTTTTGCCTTTCACTATAAATGCCATGAGCAAAATCCTTTTTTATGTTCATTACAACAAGAACTCAGATCTGCATGCTCATGTTCTTTATCAGGTAAAAAATCTCAGGAATATATTCGAGCGCGTCGTATTTGTTTCGAATAGTCCGCTGTCTTCTTCGGACAAGAGAGCGCTTTCGCCTTTTGTGGATGAGATCTTGGAGCGCGCGAATGCGGGCTTCGATTTCTACGCATGGAAAGAAGCGATCGATCGTGAAGGGCGAGAAAATATTTCGGCCTATGACAGCGTAACCTTGATGAATGACACCTGCTTCGGGCCGTTGTTCGATCTTCGCCTGGCTTATGACAGGATGGCCCTAGACTCGTGTGATTTTTGGGGAATGATCAATCATCGCCGAGGCGAGGAAGTCATTCGTGAATTGGAAACCAACATTCTGGAGCACGTGCAAAGCTTCTTTATGGTTTTCAAATCCCAAGTCACGCAATCTCCTGCCTGGCGGTCGTTCTGGCTAGAAATGGATTGCGAAACCGATGTATTCAAAGTTATTGCTAAATACGAGATACGCTTTACGCAAATCCTTCGTGATGCAGGATTTTCATACAAGGTGTTGCTCGATACACTCGATCTACCGCTTGCTCGTGAAGAGCTTTCATATGTGCCCGCGGACATCTGCGTCAACGAGCGGTTGCCGCTGCTAAAAATAAAGGCATTGCTTCAGCATAAAAATCCTAGACATGTTATTGATGAAATCGAGCGGGCATCCGGCTATCCTGTAGAATTGATTGAAAAATATATTTCCACGGATTTTCAGCCCGACAAGTCGATTTTGTATTGCGATAAAGCTTTGAATATTTATCGGCCGGCTTCTTTGCGGGCCGATGGCGATGAAAATGGCCTAATTGCAGTTCATGTTCATGTCTTCTATGTCGATGTGTGGAAAAAATACCTCGAATATCTGAAGGCCTGGGATTTTCGGTACGCGCTCTTCATAACTACCTCCTCAGAAAGCAAGGCGGAAGAGATTCGAGCTCTCCTGCCCCAAGCTGCTTCTGCTTCCGAAGTACGTGAGGTCATCGTGATTGAAAATCGGGGGCGTGATATTCTGCCGTGGATTGCTATCTCGGAAAATTTGTCCAATTACGATTTTGTCTTGCACGCTCATACGAAAAAAAGTCCAACCGTCGCGGATTGGGTAGGTGCGTCCTGGCAGCAAGATATTTTTGATGCGCTGCTGCTGCAGGCTGGAAAAATAATTAAATCCTTTCAGGAAAACCCGGCTCTCGGTATCGTTATCCCCGATATTCCTCGTTTTTGGAGGTATGTCGCTCCGGTGCGACGTGAAACAGAGGCTCCTTTCATCGGCATGATGAACGACCTTTGGAGCCGGCTACGCTGTGAGAAAAAAGTCGATTTCGAAAGCGCCTCGGCTTTCATCATGCCTTATGGCACCATGTTCTGGTACCGCCCAAATGCACTTGCAAGAATAAGCTCGCTGAGCTTAAGCGTTGATGAAGTTCCGATTGAACCGCTACCTGAACGGTCGGTCCTTCATGCGCTTGAGCGACTCATGGTGTATGTCGCTTGGGATGCGGGCTTTGACTACAAAATTGTCCCGTCCAAGGAAATTGCTCCTGGATTTATTGATGGCATCGTTCGCAATCGACAATTTGTGCATCAATCATCCGCCGAAGCAATTTCGGTACAGACTTCTGCATTTTTGGTTCAAGGGGAAGGCAATAAAAAAATGGAGATCAGTTTTATTCGACGAGTGGTTGCCAAGCTTCGGATCTTGGCGCGACCAAAGAAATTGATAAAAATGATGACGCCATATGGCGCGGTCAGAATTTATCAAAAACTTCTGGAGCTTAAACGGGCGCGCGAGCAAGAAATACGCGAAAGCCAAGCTCGATCGGCGAGTGAAGGTCAGAGGACTGAGAGTGCTGTCCCGGCACTGCCATGCGTAAAAAGTGAGGAATATTGGCTTAGCACGCATCGGCATATGCACCCAATGAACATCGTGATCGATTCAAGTGGAGAGCGACGCCTGAATCTTGTTATTTCTAGCTTAGGAAGGGCCCAGCTTTTTGGTGGCATCGCTACTTGTACGGGGATCGCCACCGCGCTTGCTCGAGCGCTCAGGCTACCGTTGCGCATTATTACGCGAGACGGTGGAGCGACCCAAGAGCAATATCTAGCGATCATGACCGCATTGGGCATAGAGCCGTGGGGAAATGTTCTTTTTTATTCGGATAGCTCCAGGGATGATCTGGGTCGAAACTCTCTTCCTGTGTATGCTTCGGATTCGGATATTTTTCTTGCGTCGTCTTGGTGGACCGCCACGGCATTGCGCAAAACTGTGAAGAGCGAGAACGTTTATCACATCATCCAGGAAGATGAATTGATGTTCTACCAGCGTGGCGATGATTACCTGGATTGCTGGAACGCGCTCAATTCGCCAAAAGCTAAATATATTATCAATAGCCAGTATCTGGCCGATTGGTTCAAAGGTGAGTACCCGCATATTTATAAAAATGGCGCGGTATTCGATCCGGTATTTTCGAAAAATACTTCCAAAGAGTTCCTGCGGAAAAAAACCTACAATCTTTTTTTCTATGCTCGGATGACCAATCCGCGCAATCTTTTTTGGTTCGGTACTCGCATCATTGATGAGTGCATTAAGTCTGGCGTCCTTGATCCGGTGGAATGGGATATTTTCCTCGCGGGCGACGACTCTATTCCTCAGATTGAATTTTTCGGCGGGAAAAAGACAACTAATCTTGGTATTTTGAGTTGGGAAGAGTACAGAAATTTCTTGCAGGACGTCGATTTGGGTTTGTGTCTTATTCATACACCTCACCCAGGGTATCCTGTTTACGATGTGGCCAGCTCGGGAGGAGTGGCGGTCACCAATACGCTTTATACGAAGAACTCCTTTCCTTGCAGCAGTAATATCATCGCCTGCGACCTTTCAGATGATGCGTTCATGAGTGGAATGAAAAAGGCGGTGGCATTGGCCAAGAATAACGTGCTGCGGAAAGAAAATTATCTTCAACAAAGCATTCCGTCCTCCTGGGAGGAATCGCTATCGGAGGTTGTTGAGTTTGTCAGGCAAAAATCCTGAACAAGCTGTCGCGGAGATCCATGTTTTTAAATTTTCCATGACGGCTTTCGATGTTAAAAATTAGAAATTAGTCGGACGGACGTGCCACAGGTTTCGATATTTCGTTTTCTTTCCTCGATCAAGCGCGAGTTGGGGTAGATAGAAAAGGTAGCAAGAAATGAGTATGCGAGGCCGGCGCTTTGTGGAGTTCTGGAGGGAAAACGGCGCCAGCGCCGCCGTGAAGTTGATCCGAAAGAAACTGGGGGACGCCATCGCTGGGCGTGTCATATTCAGCGAGGAGGACAACGAGTCCAACGCCCAGGCGGTATCGCAGGTTTTGGCGAGTCGCTTCAAGTCTCAGCAGGCGCTCAAGGTATGCGAGGTCGCGCAACCGTCGGTGCGTCGAGTCAGCGTGGTGACGGACAGTATCGGCTCGGAGAGTTTGTTTGGCGGTGTGGGCACCGCTCTGTTGCTTTCCGCCCAACTGGCAAACAGGATGAACGCCGTGCTGCGGGTTGTGACAAGGAATGAGGTGCCATCGCCGGCGAATGCCTGGCAGATCCTCAACGCCTACGGGATCAAGCTTCAGCAGAACATCGAGTTCGCGTTTGCGCCGCCGAGAAGTGATCCGACGGCAACGCCGTCCGTCATTGACACAGTTCCTAGCCTGAGTGTTTACCCGGGGGAGATCTTCGTCACGACCTCTTGGTGGACTACTTCGGCCGCGCTCGCCAGCGTACCCGTCGCTTCGATCATTTACCTGTTGCAGGAAGACGAACGCATGTTCTATGCATTCGGCGAGGACCGGGTCCATTGCGAGCGAGTCCTGCGCAACCAAGACATCAGGTTTGTCGTCAACACACGATTGCTATATGAGCATCTGATGGCCACAGGCCTCGACCATCTAGGGCGCAACGGTTTCTGGTTCGAACCGGCATTTCCTCGCTCGTTGTTTCATCCGCGCCCTCGCGAGACGGGCGCCAAGAAGCGGTTTTTCTTTTACGCAAGGCCGAACAATCCACGCAATCTTTTCCATATTGGACTGGGCGTCATCGATCGCGCGGTGAACGAGGGCATCCTCGACTTGGCGCGGTGGGAGATATTCCTTGTTGGCAAGGACATCCCGCATGTGAAGTTTGGTGTGGACTACATTCCGCAGCGCTGCGAAGGCCTTGGGTGGGAGGCATATGCGGAACTCGCAGGGACCATCGATCTCGGGTTGAGCTTGATGTATACGCCGCATCCCAGTTATCCGCCTTTCGATCTTGCCGCGAGTGGGGCGGTGGTCGTGACGAACAGCTTCGCCAACAAGCAGGACCTGTCGAGCTACTCGCCCAACATCCTGTGCGTCGAACTCGAGACCGAAGCCTTGCTGGGTGCGCTTCGGACCGGCGTGGCGATCGCCGACGACCATGAGATCCGCGATCGCAATTTTGCCGCGAACACGTTGGGGACGGACTGGACTTCGGCGTTCGTCGGCGTACTAGGGGCGCTGGCCGTGACGCGCTGAGTTCAGGTTAGGTGCCCTAGATTGGCTTCAGAAACGATGTCATTTCCTCAAGGTAAACTTGGACTCAATCGTTGGGGCTCAGTCTGAAAGCTGATCCTGCATACAGTCCCAACCTCGCCCTCAACCGGTTGGATTTCGGCCACGCTTGACCACCGAGGGCAGAGTCAATTTCGACCCCCGACACACCCAATGAGCCCAGGTGAAATATCCAATGCAGGCGCTATGAATGCGCCCAATCGAGTCATTGCAGTAGACCTTGACGGCACGCTGATTCGCTCGGACATGCTTATCGAGAGCATTTTTCTTTTTCTCCGCTTCAACCCGCTGCGCATTTTTGAATTGGTTTTCTGGTTGCTGAGGGGCAAAGCGCATTTCAAGCAGAAGATCGCCGCGTCGGTCGGCTCAGACGTCCGAACTCTGCCCTACAACCAGAAACTCATCGACTGGCTCGTAGCGCAGCGCGCTGAGGGGGCAAAGCTCGTCCTGGCGACTGCGTCCGAGCTCCAACTGGCACGCAAAATTGCAGACCACCTGTCGATATTCGATGACGTGATCGGAACCCGCGATCTGAATTTGGCGGGGGCACACAAGCGCGATGCGCTTGTGTCTCGTCACGGTGAACACGGCTTTGAATACGTTGGGAATTCCTCGGCGGATCTCAGGGTCTGGGAGTCTGCTGCCATGGCGCATATCGTGAACCCGGAGCGAGGCGTTCTTGCGCGCGCGCATCGCACGGTTCGGGTCGGAGAGGTGTTCGAGGATCGGCCGGGTTACTTAAGGGTTCTGCGCAAGGCGCTCAGGCTGCATCAGTGGGCAAAGAACCTTCTGGTGTTCGTGCCGCTATTAGCGGCGCATAAGTTCACAAATCTTCATCTCGTAGCTGAAGGCCTGCTGGCGTTCCTGTGTTTTGGTGCCTGCGCGTCCAGTGTGTATCTTCTGAATGATTTACTCGATCTGCAGGACGATCGCCAGCACCGCACTAAGCGTAACCGGCCGTTGGCAGCAGGAACATTTTCCTTGTTCCACGCCATGTTGTGGATTCCTGCGCTGTTGGTCGTCGCATTCGCGATCGCGCTTCTTTGTTTGCCGTTGAAGTTTTCGCTGGTTCTGCTGGGCTACTATGTGTTGACACTGGCTTACTCGCTGGCGCTCAAGCGGGCGGTGATGGTTGATGTCGTCGTGTTGGCCATGCTCTACACCACACGAGTAGTTGCAGGCGCTGCAGCAATGGCGTTGACGCCGACCTTCTGGATCTTGGCGTTTTGCATGTTCATCTTTCTCAGTTTGGCGCTGGTCAAGCGCTACACGGAGTTGTACGAGGCCCGGGAAAAAGGTGTGCAGGTCAAGGCGCCCGGCCGTGGCTATGTGGCGTCGGACTTCGAGTTGCTCGCGTCTCTGGGGGGCTCGGCCGGCTACCTCTCCGTGCTGGTGCTGGCGCTCTACATCAATGACCCGCAGTCACATGTACTCTATCGGCATCCGCATTGGCTGTGGGCCGCCTGCCCACTGCTGCTCTTCTGGCTGAGCCGCGTATGGATCATTGCGCATCGCGGGGAGATGCATGACGACCCCATCGTGTTCGCATTGCGTGACCGAATGAGTCGTTGCGTGTGCATCTGCTTCATTGCGATCTTTGGAGTTTCGGCTTTTTGATGTCCACGCTTGGCTCTTGGGGACGATATCCCCGCCACCCCCAGAAGGCGCATCCGATCGCTTGGCCTTTCGACGTCGCAGGTACTTTGTCGCGTGCGCGAAGCCAGGGCAGTGGGACGACGCTCGGATATGGTCGGGGGCGCAGCTACGGTGATTCCTGCCTTGCGGAGTCAGGCCATGTGATCGCTGTCGCGGGGATGGACCGCCTGATTGAAGCCGACTGGCAAACGGGCGTGGTACTGCTTCAGGCAGGGATGACATTGAACGGGCTGATCGGTCTTGCACTGCCGCATGGCTGGTTCTTACCCGTTACGCCCGGAACGAAGTTCGTGACGCTGGGCGGCGCCGTCGCAAACGATGTGCACGGCAAGAATCACCATGTGATGGGCACATTCGGCCGGCATGTGCGTCGGATCGTTCTCTATCGATCCGACGCAGGCATCTGTGAATGCTCTCCTTCGGTCAATCAGGAACTCTTCAGCGCAACGATTGGCGGTTTGGGTCTGACCGGGATCGTGCTCGCTGTCGAAATTCAGCTTCGTGCCGTACGCTCCAGTGATATCGAGCAGACGAGCATCAAGTTCGGCAACCTAGATGAATTCTTTGCGTTGTCAGCACAATTCGACTCGAAATTTGAATACACGGTCTCATGGGTCGACTGCCTGGCAAGTGGCGCGAACGCTGGTCGTGGACACTATATCGGTGGAAATCATGCGGCTGGAGGCGAGCTTGAAGTGGCAGGGGTCAACCACAAGCGCGTGCCGATCGACCCTCCGTTCTCTCTAGTCAATGCGTTGACCTTGAGGTTATTCAACACTTTGTACTACCAGCGCCAGCAGCGCAAAGTCGTCGAGACGCGTGTCAATTACGACCCTTTCTTCTATCCTTTGGACAAACTGCTGCAGTGGAATCGCATCTACGGCAGGGCCGGTTTCCAGCAGTACCAATGTGTGATTCCGCCCGATGTCGGACGTGATGCTGTGGCTGCCATTCTCCAAGAGACCGCGCGCAATGGCGCGGGCTCTTTCCTGGCGGTGTTGAAGCAGTGCGCCGACATCGAATCTCCTGGATTGCTGTCGTTCCCTAAGGCCGGCGTTTCGCTGGCGTTAGATTTTGCCCAGCACGACGCATTGAACGCGCGACTGTTCACCCGCCTTGATGCGGTAGTACATGAAGCGGGGGGACGACTTTATCCGGCGAAAGATGCGCATATGAGCGCACAGCATTTTCAAGCAGCTTATCCCGCATGGGCGCAGTTGGAGTCGCTGCGCGATCCTTCACTTATGTCGCGATTCTGGCGACGCGTGACCGTGACTTCCTGATTGGTTTGATCATGAAAAAGAAGAACGTATTCATCATCGGCGCGACCTCCGGGATTGCTGAAGCTGTTGCCCGACGATACGCGATGCAGGGAAGCAGTTTCGTGCTTGTGGCGCGCAACGATGCAAAGCTTGCCGTCATTGCCTCTGACTTGGTCGCCCGTGGCGCGACCGCGGTACGAACGCAGGTCTGGGCGGGTGACGATCTTGCTTCCTTGCCCAGACTTACCAACTCCGCTTGGGAGACGCTGGGAACCGTGGACCTCGCATTGATTGCGCATGGCACATTGCCGGATCAGGTGCGTGCCCAGGACGACCTGCCCTACGCAGTGGAGCAGTTTCGAACCAACAGCGAAAGCGCCGTGGCGTGCATGCTCGCAATGACAGGCCATTTCGAAGCACAGGGCCATGGCGTGCTGGCCGTCATTGGATCGGTGGCTGGCGATCGCGGACGTGGCAGCAACTATGTATACGGTGCTGCGAAGTCTGCCGTCGATGCCTTTGCTTCCGGATTGCGCGCACAGCTTTTCAAGAAAGGCGTGCACGTCCTCACGATCAAGCCGGGTTTTGTTGCTACACCTATGACGGCGGAACTCGACCTGCCGGCGGCATTGACGGCGACCCCGGACCGGATCGCTGCTGATATCGAGAAGGCCGTGACATCACGCCGAAACGTACTCTATACCCCGTGGTTTTGGGCCTGGATCATGCGGATCATCCGTTTTCTGCCGACAGCCTTATTTAAGCGCTCCAATCTCTAGAAGCGTGTTGCGATGATCGACCATGCGCGCCCGATATCCAAGCGGCTTGTGCCGCTGCTTCAGTTCACTGCGTTCGCGTCGGCCTTGCTCGGCCTGAAGCTTTGGCTCATTCATTCCTATGGCAACGACGTGCCTTACTGGGATCAATGGGACGGCGAAGCTGCAAGACTGTACATACCGTTCCTGCGAGGGGAACTTTCGTGGGGCGAGTTGTTCGCTCCTCATAACGAGCATCGCATCTTCACGACACGTGTTCTTGGTCTGTTGCTGCTGCAGCTCAACGGGTTATGGAGCCCCCTGCTCGAGATGGCGGTCAACGCCGTGCTGCACGTGTTCGCATTGGGAACTGCGGTATGGTTGATGAGTAAGGCTGTTGGCAAAGGGGCGCTCGCGCCGCTGTTGCTGTTCACGCTGCTTTTGTTCGCCATCCCGTTCGGATGGGAAAATACGCTGGCTGGATTTCAAGCCCAGTTCTATTTTGTTCTCCTGTTCAGCGTGCTGTCACTGTGGTGGCTCGTTGTGGCCGAGGCGATGAGCCGTTGGTGGTGGGTCGGCGTGGCAAGCACTATTGCTGCGTATTTTTCGCTCGCATCCGGTGTTTTCGCGCTTGCCGCAGCGGCGATCGTTTTATTGATCAGGGCCGCCATCGTGTCCAGGCGTTGGCAAGAACTGGTTGGCGCGTTGCTGCTGCTGGTCTTGTTCGTAGGAGGCGCATTCGCGACACCCGTGCTGGAGCAGCATGCAAGGTTGAAGGCATCCGATGCGTCGCATTTGTTTTCGGCACTCAGCCTTGTTCTGGCATGGCCCTTCCAAATTTCCACGGAAGCCATCCAAGCGGCAGTCAAGGATGGACCATCGCTGAAAGAATGGCTGTTGGTGATGGTAAGGAACCTGCCCGCGACGGTGCTGGTGTGCTACGTGTTGTGGAAACGGCCGGCGCGTGGCAATCCCGCGTGGTTTCTTGTCGCATTAGCGGTGTGGTGTGGTGGGCAGGCCGTTGCGGTTGCCTACGGCCGGGCGGATGACGTACTCACTTCTCGCTACCTCGATCTGCATGCGATGGGCGTGCTCGTGAACTTCGCGTGTTTACTCGCCATCTGTAACTGTGTGAGGCAAAGACTTCGACTGGGCGTCTTCGCGGGGGGATGCCTGTGGGTGTTCGCGATGGTGAGCGCTCTTTTTGGCGCTGCGGGAACAGAGCTTTCCTCGGCCCTGGAGAAAAAGCGAGACACGTCCCTTGCGCAGGAAGCCAACGTCGATGCCTATCTGGTGGGTAAGGATCTCAAAAGATTCCAAGCCTTGCCCTTTTTGCAGCTCCCTTATCCGGATGCGAACCGCTTGGCGAAGCTTCTCGATACTCCAGACATGCGGCGCATTCTTCCCAAGAACCTGCAGCGTCAATTGGAGCCGGCCGCTGTGACGCCTTCGACGGGGAGCGTCTTCGAGCGTGGAGGGGCCTTTCATACCGTGCCATCGTGCCATTGCATTTTCTGGGGAAGCTACGGTCCGACGCAGGACGCTGCCGTGGGAGAGACCATCTTGAGATACGACCCGATCGCGGCCTCCCAGAGATCGAGCGGCGTCTTCGCGATGAAGGTTGCTGGCTATCCCGCAGGAGCAGGAAGCATCGAAGTCATCCAGGGAGCCAAGGTGACGCGCTTGCGGTTTACGAAGGATCCGCGCGAAACCTGGGTGGAGCGTTATTTCTCTGTGAGGCCGGGCGAATCATTTTTTATACGCTTGGTTGATCGAAGTGCGGGGTCGTGGTTGGCCGTGACCCAGCCTGTTGCAGTGGGTCGGCTGGACCGCTGGGTGTCTGTTTCGCTCGATAGCTACGGCACATTTTTCGCAATCGGGATGTCCGCGATGTGGTTGCTGTTGCTAGTCCGATGGCGGGCCGTCAATGAAGCGACTTCGCGCGCTCCGGATCCTGATCGCGTCTCGTGACGGTTTTCAATTGTTTTGCGTCTCTTTAGTGAATGGTTTCCATGAAAAAAATTGTGTTGCCGGGAGGCGCTGGCCTTGTTGGTCAAAACCTTGTCGCCCGATTGCGCGCCGAAGGCTACTCCGACATCGTCGTGATCGACAAGCACAAAGAAAATCTGGCGACGCTCAAAAGCGTACAGCCTGATGTCGTCGTCGAACTCGCTGATCTGTCCAAACCCGGCGATTGGCAGCGCCACTTCGACGGTGCGGCGGTGGTAGTGATGCTGCAGGCCCAGATCGGCGGTATTCACTACCAAGAGTTCGTGGATAACAATGTTAATTCCACTCGTCTGATCCTGGATGAAATCCGCAAAAACAAGATTCCTCAACTGATCCACATCAGTTCCTCTGTCGTCGAGTCGGTAGCCGACGATTTCTACACGAGGTCGAAAAAAGAGCAGGAAGAAATGGTCCTCGCGAGCGGTATCGAATGCCCCGTCCTTCGGCCTACGCTGATGTTCGGCTGGTTCGACCGCAAGCATCTCGGCTGGCTGTCGCGCTTCATGGCCAAGCAGCCGGTGTTTCCCGTGCCGGGCGACGGGCGTTTCATGCGGCAACCGCTCTACGTGGGCGACTTCTGCAACGTGATCATCAGTTGCATCGAGAACAATGTCAGGCAAGGCATCTTCAACATCTCGGGGCATGAAAAGGTCGACTACATCGACATCATTCGCGAGATCAAGCGAGCCACCAAGGCCAAGGCGAAGATCGTCAAGATTCCTTACGGGCTGTTCTACAGCTTGCTGTGGATCTGGGCGCTGTTCGACAGGAATCCTCCATTTACGACACAGCAGCTGCAGGCATTGGTCGCCAAGGACGAATTCGAGGTCATCGACTGGCCCGGGATTTTTGGTGTGCGAAGCACGCCTTTCGCCGAAGCGATCAATGAAACCTTCAACGATCCCGTCTACAGCAACGTCGTTCTGGACTTCTAGGCCATGACAGAGCCACAAGAACCACAACGTATCGCCGTGCTCGGCGCCGGGCCCATGGGGCTGGCAGTCGCCTACCAACTCGTGCTCGACGGCCATCGCCCGGTGATATTCGAAGCCGATGATCGCGTCGGGGGAATGACTGCGGCATTCGATTTCAGCGGGTTGCAGATCGAGCGCTACTACCACTTCCACTGCATCTCGGACAGTGCGTTCCTGCAGGTCCTCGACGAACTGGGGCTGTCCAAAAAAATGAACTGGGTAGCTACCAAGATGGGCTACTGGTATCAGAACCGGTTGCAGCCTTGGGGCAATCCGATGGCCTTGCTGACCTTCAAGGGGCTCGGTTGGATTGCGAAGTTTCGCTACGGATTGCATGCGTTTCTGTCGACAAAGCGGAATGACTGGAAGCCGCTGGATCATGTGGAGGCGACGGGTTGGATCAAGCGCTGGGTCGGCAATGAAGCGTACGAAGTGCTTTGGCGGCGGTTGTTCGACTACAAGTTCTACGACTACACCTCCAACCTGTCGGCGGCATGGATCTGGAGCCGCATCCGTCGCATCGGACGCTCGCGCTATAACTTGTTCGAGGAGAAGCTGGGCTATCTTGAGGGAGGGTCGCAAACTTTGCTCGATGCACTGAAGTCGGCGATCGTGACCCGTGGCGGGGAGCTTCGGCTGTCGACCCCGGCGTCCGAGGTGGTCGTCGAGCAGGGCGAGGTCAAAGGCGTCAGAACGGCAGCGGGCTTCGAAGCTTTCGACAAGGTCGTCAGCACGGTTCCCCTGCCTTATGTGCCACGGCTGATCCCCGGCCTGCCGGCATCGACCGCCGAGGCATTTGCCGCGCTCAAGAACATCGCGGTGGTTTGTGTGATCGCGAAGCTGAAAAAGCCGCTCACCGAAAACTTCTGGCTCAACATCAACGACCCGGATATGGACATCCCGGGTCTGGTGGAGTACAGCAACCTTCGGCCGCTCGATCCCCATGTGCTGTATGTGCCGTTCTACATGCCTGGAGAGCATCCGAAGTTCAAGGACGCCGATGAGGTCTTCCTCGACAAGGTCAGGAAATACTGCATGAAGATCAATCCGGACCTTGCGCCGGAGGATTTCGTCGACATGCGGGCCAGTCGCTATCGCTACGCGCAGCCGATTTGCGATCCTGGCTATCTTGATCGCCTGCCGCCTGCGAAGCTGCCGGTCAAAGGCCTATGGGTTGCGGATACGTCCTACTACTACCCCGAAGACCGCGGTATTTCCGAGAGCATTGGCTTCGGGCGGAAGCTTGCCAAGGCTGCCGTCGCCGGGACGGACATGCCGGCATGCTGAATAAGCAATTCATCCGATTTCTGGTCGCGGGTGGGATTGCCGCCGCTGCGAACTATGGATCGCGCTTCCTGTTCAGCACATGGCTGAGCTATGGCCCGGCGATCGTGCTGGCGTACCTGGTCGGAATGGGAGTGGCGTTCGTCCTGATGCGCCAGCATGTGTTCTCCGCCACGGGTGCCGCTTTGGGGCCGCAGGTCGTCAAGTTTGTCGCAGTCAACCTTCTGGCGGTGGTGCAGACACTGGTCATCAGCCTCGTCCTGGCGCGCTGGGTGCTACCGGGCCTCGGCATCGTGACCCACGCCGAAGCCATCGCTCATCTGGCGGGAGTCCTCGTTCCTGTGGCGACCAGCTATTTCGGCCATCGGATGCTGACGTTCAGGAAAGCGTGAGCACGCCGGGCGTCGAGTCGAAGGCGTTGCCGGGCAAGACGATGTCCCGGCTGCTGCGCTGGATGATCCTGTTTGTGCTCCTGGGCGCCACGCTGAGCCTGGGCGGCATGATCTGGAGCGGGTGGAATGAAGTCACCCGCGCGCTCGCGCGGCTGGGCATTCTCTTGCTGGTTGGCACGGCGGTCGTCGCCAGCCTTGCATATGTGATTCGATTCTTGCGATGGCACCTGGCCCTTCGGTGCTTGGGGCATCTTGTTCCCCAACGGATCAATCTCGCAATCTACCTCTCGGGTTTGGCTCTCACTACGTCCCCGGGCAAACTGGGGGAGACCATCCGATCCTTGTTTCTGCGGCCGTTCGGTGTGCCGGTGGCCAAGAGCCTCGGGGCTTTCCTCGCAGATCGTTTGTCCGACGTTGTAGGCGTGTGCCTGCTTGGAGCCGTTGCGGGGTTGCTCGCACGAGGCACGTTGAATGTCGCTAGCCTCGTTCTGGGGGGCGTCTTGGCGGGGAGTTTTGTGTTCCGAGGCCTGGTTCGAACGCCGTGGATGTTCGACCGCGCGATGGCAATTGCCGGCAGATGGGGTCTTGCGCCAGGCCGTGTTGCCGTAGAGGCGCTCGCATACTGGGCACAGATCTGGACATTACGCAAGGCAATATTGTTTGCGCTTATGGCGTCGTTGGCCTATGGGATCCAAGCGGCAGTGTTCTCGACCCTTTGTAATGCGTTGCAGTTGCCAATGCAGCCGCCGGTCGCTTTGGAGATTTTTGTGAATGCCACGCTGTTCGGTGCTGCAAGCATGGTTCCAGGAGGGCTTGGAACAATGGAGGCATCACTTGTTCTTCAACTGATGGGGCATGGCATTCAAAAGGCTGATGCGGTTGCCATAGCCATAGCAACCCGATGCGTCACGCTTTGGTGCGGTGTTTTCATAGGCCTGATTGCCTTCGCACGCATTTGCCTGCGCGCCGAACCGAAGGCCCCTTCTTTGACCTGAGGGCTGGCAGTCGGCCGGCATCACCAGACCAAAACCATATGCCTCGAGCGAGGCCTTGCGAGTCGCCAGACCAGGGGCCAGGCGCTCAGCGCTCCACGATCCGCCCGTGCTCCAGATGGATCACCCGGTTGCATTCCTTGGCGATCAGTTCGGGCGAATGAGATGCCAGCACCAGAATGCCGGACTTCGACACCACGTCCCTCATGCGCTGCTCGGCCTTTTCCGTGAAGGCCGCGTCGCCAACGGAAAGCCATTCGTCCATCAGCAGGATGTCGGCTTCGACGCTCGTCGAGATCGAGAAGGCCAAGCGCATCATCATGCCGGTCGAGTAGGTGCGAACAGGCATGTTGACGTATTCGCCCAGGCCGCTGAACTCGCAGATCTCCGGCGTGAGCCGGTCGACTTCTTTCTTGCTCATGCCCATCACGAGACCGCGAAGCATGATGTTCTCGACGCCGGTCGCGTCCATTTCGATACCTAGCGCAGGGTCGATCAGGCTGGCCACCGTTCCCTGGCGGGTCAACTCGCCCGACGACGGTACATAGACGCCTGCCAGCGTGCGCAGCAGTGTGGACTTGCCTGCTCCGTTGTGGCCGATCAGGCCGAGCCGGTCGCCGCTTCTCAGTTCGATGTTCAGGCCGCTGAGCGCCTGGACCACCGTGACCCCGGTTTCCTTGCCGAAGCGCCCGCCGGTGACCGAAGCCGCAATCGTCTTCTTCAGGGATGCCGAGCCTGCGCCGTAGATCGGAAAGCTGACCGAAACGTTCTTGAGTGAAATGAATGCCATAGATCAGAGCCAGTAGACGACGCGACGGCGGTATTTGACGAACAGCGCGCTCGCGACGGAGAGGCACAGCACAGTCCAGAAACCGATGCCGATCCAGCTGTGGAGATGGGCTTCTCCCCCCATGAGCGGAGTGCGCAACAGGTCGAGCATCTGCGCGAAAGGATTCCAAAGCACGTACTTGGCACGACCAGGAAGGTTCTCGGGCAGCCAGAACACGGGGGTCAGGAACATCAGCATCTGCATGATGCTGGTGACGATCTGGGTCACGTCGCGGTAGCGGGTGCAGATGAGTCCGAGCAGCAGGCCGAGCGCATGCGCATTGATCACCAGGATGAGGAAGGCGGGAATGACCAGAAGGACCGACCACGAAAGCGAGATGCCGGCCCAGAGCGCCACGGGGATGTAGAGCACGATCTGGTGGGCGAACTGGATCAGGTTGCGTGCCAGGGCGCGCCAAACGAAGAGGCTGATCGGAAAGTAGCCTTGCTTCAGGTAGTTGGACGACCCCACGAAGGCATTGCAGGCGTCAGTGACGATGGTGGAGAACAGGCCCCAGAAGATCACGCCGAGCGCGAGGTGGGGAAAGAATTTGTCCAGTTGGGTGCCGAAGAGCGATGCATACAGCGGGCCCATGCCGCCGATCATGATGCCCATGCTCAGCGTGAGCCAGATCGGGCCGAGCATGGAGCGCCTATAGCGCAAAACGATGTCGAACCAGGCGAGGGTCCACCAGATGTCCGTGCGGCGTGTGCCTTCCCACCAGTCGGCCCACGCGCTGCGGTGAAGGTTGGAGTGAACTTGGCTCATGTGAATCGATGCGAGGCGGCGGCGGCGGAGGAGGAGCGCCCAATGGCGTCTTCGTCCGAACGGCTCCGGGATGCCACCGGCCAAGCACGAGTGTCTTGCAGGGGCGCCCGGTGCGGCCTCATTTCTTGTCCTTTGTGTGATCTGGGTGATTTTACCGGGCGAGGTGAACGGGCCATGTCTCCCACGACATGAGAGGCGAGAGGCGCCGCATCGAGAGGCAAAGGGGGATGCGAAGATAATCGCCCGCTGGCTGACTCCGGGCCTTGCTCCTCCTTCAGGCCGGCTGTACGGCTCCAATCCTGCAAAAAGGTTCCCTCCTTGCCGTCTTGCCGGCAAGTCGTCTATGAAATCTGTATCTCGGCTCTTCGACTTCTTCCTCACCGTGCTCTGGAGAACCCCCGGTGTCGGCGGGCGGCTCCAGCGCGCTTGGCGGATGTTCCTGAAGGCGGGCTGGCGGGGCATCAAGTGGGAGCTCGGGCGGCGAGTCACGGGCTTCAACGACTATCCGCGCTGGGTCCGGGAGCATGACACGCTGACGCCGGCCGAGAGCGCCCGGCTGGCCCAGCGTGCGGCCTCCATGGCCGACAAACCGCTGATTTCCGTGCTCATGCCCTCCTACAACCCCAATCCGGCGTGGCTGCGGGAGGCGATCGAGTCGGTGCGGGCGCAGATATATACGAACTGGGAGTTGTGCATCGCGGACGATGCATCCCCCTCGCAGGAGGTGCGGGCCATCCTGAAGTCCTATGCGGAGAGCGACCCCCGCATCAAGGTCGTCTTCCGACCCAAGAACGGGCATATCTCCGCCTCTTCGAACAGCGCGCTAGAACTGGTCTCGGGCACATGGATCGCGCTGATGGACCATGACGACCTGCTGCCGACGGATGCCCTGTTTTGGGTGGCCGACTGCATCGCCAACCACCCCGATGTGCAGTTGATCTACTCCGACGAGGACAAGATCGACGAGTCGCTGACTCGCTCGGGTCCGTATTTCAAGTGCGACTGGAACGCCGATCTTTTCCGCTCGCAGAACATGTTCAGCCACCTGGGCGTGCTTTCAACGGATCTCGTTCGCGCCGTGGGCGGGTTCCGCCTTGGGCTTGAAGGCTCGCAGGACTGGGACCTCGTCATTCGATGCATGGAGCGCATCGAGCCCCGGCAGGTGCGCCACATCCCGAGAGTGCTCTACCACTGGCGCGTACACGCCGAGAGCACCGCAAAGTCGATGGACGCCAAGCCCTATGCCGTGGTGGCCGGCGAGCGCGCGCTCAACGAGCATTTCGAGCGTACGCAGACACGCGCGAGGGCGGAGCACATCGGTTTCGGATACCGTGTGCACTACGCGTTGCCCGACGCGCCGCCATTGGTGTCGCTGGTCATCCCCACGCGAAATGCCGCTGCCTCCTTGCGCAGATGTGTGGACTCGATCCTCGCGAAGACCGCCTACCCGCACTACGAGATCGTCGTGGCCGACAACGCCTCGGATGACAGCGCGGCCCAGACCTGCCTCGACGCGCTGGCCAAGATGAAGAACGTGCGCGTGCTCAGACATGCCAATAGGCAAGGTGCGGCCGCTTTGTGCAATGCAGCGGTCGAGGGTGCAACAGGGGAGGTCGTCGCGCTGATCGATGACAGCCTCGAAGTCATGTCGCCCGAGTGGCTGGCCGAAATGGTCAGCTTGGCGCTTCAGCCCGGCGTTGGTGCGGTCGGGGCGCGCCTCATGGACCGCCGCCGGATCCTGACTCACGCCGGCATCATCCTGGGCCTGGGGGTGGATGGCGTGGCTGGGTGCTCGCATCGCGGAATGCCCGCGGGGCGTGAAGGCTATGGAGGTCGCGCCGCGCTGATCCAGTCGCTGTCTGCCGTCAGCTCGGCCTGCCTGGTCATCCGGAAGGATCGTTACCTTGCCGTCGGAGGCCTTGATGGAAACCATCTGAAAGAGGCGTTTGCCGATGTGGATTTCTGCCTGCGCCTGGGAGAAGCCGGCCTGCGTACACTCTGGACGCCTTATGCCGAAATGCTCGACCACAGGGGCGCAGCCGCCCGTGAAAGGAAGGCCGGCGAGCCAGCCAGTGCCTCCTATCTGGAAGATGTGGCCTACATGAAGCGCCGATGGAGCCCTGCCCTGGCGAACGACCCGGCGTACAGCCCCAATCTCATGCTCGAGCGCGAGGACTTCAGCTACGCCTGGCCCCCCCGCCTGGCGCCGGTCTGATCGAGGTCCGATGCCCCTCCAGGTCTCCGTCGCCCTCTGCACCCGCAACGGCGCGCGCTATCTCCCCGAGCAGCTGCGCAGCATCTGCGCGCAGGAGCCGCTGCCGCAAGAGATCGTCGTCTCCGACGACGGCTCCAGCGATGACACGCTCGCAGTCGTGCGCGAGACCCTCGCGCAGTGCGGCGTGGCCGACCGGATCGCGCTGCGCGTGTTCAGCAACTCGCCACCGCTGGGCGTCACCCGCAATTTCGAGCAGGCGGTGCGTGCCTGCAGCCGCGATCTCATCGCGCTGTGCGACCAGGACGACGTCTGGCACCCCGGGCGGCTGGCGCGCATGGTGGCGCAGTTCGAGGCGCGGCCCGATCTGCTGCTGCTGCATACCGACGCGCGCCTGGTCGACGGCGATCTGAAGCCGCTGGGCTCGACGCTCTTCCACGCGCTCGAGGTGCAGCCAGGCGAACTGCAGGCGATTGCGGGCGGCGAGGCTTTTGGCGTGCTGCTGCGGCGCAACCTCGTGACGGGTGCGACGACGATGTTCCGCAGGACTCTGCTCGATGCGGCACTGCCGTTCTCTCCTGAATGGGTGCACGACGAGTGGCTGGGCGCGATCGCCGCGGCAATCGGCCGCATGGATGTGCTGCCCGAGCCCACGATCGACTACCGCCAGCACGGCAACAACCAGATCGGCGCGCGCCGGCTGACGCTGTCCGAGAAGGTGGCGAAGGCTTTCGTGGAGCGGGGCGACAAGCATGTGGCACGTCTTCGCCGGGCCGAGGCGCTGCTGCAGCGGTTGCAGCAGCTTGGCGACCGGGTGCGGCCGGCCTGCCTGGATGCGCAGCGCGGCAAGGTGGCGCACCAGCGGTTCAGGGCCGGATTGCCGGCGGCGCGGCCACTGCGCCTGCTGCCGATCCTCCTGGAGGCCGCGCGCGGCCGCTATGAACGCTTCGGCCGGGGCAAGCAGGCCATCGTGCAGGACGTCTTCGAGCGAGGCTGATCTTCCCGGCTGAAGGGGTGGCTAGCGGCTCTGCAGCCGCCAGTACCGCCAGAACGACGGCGACAGCCACACCTTAAGCAGGCTGGTCACGTGCCAGTACAGATATTTCTTGCTCCGGTGGCTCTCGCGCTGCGCATCATGCCGCGCGAGCAGGTTTTCGCCCACCTGCAGCTTCCAGCCCGCGAGGCGGGTGCGGGCGCAGATGTCGAAGTCTTCCCCATACATGAAGAACTTCTCGTCGAAGCCGCCCACCTGCCGGTAGGCCTCGCTGCGAAACAGCATGAACAGGCCCGGAATCCACGCCGGCACCGTCGGGCGCACGTAGCCGGGCTTCTTTCTTCCGACGATCTCGAGCGGCGTGAGCAGCGCCCGGTGCGGCTCGGGCTCGGTCTTGCCGGGCTCCAGGATGCGCGGCGTGAGCAGGCCGGCGTCGGGCGCGGCCTGTGCGAGCAGCGGCGACAGCACGTCGCTGTCGAAGCGGATATCCGGGTTCAGCACCAGGAACCACTCGGTGCCGCAGCGCTCGAAGGCCTGGTTGTGATTGGCGCCGAAGCCCTTGGGGCTCGCGTTCTCGATCCGCTCCACCTCGAAGCCCCAGCTGCGGCCGGCGACCAGGTCGGCCTCGGGGATGTTCAATGTCAGCAGGACCTTGTCGATGACGGCGCGGCTGTACCTGTCCAACTGCTCCAGCAGCGGCAGCACCAGCGCGAGCTGGCCGTGGCTCACGATCGAAATGGTGATGGGATGGCGGGAGGAGGGGGGCGTGGGCATGGTCTAATTTCGCCCGGAATTCTAGGGTTCCCGAAACCCCACACATGATTGCTCTGATCGTCATCAGTTTCTTCGTCGCCGCCTTCTCGGTGCAGGTGTTCATGCGGCGCGCGCGGCGGCATGCCCGCATCTATGGCGCCGACATGCCGCAGCGCTTCCACAAGGGCCACGTGCCGCGCCTGGGCGGTGCGGGCATCCTGCTGGGCATGGGGGTGGCCTGGCTGGCCGCCGGCATCACCGGCACCGATCCGTTCAACGTCTCCTGGCCGGTCACGACTTCGATGCTCACGCTGGTGTGCATCCTGCCGGCGGTGCTGGGCGGCATCGTCGAAGACGTCACCCAGCGCGTGAAGGTGCGCTACCGGCTGGGCCTGACCATCGGCTCGGCGCTTCTGGTCTGCTGGCTGCTGGGGCTGGGCGTGGCGCGCACCGGCTTCGAGACGGTCGACGGCTGGCTGGCGATGGTGCCTTACGCCACCGTGCTCTTCGCGGCCCTGGCCATCGGCGGGCTGCCTCATGCCTTCAACATCATCGATGGCTACAACGGGCTCGCGGGCACGGTCGCGGTGCTGGTCTGCCTGGCGATCTCGCACGTGGCGCTGCAGGTGGGCGACCGGCAGCTGGCCGCCATGGTGATCTGCCTGGTCGGCGCCACCTTCGGCTTCCTGGTGTGGAACTACCCGCGCGGCAAGATCTTCGCCGGCGACGGCGGCGCCTACGTCTGGGGCATGGTGATCGCCGTGGCCTGCGTGACGCTGGTGCAGCGCCACCGCGTGGTGTCGCCGTGGTTCCCGATGCTGCTGCTGATCTACCCGGTGTGGGAGACGCTGTTCTCCATCTACCGCAAGCTGGCGCGCGGGCAGTCGCCCGGCACGGCCGACGCGCTGCACTTCCACCAGCTGATCTTCCGACGCATCGTGCGCGTGGCCTTCGCGGACGACGAGGCCCGGCAGCTGCTGGCGCGCAACAACCGCACCTCGCCCTACCTGTGGATGTTCGCGGCCCTGTCGGTGGTGCCGGCGGTGCTGTTCTGGAACAACACCATCGTGCTGATGTTCTTCTGCCTGCTGTTCGTGACCACCTACGTGGGGGCGTACCTGATGATCGTGCGCTTCAAGGTCCCGCGCTGGCTGCGGCCGTGAACAGGCACGCCCCCAGGCTTCGCGCACTTCGTGTCGCTGCGCCAACCCCTCGCCCGGGGGCAACACCGGTGGCCCGGCAAGGCCGGCTCCCCGGTGTGGCCCGCACAGTCAGTCGGCTGTCACCGGGATTGCGCGAGAATTTGAGCCTCACCTGATCGTCCACCGCTTTGGAGCCTGACCGCCCATGACCGACCCCGTCCTCAACATCCCCCCGCGCGACAAGGCCGAGATCCTGGCCCAGGCGCTGCCGTACATCCGCAAGTTCCACGGCAAGACCATCGTCATCAAGTACGGCGGCAACGCCATGACCGACCCGGCGCTGCAGGCCGACTTCGCCGAAGACGTGGTGCTGCTCAAGCTGGTGGGCATGAACCCGGTGGTGGTGCACGGCGGCGGCCCGCAGATCGAGGCGGCGCTCAACCGCCTGGGCAAGAAGGGCAGCTTCATCCAGGGCATGCGCGTGACCGACGCCGAGACCATGGAAGTCGTCGAATGGGTGCTGGCCGGCGAGGTGCAGCAGGACATCGTGGGCCTGATCAACCAGGCCGGCGGCAAGGCCGTGGGCCTGACCGGTCGCGACGGCGGCCTGATCCGCGCGCAGAAGCTCAAGATGGCCGACCGCAACGATCCCAACGTGCACCACGACGTCGGCCAGGTCGGCGACATCGTCTCCATCGACCCCAGCGTGGTCAAGGCGCTGCAGGACGACGCCTTCATCCCGGTGGTCAGCCCCATCGGCTTCGGCGAGGAGAACGAGAGCTACAACATCAACGCCGACGTCGTCGCCGGCAAGCTGGCCACCGTGCTCAAGGCCGAGAAGCTCATGCTGCTGACCAACACGCCCGGCGTGCTCGACAAGGACGGCAAGCTGCTCACCAACCTCAGCGCCCGCGAGATCGACGACCTGTTCGCCGACGGCACCATCTCCGGCGGCATGCTGCCGAAGATCGAAGGTGCGCTCGACGCGGCCAAGAGCGGCGTGAACGCGGTGCACATCATCGACGGCCGCGTGCCGCACGCGATGCTGCTGGAGATCCTGACCGACCAGGCCTACGGCACGATGATCCGCGCCCGTTGAGGCCGGCGTGGGCGCGCGCTCACTGCGCTGTGCGAGAATCAATTGATTACATCTTTGCACGCGCTCCCATGCAGAACGAAGAGACGACCAGTGCTTCCGGCGTAGAGACTCCTGCGGAAACGACCACTCCCCCGGCGCGCAAGCGCCCCAAGCCGGGCGAGCGGCGCGTGCAGATCCTGCAGGCGCTTGCCTCCATGCTGGAGCAGCCGGGCGCCGAGCGGGTCACCACTGCTGCGCTGGCGGCGCGGCTCGAAGTGAGCGAGGCCGCGCTCTATCGCCATTTCGCGAGCAAGGCCCAGATGTTCGAGGGCCTGATCGACTTCATCGAGCAGAGCGTCTTCACGCTGGTCAACCAGATCCTCGAGCGCGAGGGTGCCACCGGCGCCCAGCAGGCCGCCCGCATCCTCACGCTGCTCGTGCAGTTCGCAGAGCGCAATCCCGGCATGACCCGCGTCATGGTGGGCGACGCGCTGGTCTACGAGAACGAGCGCCTCCAGCAGCGCATGAACCAGTTCTTCGACAAGATCGAATCCACGCTGCGCCAGGTGCTTCGCGGTGCCGCCGCGGCCGACGGCTCGGCCACGCCCAGCGTCGATGCGCAGGTGCGCGCAGCGGCACTCACTGCCTTCGTGGTGGGGCAGCTGCAGCGCTTCGCGCGCTCGGGATTCCGCCGCGCGCCTTCGGAGCATCTGGAGGCCACTATCGCGTTGATCGTCTGAGGGCGATGCGTGGCTCCCTCCCGCGCTGAGGGAGGGTGGGGCGGGGCGCGACGGCCTCGATGCCCTGGAGGCACTCGGGGCGCTTGTTGGGCGCAGCAGCCCCCATCCCAGCCGTCGCCCGGCAGGGGAAGCAGCAAGACCTTCAGGGCGTGACTTCGACGCCCACCTTCGCGCCTGCCGCAACGATCTCGCCCCACGTCGCATCGTCCACCCAGATCCCGTCCGCGCGTCGCGCCGCCCGCGCCTTGCGCTCCGGCTCGCCAGCGATCTGCACTTCTTCGAAACCCTGCCCGGGCGGGCTCTGCCGCAGCCATGCGACGAACTCGCGTGCTTCCTGCTCGAACGACTTCTGCGTGCCCAGCTTCGCCGGGTCGATCAGCACCGTGAGCATGCCGTTGAGCACCGTGCGTGCCGTGTCAGCCTGCCGATGCCATGTGCCGCCGCCCGTGAGCGCGCCGCCGAGCAGTTCGCAGGCCACGGCCATGCCGTAGCCCTTGTGCTCGCCGAAGGTCATGAGCGCGCCGAAGAGGCCGTTGCCCTGCGGCACCACCACCACGCCCGGGTCGTTGGTGGGCGCGCCTTTCTCGTCGATGAGGTAGCCGTCGGGCACGCGCTCGCCCTTGTTGTGCGCCACGCGCATCTTTCCCTGCGCCACGCGGCTGGTCGCGTAGTCGAGCACGAAGGGCTCCGCGCCCGCGAGTGGAATGCCGATGCAGCACGGATTGGTGCCGAAGCGCCCGTCGCCGCCGCCCCAGGGCGCGACCACCGGCCGCGAGAGCACGTTGACGAAATGCATCGACACCAGCCCCTGCGCAGTCGCCATCTCCGCGAAGTGCCCGATGCGCCCCAGGTGGTGCGCATGAGACAGCGTGAAGATGCAGCTTCCGTGCTGCTTCGCGCGCGCGATGCCCAGCTCCATCGCCTGCACGCCGACGATCTGGCCGTAGCCGTGCTGGCCGTCCAGGCCCATCAGCGTGCCGATGTCGAGGTTCACGCGCACCGCGCCGTTGGGCTTCAGGCCGCCCTCGGCCACTGCGTCGACGTACCGCGGCAGCATGCCGACGCCGTGCGAGTCGTGCCCGCTCAGGTTGGCCAGCACGAGGTTGGCCGCCACCTGCTGTGCCTCGGCGGGCGAGCTGCCCGCGGCTTCGAGGATGCGGGCGACGGTGGCCTGCAGGTGGTCGGCCTTGAGCGTATGGGACATGGATCAGGCTCCTTTTGCGTTCAGCGTGATGGCGTAGAGCGACGTGGTCGCGCAGATGAAGAGGCGGTTGCGCTTGGGGCCGCCGAAGCAGACGTTGGCCACGCGCTCGGGCAGCAGGATCTTGCCCAGCAGCGTGCCGTCGGGGTGGTAGGCGTGCACGCCGTCGAGCGCGCTGGTCCAGATGCGGCCTTCGGTGTCGAGGCGGAAGCCGTCGAACATGCCGCTGGTGCATTCGGCGAAGACCTCGCCGCCGCCCAGGCTGCGGCCGTCGGCGCCCACCCTGAAGCGGCGGATGTGCCGCGGACCATCGGCCGCATGGCTCGCGCCCGTGTCGGCGATGTACAGCAGCGACCCGTCGGGCGAGAAGGCCAGTCCGTTGGGCTTGACGAAGTCGTCGGCCATCAGCTCGACCTCACCGCTTTGCGGGTCGATGCGGTAGACATGGCACGCGCCGATCTCGCTCTCGGCCTTCAGGCCTTCGTAGTCGGAGAGGATGCCGTAGCTCGGGTCGGTGAACCACACGGCGCCGTCGGAGTGCACCACCACGTCGTTGGGCGAGTTGAGCCGCTTGCCCTTCCAGTGCGAGGCCAGCACGGTGATCGTGCCGTCGTGCTCGGTGCGCGTCACGCGCCGCGTGAGGTGCTCGCAGCTCACCAGCCGGCCCTGGCGGTCGACCGTGTTGCCGTTGGTGTTGTCCGACGGCTCGCGGAAGGTTCCCACCGTGCCGTTGACCTCGTCGAAGCGCAGCATGCGGTTGTTGGGAATGTCCGACCACACCAGCGTGCGGTGCGCCGCGAACCACGCGGGGCCTTCGCACCAGCGCGCGCCGGTCCACAGGCGCTGCACGCGCTCGGGGCCGGGGATGCATCCCTTGAAGCGCGGGTCCAGCTGTTCGAAGCCTGTGCCTTCCAGGAAGCCGAAGGGGAGAGTCGCCATGCCGTTCCTCGTCGTCGATGGGTTCGCTCGGTTCACATCACCGCACCGACCTGCCACGGCACGAACTCGTTCTGGCCGTAGCCGTGCTGCTCGCTCTTCGACTGCGCGCCTGATGCGGTCGCGAGCACCAGCTCGAAGATGCGCTGGCCCATCTCCTGGATCGACGCGGTGCCGTCGACGATCTCGCCGCAGTTGATGTCCATGTCTTCCTCCTGCCGCTGCCACAGCGCCGAGTTGGTCGCCAGCTTGAGCGAAGGCGAGGGCGCGCAGCCATAGGCCGAGCCGCGTCCGGTGGTGAAGCAGATCAGGTTGGCGCCGCCGGCCACCTGTCCGGTGGCGCTCACCGGGTCGTAGCCGGGCGTGTCCATGTAGACGAAGCCGTGCGCGGTGACGGGCTCCGCGTATTCGTACACCGCCTCGAGGTTGCTGGTGCCGCCCTTGGCGACCGCGCCCAGCGACTTCTCGAGGATGGTGGTGAGCCCGCCTGCCTTGTTGCCCGGCGAGGGGTTGTTGTTCATCTCGCCTTCGTTGACGGCGGTGTAGTGCTCCCACCACTTGATGCGGTCCACCAGCTTCTGGCCGACCTCGCGCTTCACCGCGCGGCGCGTGAGCAGGTGCTCGGCGCCGTACACCTCGGGCGTCTCGCTGAGGATGGCGGTGCCGCCGTGTGCCACCAGCAGGTCGACCGCCGCGCCCAGCGCGGGGTTGGCGCTGATGCCCGAGTAGCCGTCCGAGCCGCCGCACTGCAGCCCGATCGTGATGTGCGCCGCGCTGCAGGGCTCGCGCTTCACCGCGTTGGCGCGCGGCAGCATCTCGTTGATGAGCGCCACGCCCTTCTCGACCGTCTTTCGCGTGCCGCCCGTGTCCTGGATGTTGAAGGTGCGGAAGTTCTCGCCCTCGGCCAGGTGGCCGGTCGCGAGCCAGGCGTTGATCTGGTTGGCCTCGCAGCCCAGGCCCACCACCAGCACGCCTGCGAAGTTCGCATGCGTTGCATAGCCCGTGAGCGTGCGCTCCAGGATCTGCATGCCCAGGCCCTGCGTGTCCATGCCGCAGCCGGTGCCGTGCGTGAGCGCGATCACGCCGTCCACGTTCGGGAAGGCCGCCAGCGCCTGCGGGTTGGTCTTGCGCGAGAAGTGGTCGGCGATGGCGCGCGCGGCGGTGGCCGAGCAGTTCACGCTGGTCAGCACGCCGATGTAGTTGCGCGTGGCCACGCGGCCGTCGGCACGCCGGATGCCCATGAAGGTGGCTTCGCGCTTCGCGGGCGCGGGCTTCACGTCGGCGCCGAAGGCGTAGTCGCGTACAAAGCCTTCCGTGACGGCGCCCTTGTCGGGGCCCATGTCGAGGTTCTGCGTGTGCACGTGCTCGCCGGCGGCGATGGGCCGGCTCGCGAAGCCGATGATCTGGTTGTAGCGGCGCACCGGCTCGCCCTGTGCGCCGCTACAACCAGATCATCGGCTTCGCG
>CAJYQC010000253.1 GCA_913776885.1 uncultured Variovorax sp.
GTCGCGCACGTGGCCGTCCAGCAGGATGGCGGCGGGCACGTTGCTGATGAACTGCGAGGTCACGATGGCTGCGAGGTACGCGCGCCAGCCCTCGGTGATCGGCCAGTGGCCCAGCAGCGACACCACCGCTGGCAGCTGCGCGAGCTGGCGCAGGTCCACGAACATCAGCGCGATGATCGCCAGCAGCGCCCAGTCGATGCCGCGCAGCACGCGCGGATAGCTCACCAGGAACACGCCGAACACCACGCCCAGGCCTGCGAGCAGCCAGTGCCGGTCGAGTGCGACCACGAAGCCGATGAACAGCAGCCCCGACAGCGCCAGCATGCGCGGCTGCACCGGCGCGGCCTCGGCCTGCGGCTTCAGCTCGATCGGTGTGCGCGGCACCAGCAGCCACACGGCCACGAACACCCAGAACAGCATGATCGCCACCGTCGGGCCCATCATTCCCATGAAGGAGAGGAAGCCCTCGCCCGAGCGGTGCCACAGATACAGGTTCTGCGGATTGCCGATGGGCGTGAGCGCAGAGCCCGCGTTCACCGCGAGCGCCTGCAGCACCACCAGCCGCGCCAGCGGCAGGTGCGCCTGTGTGGCGAGCACGCGCGTGAGCGGCACCAGCAGGAACAGGCTCACGTCGTTGGTGACCAGGGCCGAGAGGAAAGCTGCGCTGGCCGTCAGCAGCATTGCGAGGCTGCGCTGGTTGTGGGTACGCGCGAGCAGGCGCTGGGCGGTGGCCTGAAGCATGCCGCTTTTCTCGACGCCCTGGGTGATGGCCAGCAGGCCGGCGAGCGCGCCGACGGTCTGCCAGTCGACCAGGCGCAGCCAGTCCATGGGTGCGCGCGGGCTCAGGAACGCGAACAGCACCGCCACGGCCACCAGCACCCACAGCAGGCCGTTGCCGCCGCCGCCGTGCTCGGGCGCCGCCGCGCCGGTGTCAGCGGACGGCGAGTTCACGCAGCTCGCGCTTGAGCACCTTGCCGATCGCGCTGCGGGGCAGCTCGTCGATGAAGGCGAGGCGCGCCAGGCGCTGTGTCTTGCCGACCTGGGCATTGGCCCACTGCAGCAGTTCCTCTTCGCTCGTGGCGTCGCCCTCGC
This sequence comes from uncultured Variovorax sp., assembly GCA_913776885.1. Lineage (GTDB taxonomy): Bacteria > Pseudomonadota > Gammaproteobacteria > Burkholderiales > Burkholderiaceae_C > Variovorax. The sequence goes on from CAJYQC010000253.1 coordinate 1,093, forward strand.
GGCGCACCACGAAGGCGGCGGGCGTCTCGCCCCACTGCTCCGAAGGCACGCCCACCACCGCCACGTCGGCCACCGCCGCATGGCCGCGCAGCACGGCCTCGAGGTCGCTCGGGTAGATGTTGAAGCCGCCGCTGATGATCATGTCCTTCTTGCGGTCGAACAGCGTGAGGAAGCCGTCGGCGTCGAAGCGGCCCACGTCGCCGGTTCGGATGAAGCGCTTGCCGGTGGCATCGAACCACTCGGCCTCGCGCGTCTTCGCGGGCTGGCGGTGGTAGCCGGTCATCATGCCGGCCGAGTGGCCCACCACTTCGCCGGCCACCTCGGTGTCGCCGCGCGGCAGCTCGTTGCCTTCCTCGTCGATCAGGCGGATGTCGCTGCCCTCGGCGGGCCGGCCCACGGTGTGCAGCTTGGTCGGGTTCAGGTGCGCCTCCAGGATGCAGGTGCCGCCGCCTTCGGTCATGCCGTAGAACTCGACCAGCCCGCCGGGCCAGCGCTCGAGCACGTCGGCCTTCAGCGCGGCGTTGAAGGGTGCGCTGGTGCTGAACTTGTGCCGGTACGACGACAGGTCGTGCTCGTCGAAGCGCGGGTGCGCCATCAGCCGCTGGTACTGCACCGGCACGAGCATGGTGTGCGTCACGCGGCGCTGCTGCGCCAGCTGCAGGTAGCCCAGCGCGTCGAACTTGGGCATCAGCACCACGCAGCCGCCGAAGGCCAGCGTGGGGAAGAACACCACCAGCGTGGTGTTGGAGTACAGCGGCGTCGACAGCAGCGTGACCGAGTCTGGCCCGTACTCGTACTTCGCGCCGCGCTGCACGTGGGCCCAGCGCATGCCGTGGCCCTGCACGATGCCCTTGGGCTCGCCCGTGGTGCCCGACGAATAGATGATGTTGAAGGCCCAGCCCGGCTGCACATCGACGGGCTCGGGCCGCGCGCCGGCAGGCGCCAGCCATTCGTCGATGCCGCGGCCGACCTGCGAACCGTCGAGCGCCACGCGCGCGATGCCGCCTTCCCTCGCGGGGCCGATCACCTCGGCGGCCGATGCGTCGCTGAACAGGATGCGCGCATCGGCGTCCTCGATCATGCGCGCCAGGCTCGCGGGTGCGGAGCCGGGGGCCAGCGGCGCCACCGCGACACCCGCGCGCAGCGCGCCCAGGAACACGGCCGCGTAGTTGACCGACGACGAGGCGCAGATCGCGATCGCGTCGCCGGCCTTGAGCCCGTCGCGCTGCAGGCTCGCCGCGACGCGGTCCATCAGCGCGTCGAGCGAGTGGTAGTCCAGCGTGCGGTTCGCGTCCGACAGCGCAGCGTGGTCGGGCGTGTGTTGCGCATGGAGGCGGACCAGATCGGCGATGGCGCCGAAACTGCGCTCCATCGCGGCCTGGACGGCAGGGTGCGTTTGCAAAGTCATCTCTTCCTTCTTCTTGGCCAGCCGGCAGGATAGCGAAATGCTCCCGCTTCCAGCCAGCGCCTTGGCGACGGCTCGGCTGCGGGCCGGCGCGCCGTCAGTTGGCGCTCAGCATGGCGGGAACACGATGCCCGTGCTGTCACCAACAGGGAGCTACCGTGCACATCATCTGGACGATTCTGATCGGCTTCATCGCCGGGCTCCTGGCCCGCGCCGTGCTGCCAGGCAACAACTCGATGGGGTTCATCCTCACGGTGGTGCTCGGCATCGCGGGCTCGCTGGTCGCCACCTATGCGGGGCAGGCCATGGGCTGGTATGCGGCGGGCGCGGGCGCCGGCTTCATCGCCTCGGTGGTCGGCGCGGCCGTGCTGCTCGGGGTCTGGCATCTGGTGAGTCGCTGAGGCGATCCGGTTCTCGTCATCAAGGAGTTCCCTATGGGCTTACTCGACATCCTCCAGCAGGCGATCGGCAACAACGATGCCGCAGCCCATCTCGACCAGGTCGCGCAGCACGCCTCGCCCGGCGAGCTGGGCGCAGGGCTCGCCGCCGCGATGCGCTCCGACCAGACGCCGCCGTTCGGCGACACGGTGGGCCAGCTCTTCGGCCAGTCCTCGCCGGCGCAGCAGGCCGGCGTGCTCAACCAGATCCTGGCCACGCTGGGCCCTGCGGCCGCCTCGGCGCTTGCCGGCGGCGTGCTCGGGCGCATGCTGCAGCCGGGCCAGACGCAGATCACGCCCGACCAGGCATCGCAGCTCTCGCCCGCGCAGGTGACCGAGATCGCCACGCACGCCGAGCAGCAGCACGCGGGCGTGATCGACGAGGTGAGCCGCTTCTATGCGCAGCACTCCGGGCTCATCAAGACGCTGGGCGGCGCCGCCATCGCCATTGCACTGTCGAAGATGAAGGAGAACGCGACGCGCGGGTGAGCCGGGCGGCGCGCGGCGGAACAGACGGTGTGCACCGGCGGCGCGCGCCGCAAGCTTTCCAGATGCCTCGAAGGGCGGGCTCCTGGAGCCCTTCTTCTGCTTCTTCAGACGCCAGCAGCGTGCGCCTGCTGGTCCGCGTGATAGCTCGACCGCACCATCGCACCCACCGCCGCGTGGCTGAAGCCCATCTTGTAGGCCTCTTCCTCGAACATCTTGAAGGTGTCGGGGTGCACGTAGCGGCGCACCGGCAGGTGCGAGCCCGACGGCGACAGGTACTGGCCGATGGTCAGCATGTCGATGTCGTGGGCGCGCATGTCGCGCATGACCTGCAGGATCTCCTCGTCGGTCTCGCCCAGGCCGACCATGATGCCGCTCTTGGTCGGCACGCCGGGGTGCAGCGCCTTGAACTTCTTCAGCAGGTTCAGGCTGAACTGGTAGTCGCTGCCGGGGCGCGCTTCCTTGTAGAGGCGCGGCGCCGTCTCGAGGTTGTGGTTCATCACGTCCGGCGGCGCGGCCTTGAGGATCTCGAGGGCGCGGTCGTCGCGGCCGCGGAAGTCGGGCACGAGGATCTCGATCTGCGTGGTGGGCGAGAGCTCGCGGATGTTGCGTATGCAGTCGACGAAGTGCTGGCTGCCGCCGTCGCGCAGGTCGTCGCGGTCGACGCTGGTGATCACCACGTACTTCAGGCGAAGCTTGGCGATGGTCTTCGCGAGGTTGAGCGGCTCGTCCTTGTCGAGCGGATCGGGGCGGCCGTGGCCCACGTCGCAGAACGGGCAGCGGCGGGTGCACTTGTCGCCCATGATCATGAAGGTGGCGGTGCCGTTGCCGAAGCACTCGCCGATGTTCGGGCACGAGGCTTCTTCGCAGACCGTGTGCAGGTTGCTCTCGCGCAGGATCTGCTTGATCTCGTAGAAGCGGGTGGTGGGGCTGCCGGCCTTCACGCGGATCCAGTCGGGCTTCTTGAGCACTTCGCCGCTTTGCACCACCTTGACGGGAATGCGCGACAGCTTGGCCGCGGCCTTCTGCTTGGCCAGGGGGTTGTAGGTTTCGGCGCTTTGTGCGTCGCGGACGACTTCTGTGGTGCTCATTGGTGTGTCAAGGCGCCAGGAAGGTGCAGAGCTTCTGGCCCAGCACCGCGGCGGCTTCTTCCCATGTGGTTCGGATGCCGATTGTAGAAAGATCGACCGTCTGCAGCCCCGCGTAGCCGCAAGGGTTGATGCGCGAGAAGGGTTCGAGGTCCATCCGCACGTTGAGCGCCACGCCGTGATACGTGGCGTGGCGGCTCACCTTGATGCCCAGCGCGGCGATCTTGCCGAGCCCGCGGAACGGGTCGGCCGCGGGCATCGGGCCGGCCAGCGCGGCATGGGAGAACGGATCGTCCAGCCGCACGTAGATGCCCGGCGCGCCCGCCACGCGATGGCCCGTCACGCCGAAATGCGCCAGCGTGCGCAGCACCGATTCCTCGATGCGGTAGACGTACTCCTTGACGAAGTAGCCCGCGCGGCGCAGGTCGATCAGCGGATAGGCCACCACCTGTCCGGGCCCGTGGAAGGTGACCTGGCCGCCCCGGTCGGTCTGCACGACGGGGATCGCGCCGGGGTTCAGGATGTGGTCCTGCTTGCCCGCGATGCCTTGCGTGAAGACTGGGTCGTGCTCGCAAATCCATAGCGCATCGGGCGTCTCGGGCGTGCGCTCGAGCGTGAACTGCTTCATCGCTGCGAAGGTGTCGGCATAGTCGACGCGGCCCAGCGGGCGCAGCTCGATGGCGGGGGCTGCGATGGCTGCGGTGTCTGTCATCGCAGGGCCTGCCGCGCCGAGGGTCCGTGCATCAGAGCACGACCTTGACCATCGGATGCGAGGACAGCGCGCGATACAGGTCGTCGAGCTGCTCGCGGCTGGTGGCCGTGACGGTGATGGTCACGCCGAGGTAGTTGCCGGCCTTGCTGTCGCGCAGCTCGACGGTGGTGGCGTCGAAGGTCGGATCAAAGCGCTCGGCGATCTGCGTCACGGCGTGCACGAAGCCGTCGACCTTGGCGCCCATCACCTTGATCGGGAACTGCGACGGGTACTCGATCAGCGATTCCTTGCGCGGATCGGGGATCGCGGTGGTTTCGGTGGTGGTCGGGTTGTTGTCGGTCATGCCGGGGCTCCGTGTTTCTGCTCTTGCTGCTTCCGAGCGTTGGGTACCTTGGCCTCCTGGTAGGCCTCGTACAAGCTCTGGTAGATGGGGCCGGGACGGCCATTGCCAATAGGCTTGCCATCGAGCGTGACGACCGGCAGCAGTTCCTTGCTGGCCGAGGAGAGCAGCACCTCGTCGGCGGCGAACACTTCCTCGCGCGAGATGGGGCGCAGCTCGAACGGAATGCCGAGCGTCCTGCTCATGCGCTCGAAGAGGCCGTAGCGGATGCCGGTGAGCACGAGGTTGTTCTTGGGCGGGCCCATCAGCTTGCCGTCCTTCACGATCCACACGTTGCTCGACGAAGCCTCGCTGAGCCAGCCGTCGCGGAACATGACGGTCTCGGCCGCGCCGGCCTCCACGCTGATCTGCCGCGCGAGCACGGCGCCCAGCAGGCTGGTGCTCTTGATGTGCGCCTTCTGCCAGCGGAAGTCGTCTGCGGTGACGCAGGCCACGCCCTTCGCGCGCACCGCATCGGAGATGGGCGGCAGCGGGTTCACCATCACGAACACCGTCGGGCGCAGACCGCGCACCATCGCGTGGTCGCGCGGCGCCACACCGCGGGTTACCTGGAAGTACACAGACTGCGGCGCATCGCCTGCGGGCACGACGAGGCGCATCACGATCTCGCGCCAGTGTGCGAGCGCCAGCGGGTTCTCGATCTGCAACTCGGCGAGCGAGCGGTCGAGGCGGGCCATGTGCTCCTCGAAGCAGAAGGGCTGGCCGAAGTAGACGGGGACGTACTCGTAGACACCGTCGCCGAAAATGAAGCCGCGGTCGAGCACGCTGATCTTCGCGTCGCGCAGTGCGGTGTATTCGCCATCGAGGTAACAAAGCGTGGCGGGGAGGGCGTCGGTGATAGGGTGCATGCCGGAATTATGGTTGCGCGGCGCGTCGGGCTCCGGTCAGGGAATGCGGCGCCGATTTGCATGCGCGACAGCACGGATGGCGGGACTGGCTGGGTTTTTACTTATAATCAATGGCTTTGTAGAAATTCTGGGTCGTCATCCGGGCTTCATTCGAAATGAAAACAATCGCCCGTCATGACTCGGAGGCCCCTGAAGGCCAGGACGCAGAATTCAAGCCGCTGACCGCCGACGAGGCGCGTGAGCTGCGAGCAAAGAATCCATCGATCTCCCCATGGCGGGTGATCGCGGGTCAGTTGGTTGTCGGTCTGGTGGTGGCTCTGGCTGCCTGGGGACTGACGGGGAGGCAAAATCTGGGGTGGTCTGCCGCTTACGGCGCGATCGCGGTGGTTGTCCCGTCGGCGGTTTTCGCGCGCGGGCTGACCGGCCGGTTTTCCTCCCTGAATCCGGGCACTGCGGTGTTCGGGTTCTTCCTTTGGGAAATGGTCAAGATGGCCTTGTCCGTGGCGATGCTGATCGCTGCGCCAAGGCTGATTACGGCGCTGAGCTGGCCAGCAATGCTGGTCGGCCTGGTGGTGACAATGAAGGCGGCCTGGTTGGCGGTGATGTTCTCGCCCCGGCGCCGGAAACTGAGAGACGAGTAACCGAATGGCTGCTGAAAACGCTGCGGAACATGGTCAGACCGCTGGTGAATACATCATTCACCACTTGACGCACCTGCAAAGCTCCAAGCCCGGAGGTGTTGCCGACTTCTCGGTTTTCAATTTCGACTCTCTCTTCTTCTCGATCACGCTCGGCATCCTGGGTTGCTGGCTGCTCTGGCTGGCTGCCCGCAAGGCCACTTCGGGTGTTCCCGGTCGTTTTCAGGCGGCTGTCGAACTGCTCGTCGAAATGGTCGACCAGCAGGCCAAGGGCATCGTCCACAACGCCACCAGCCGTAAGTTCGTGGCCCCGCTGGCGCTCACGATCTTCGTGTGGATCTTCCTGCTGAACGCGATGGACCTGTTCCCGGTCGATTTGTTCCCGGCGATCTGGGCCAAGATCTTCCACCTCGCCGGTGAAGACCCGCACCATGCCTACCTGCGCGTCGTGCCCACCGCCGACCTCTCGGTGACGATGGGCATGTCGGTCGCCGTGCTGCTGGTCTGCCTCTACTACAACATCAAGATCAAGGGTCTGGGCGGCTGGGTGCACGAGCTGTTCACCGCCCCCTTCGGCAACCACTGGGCGCTGTACCCCTTCAACTTCGCCATGCAGCTGATCGAGTTCATCGCCAAGACCGTCTCGCACGGCATGCGACTGTTCGGCAACATGTATGCCGGTGAACTGATCTTCCTGCTGATCGCCCTGATGGGCGGTGCCTGGTCGCTGTCGGCCACCGGCATCGGCCTGGCCATCGGCCACATCATCGCGGGCACGGCCTGGGCCATCTTCCACATCCTGATCATCACGTTGCAGGCCTTCGTGTTCATGATGCTGGCGCTGGTCTACATCGGCCAGGCCCACGATCACCACTGATCAGTCGCTTTCGTTAGTGTTTTTGTTTTTCTCTTCAACCAAAGTCCTCTAGGAGTCATCATGGAAGTTATTAGCTTTGTTGCACTGGCCGCCGGCCTGATCATCGGTCTGGGCGCTGTGGGCGCATGTATCGGCATCGGCATCATGGGCAGCAAGTACCTCGAGTCGGCCGCACGTCAGCCCGAACTCATGGGTGAACTCCAGACCAAGATGTTCCTGCTGGCCGGTCTGATCGACGCCGCGTTCATTATCGGCACCGGTATCGCCCTGTGGTTCGCAACGGCCAACCCGTTCCTGGCGCAAATCGCCAACCTGCCGAAGTAAGTCTTTCTCGTCGGACCTGCGTCGTCGTTCTCTAGCCTGCTAGCGGATGGCTTCGATTCAATCCCATAGAGAGGGTGAAAAGTGAGCATTACCGGTACCCTGATCGTTCAGATGATCGTGTTCCTGATCCTGGTCGGGTTCACGATGAAGTACGTGTGGCCGCCGATCGCGAAGGCGCTTGACGAACGCGCTGCCAAGATCGCCGAAGGCCTCGCTGCAGCCGACAAGGCCAAGTCCGAGCTGTCCGCCGCCAACAAGCGCGTGGAAGCCGAGCTGGGCCAGGCACGCAACGAGTCCGCACAACGTCTTGCCGACGCCGAACGTCGCGCCCAGGCCATCGTTGAAGAGGCCAAGGCCCGCGCGACCGAGGAAGGCAACAAGATCGTTGCAGCCGCACGCGCCGAAGCCGAACAGCAGGCACTGAAGGCCCGTGAAGCACTGCGCGAGCAGGTGGCGGCACTGGCAGTCAAGGGCGCAGAGCAGATTCTGCGCAAGGAAGTGAATGCGGGCGTTCACGCCGATTTGCTCGCCCGTCTGCAGACCGAACTCTGATAAGCCATGGCAGAACTCGCCACCATCGCACGCCCCTACGCCGAGGCGCTCTTCAAGGCATCGTCGTCCGACGTGGCCGGAACCAGCGCCTGGCTCGAAAAGATTGCCGCCATCGCGGCCAATCCGGAGCTCCAGCAGTTCGCCGACAACCCCAAGGCCACGGCCGAACAGGTGATCGGCGTGGTCGCAGGTGCATTCGGTGCACCGCTGGCCGCTCCTGCCCAGAACTTCCTGTCCGCACTCCTCGAGAACGGGCGCTTTTCGGTGCTGCCGGAAATTGCGAAGCAGTTCCGGGCACTCGCCAATGCGCAGAGCGGCTCGTCCGACGCAGTGGTCTACAGCGCCTTCCCGATCGAGGAATCGGCACTGGCCAACGTGTCTGCCGCGCTCGAGAAGCGTTTCGGTCGCAAGCTCCAGGTCACGGTTCGCCAAGAGCCTGAACTGATCGGCGGCATCCGTGTGGTGGTCGGCGACGAGGTGCTCGACACCTCCGTCAAAGCGCGCCTTGAACAAATGAAAGTTGCGCTGGTGGCCTGACGGCTCCCGGCCCCTTACAAAGAAAGAAGGAAAGAGTCATGCAACTCAATCCCGCAGAAATTTCCGAGCTGATCAAGAGCCGCATCGAGGGCCTCGGGGTCAGCGCCAACATCCGCAACGAAGGCACCGTGGTGTCGGTGACCGACGGCATCGTGCGCATCCACGGCCTGTCCGACGCGATGCAGGGCGAAATGCTGGAGTTCCCCGCCACTGCCGACGGCGTCCCGTCGTTCGGCCTGGCACTGAACCTCGAGCGCGACTCCGTCGGCGCCGTGATTCTGGGCGAGTACGAGCACATCTCCGAAGGCGACACCGTCAAGTGCACGGGCCGCATCCTGGAAGTGCCGGTGGGCCCCGAGCTGGTCGGCCGCGTGGTGAACGCACTGGGCCAGCCGATCGACGGCAAGGGTCCGGTGAACGCCAAGATGACGGACGTTATCGAGAAGGTCGCACCGGGCGTGATCGCCCGCAAGTCGGTCGACCAGCCGATGCAGACCGGCCTGAAGTCCATCGACTCGATGGTGCCCGTGGGCCGCGGCCAGCGCGAGCTGATCATCGGCGACCGCCAGACCGGCAAGACGGCCGTGGCGATCGACGCGATCATCAACCAGAAGGGTCAGAACATGACCTGCGTCTACGTCGCGATCGGCCAGAAGGCTTCGTCGATCAAGAACGTGGTGCGCGCCCTGGAACAAGCTGGCGCCATGGACTACACGATCGTGGTCGCGGCATCCGCTTCCGAATCGGCAGCCATGCAATACGTCGCGGCCTACTCGGGCTGCACGATGGGCGAATACTTCCGCGACCGCGGCGAAGACGCGCTGATCGTCTATGACGACCTGTCGAAGCAGGCCGTCGCCTACCGCCAGGTGTCGCTGCTGCTGCGCCGTCCCCCGGGCCGCGAAGCCTACCCCGGCGACGTGTTCTACCTCCACAGCCGTCTGCTCGAGCGCGCAGCCCGCGTGAACGCCGACTACGTCGAAGCCTTCACCAAGGGTGAAGTCAAGGGCAAGACCGGTTCGCTGACCGCACTGCCGATCATCGAAACGCAGGCCGGCGACGTGTCCGCCTTCGTTCCGACCAACGTGATCTCGATCACCGACGGCCAGATCTTCCTGGAAACCAACCTGTTCAACGCAGGTATCCGCCCCGCCATCAACGCCGGTATCTCGGTGTCGCGCGTGGGTTCGTCGGCCCAGACGAAGATCATCAAGAGCCTGTCGGGCGGTATCCGTACCGACCTGGCCCAGTACCGTGAACTGGCTGCGTTCGCGCAGTTCGCTTCCGACCTCGACGAAGCCACCCGCAAGCAGCTCGACCGCGGTGCCCGCGTGACCGAACTGCTGAAGCAGCCGCAATACAGCCCGCTGCCGATCTCGCTGATGGGTGCGTCGCTGTTCGCCGTGAACAAGGGCTTCATGGACGACCTCGAGATCAAGCAGGTGCTGCCTTTCGAGCACGGCCTGCACCAGTTCCTGAAGTCCAGCCACGCCGCGCTGCTCGACAAGATCGAGAAGGCCAAGGCTCTGGACAAGGAATCGGAAGCCGAACTGCTGGCAGCCGTCACCGCGTTCAAGAAGTCGTTCGCCTGATCGACGCCTTGACCGACGCAAGAAGGAGCTCTCATGGCAGCTGGTAAGGAAATCCGCGGCAAGATCAAATCGGTGGAAAACACCAAGAAGATCACCAAGGCCATGGAAATGGTCTCGGTTTCCAAGATGCGCAAGGCGCAGGATCGCATGCGCGCCGCTCGCCCCTACAGCGAAAAGATCCGCAACATCGCAGCCAACCTCGGCAAGGCGAACCCGGAGTACACCCACGCTTTCATGAAGACGAGCGACGCCAAGGGCGTCGGCTTCATCATCGTGACCAGCGACAAGGGCCTGTGCGGCGGCTTGAACACCAACCTGCTGCGTGCCGTCACCGGCAAGCTGCGCGAAGCGCAAGCAGCGGGCAACGTGGTCGAGTCGGTCGCCATCGGCAACAAGGGGCTGGGTTTCCTGAACCGCATCGGCGCGCGCGTGGTGGCCCATGTGACGCAGCTGGGCGACACGCCGCATCTGGACAAGCTCATCGGGCCGGTCAAGACGCTGCTGGACGCCTACGCTGAAGGCAAGCTGTCGGCGGTGTACCTGTGCTACACGAAATTCATCAACACCATCAAGCAGGAGCCGATGGTGGAGCAGCTGCTGCCGCTGAAGGCCGAGACGCTGCAGGCCGATCCGGCGCATCACTCGTGGGACTACATCTACGAGCCCGATGCGCAGAGCGTGATCGACGAGCTGCTGGTGCGCTACGTGGAGTCGCTGGTGTACCAGGCCGTGGCCGAGAACATGGCGTCCGAGCATTCGGCGCGCATGGTGGCCATGAAGGCTGCGACCGACAACGCGGGCAACGTGATCAACGAGCTGAAGCTGGTCTACAACAAGACCCGCCAGGCCGGCATCACGAAGGAGCTGTCCGAGATCGTGTCCGGCGCGGCTGCTGCCGCAGGCGTTTGATTGAGGCAATGCAACAGGCCGCGTTGCTGATCGGGGGCGTTTCGCGTCCCCGGTAACCCAAGGCCTTTATTTAGGGGACTCTGCGCAAAATGAAGAAGATGCTTGCTCTGGTGGCTGTTGCTGCCGCCCTGACCGCCTGCTCCAAGAAGGAAGAGGCGCCCGCGCCTGCACCGGCTCCCGCCGCTGCACCTGCCGCGCCCGCTCCTGCTCCTGCTCCTGCAGCAGCGCCGGCGGCAGCACCCGCCGCAGCGTCGACGGCTTCCGCCGACCTGCCGCAGGAATGCAACGACTACCTGGCGAAGGTGCAGACCTGCGTCGCTTCGCAAAGCGGTGCTGCTGCCGACGCCATGAAGGCAAGCCTCGACCAGACGAAGGCCACCTGGGCTTCGATGGGCGCCGACAAGGCTGCGCTGGGTCAGGCCTGCAAGGCCGCTTCGGACGCTTTCGCCGCGCAGGCGACGGCCATGAAGTGCTGATGAAGAACTGACAGCGAAGACTGCAAAGAGAAATTCAAGGATGCCGGCCTGGCCGGCCTTCTTGCACAAGCGGCCCGTTTTGGCAGCAGGACGCTTCTGCAAGAACCTGTCGCAAATTTATTGAGATCCATCCAGAAGGAAACGCCATGGCTGAAGGAAAAATTGTCCAATGTATCGGCGCCGTGGTCGACGTGGAGTTCCCGCGTGACCAGATGCCCAAGGTGTACGACGCCTTGAAATTCGAAGGTAGCGCGCTGACTCTCGAAGTGCAGCAACAGCTCGGCGACGGCGTGGTGCGCACCATTGCACTGGGCTCGTCCGACGGCCTGCGTCGCGGCCTGGTGGTGACCAACACCGGCGCTCCCATCACCGTGCCGGTCGGCAAGGCCACCCTCGGCCGCATCATGGACGTGCTCGGCGCGCCCATCGACGAGCGCGGCCCCGTCGGCCAGGAGCTCACCGCTTCGATCCACCGCAAGGCCCCCGCGTACGACGAGCTGTCGCCGTCGCAGGACCTGCTGGAAACCGGCATCAAGGTGATCGACCTGGTGTGCCCGTTCGCCAAGGGCGGCAAGGTGGGTCTGTTCGGTGGCGCCGGCGTGGGCAAGACCGTGAACATGATGGAACTCATCAACAACATCGCCAAGGCTCACTCGGGTCTGTCGGTGTTCGCCGGCGTGGGCGAACGTACCCGCGAAGGCAACGACTTTTATCACGAGATGGCCGATTCCGGCGTCGTGAATCTCGAGAAGCTCGAGGACTCGAAGGTGTCCATGGTCTACGGCCAGATGAACGAGCCCCCGGGCAACCGTCTGCGCGTGGCGCTGACCGGCCTGACCATCGCCGAGTCGTTCCGCGACGAAGGCCGTGACGTTCTGTTCTTCGTGGACAACATCTACCGCTACACGCTGGCCGGTACCGAAGTGTCGGCTCTGCTGGGCCGCATGCCTTCCGCCGTGGGCTACCAGCCGACGCTGGCCGAGGAAATGGGCCGCCTGCAGGAGCGCATCACGTCGACCAAGGTCGGCTCGATCACCTCGATCCAGGCCGTGTACGTCCCTGCAGACGACTTGACCGACCCGTCGCCCGCAACGACCTTCGCCCACCTGGACTCCACCGTGGTGCTGTCGCGCGACATCGCGTCGCTCGGCATCTACCCCGCAGTGGACCCGCTGGACTCGACCTCGCGCCAGCTCGACCCGAACGTGGTCGGCGAAGAGCACTACAACGTGGCCCGCGCCGTGCAGGGCACGCTGCAGCGCTACAAGGAACTGCGCGACATCATCGCGATTCTGGGCATGGACGAACTGGCTCCGGAAGACAAGCTGGCCGTGGCCCGCGCCCGCAAGATCCAGCGTTTCCTGTCGCAGCCGTTCCACGTGGCCGAAGTGTTCACGGGTTCGCCCGGCAAGTACGTGCCGCTGGCCGAAACCATCCGCGGCTTCAAGATGATCGTGAACGGCGAAGCCGACCACCTGCCCGAGCAGGCGTTCTACATGGTCGGCACCATCGACGAAGCGTTCGAGAAGGCCAAGAAGGTCGCTTAAGAAGGAATCACCATGGCAGGCACCATTCATGTGGACGTGGTCAGCGCGGAAGAGTCGATCTTCTCGGGCGAGGCCAAGTTCGTCGCGCTGCCCGGTGAAGCCGGTGAGCTCGGCATCTTCCCGCGCCACACCCCGCTGATCACGCGCATCCGCCCCGGCGCAGTGCGCATCGAAACCGCCGACGGCAAGGAAGAGTTCGTCTTCGTGGCCGGCGGCATTCTCGAAGTGCAGCCCAACGCCGTCACCGTGCTGTCCGACACCGCGATCCGCGGCAAGGACCTCGACGACGAGAAGGCCAACCAGGCCAAGGCCGCAGCAGAAGAAGCGCTGAAGAACGCGAAGAGCGACATCGACATCGCGATGGCCCAGTCCGAGCTGGCCGTGATGGCCGCCCAGATCGCGGCGCTGCGCAAGTACCGCCAGAAGAAGTAGGCTCCCTTCGCTGGAGCAAAGAGAAAAGAAGGCCGCCCGTCGAGGCGGCTTTTTTTCGTCAGGTGCCTGCCCTCGCATCGCTTCAATTTGGCCTGAATTAGGTCGAAGTTAGGCCTTGTCCGGCTGAAGCCCGCCACCTAGTATTCGCCTTCGTCCAGCGGCGGCTGCTGCTGGCGCAAGACAAAGAACACGGAGACACGGCGCGTGGCACCCTGGAGTGGCATCACTGCGGACGAGATGCGTCTGCTGGAAACGACCTTCTGGTCGGCCGGCGGTTCGCGCCATGCCATGGCGCAGCAGCTGGGCTTTTCCAAGAGCAAGGCCAACGGGCTGATCGCGGGCCTCGTCGACCAGGGCCTTCTGGCGGAAGCCGGCCTGCAGCGCTCGTCGGGCGGACGCCGCCCCGAAAACCTCCAGCTGCACGCCGCGCTCGGCGTGCTCATCGGCGTCGACATCGGCGCGACCAGCCTCGACGTGGCCGTGCTGCGTCCCGACCTCAGCGTGCTCGCCCAGCATGACGAACCGGCCGACGTGCGCGAGGGTCCGGCGGTGGTGCTGGCCCGCGTGCGCGTGCTGATGCGCGAGCTGCTGGCCCGTTGCGGCCACGGCCCCAAGGACGTGCTCGGCATCGGTATCGGCGTGCCGGGCCCGGTCAACTTCGAGATCGGGCAGCTCGTGAACCCGCCGCTCATGCCCGCCTGGGACAGCTTCTCGATCCGCGACTACCTGCGTGAGGACTACGCCGCTCCCGTCTTCGTCGACAACGACGTGAACCTGATGGCGCTCGGCGAGCTGTGGCGCCTCAGGCGCTCGCTGCAGAACTTCCTCGTCATCAAGATTGGCACCGGCATCGGCTGCGGCATCGTGTGCCACGGCGAGGTGTACCGGGGCGCCGCCGGTTCGGCGGGCGACGTGGGCCACATCTGCGTCGACCAGGAGGGCCCGCGCTGCCATTGCGGCAACCTAGGCTGCGTGGAGGCGATGGCCGCCGGCCCGGCGATCACGCGCATGGCCGTGCAGGCCGCGGAAGCGGGCGAGAGCGCCGCGCTGGCCGACGTGCTGCGCCAGCACGGCCGCATCGACGCGATCGACGTGGGCCAGGCAAGCCGCGGCGGCGACACGTCCGCCAACGCCATCATCCAGCGCGCGGGCAGCCTGATCGGGCAGATGCTCGCGTCGGTCGTCAACTTCTTCAATCCGTCGCACGTGTTCATCGGCGGCGGCATCACGCGCATCGGGCCATTGTTTCTCGCTGCGGTGCGGCAGAGCGTCTACCAGCGATCGCTGGCGCTTTCCACGCGGCATCTGGAGATCCAGTACACGCCGCTGGGCATGCAGGGCGGCGTGATCGGGGCCGGTGTGCTCGCGATGCAGGAAACGCTGAAAGCCCGCGGGGTGGCGCCATGACGAATATTGCAGGCATCCAGACCAAGGGCAGCGTCGCCGTCGAGTTCGACGGGATCGTGAAAGCCTTCGGCCCGGTACAGGTGCTGCACGGCGTGAGCTTCGCGCTCGCGCCCGGGCGCGTGTACGGCTTGCTCGGCGAGAACGGCGCGGGCAAGTCCACGCTGATGAAGATCCTCTCGGGCTACGAGCCGCCCAGCGGCGGCACGCTGAAGATCAACGGGCAGCCGCAGCAGTTCGCGAGCTCGCGCGACGCCGAGGCGCTGGGCATCGTGCTGATCCACCAGGAGTTCAACCTCGCCGAGGACCTGAACGTGGCGCAGAACATCTTTCTCGGCCATGAAAAGAAGATGTGGCCCCTTGGCCGTCGCTTCGCGCCGTCCGTCCCCCGAGGGGAGCAAGGAAGCTTGGGGCGGCCCGGCGCTTCCTCGAAAGGCTGGCTGCTCGACGATGCCGCCATGGAGCGCGACGCCGCGTCCGCGCTCGCGGCGGTCGGCCTGAACATCGACCCTCGCACCAAGGTGCGCAGGCTCATCGTCGCCGAGAAGCAGCTCGTAGAGATCGCGAAGGCCATCGCCCGGCGCGCGCGCCTGCTCGTCATGGACGAGCCCACCGCCACGCTCACGCCCGGCGAGACGGAGCGCCTGTTCAAGCTCATCGCCCAGTTGCGCGCCGACGGCGTGACCATCGTCTACATCTCGCACAAGCTCGACGAGGTGGAGCGCGTGACCGACGACGTCATCGTCATGCGCGACGGCCGCTTCGTCGCGCGTGCGCCGACCGCCGAGGTCACGCGCCAGCAGATGGCCAACCTGATGGTGGGCCGCGAGCTGGCCGACCTCTATCCGCCGCGCGACCCGGTGACTGCCGCGGGCGCACCCGCGATGCGCGTGCAGGGCTTCAGCGTGCCCGGCTGGGCGCAGGACGCGAACTTCGAGGTGCGTCCCGGCGAGATCCTCGGCTTCGCGGGCCTCGTCGGTGCCGGGCGGACCGAGCTGTTCGAGGGGCTGCTGGGCCTGCGGCCCGCCAGCGGCGGCAGCGTCGAGATGCTCGGCAAGCCCGTGCCCCATGGCAAGGGCTGGCGCAACCCGCGCGACGCGGCGCGGCACGGTCTCACCTACCTCAGCGAAGACCGCAAGGGCAAGGGCCTGCACGTCGACTTCGGCCTGCGCCAGAACCTCACGCTGATGGCGCTGGAGCGCTACGCGCAACCCTGGCTCAGGCCCGAGGCCGAGCGCGGCGCGCTGGCCGAGGCGGTGAAGGACTACGGCATCCGCACCGGTTCGCTCGACGTGAAGGCCTCGTCCCTGTCGGGCGGCAACCAGCAGAAGCTCGCGCTCGCCAAGGTGCTCCAGCCCAGGCCGAAGGTGGTGGTGCTCGACGAGCCCACGCGCGGCGTCGACGTGGGCGCCAAGCGCGACATCTATTTCCTGATCCAGCGACTCGCCCGCGAAGGGCTCGCCGTGATCGTCGTTTCGTCGGAGCTGATGGAGCTGATCGGCCTGTGCCACCGCGTCGCGGTGATGCGCGCGGGCCGCATCGTCGCCACGCTCGACGCCGGCCATCTGACAGAAGAGGAGCTGATAGCTCATGCCACCGGAACCAGATGAGCCAACCCCCAGGCTGCGCGCACCACGTGTCGCAACGCCCACCCCCTTGCAGGAGGAAACACCAGCGGCGGCCCGGCAAAGCCGGTTTCGCGGTGTTCCCCGAACGAGCTTGGCTGCGCGCGCTGCCAAGGTGCAACCACATGCCCTGACGAATCGATAAAGACATGGCTTCACCTACCGATTCCGCCGAAACCACGCACCGCAGCGAGGCGAAGCCGCGCTGGACCGAGCGCCTGCACGGGCTCGGCCCCGTCATCGGCCTGGTGCTGCTGTGCATCGCCGGCACGCTGCTCAACGGCGACTTCGCCACGCTCGACAACGCGATGAACGTGCTCACGCGCACGGCCTTCATCGGCATCATCGCGGTGGGCATGTGCTTCGTGATCATCTCGGGCGGCATCGACCTGTCGGTGGGCTCGATGGCGGCGCTCATCGCGGGCAGCGTGATCATGTTCATCAACTGGGCCGGGCCGGCCTCTGGCTCGCCGCTGCTGGCGGTGGTGATGGGCGCGGTGCTGGCGGTGGTGCTCGGCGCGGTGTTCGGCCTCGCGCACGGGCTGCTCATCACCAAGGGGCGCATCGAGCCCTTCATCGTGACGCTGGGCACGCTGGGCATCTTCCGCGCGTACCTCACGTACTTCGCCGACGGCGGCGCGCTCACGCTCGACAACGACCTGTCGGACCTCTACGCGCCCGTCTACTACGCGAGCCTCGCGGGCATCCCGGTGCCGGTGTGGGTGTTCGTGATCGTCGCCATCGTGGGCGGCCTCATCCTCAACCGCACGGCCTACGGGCGCTACGTGCAGGCGATCGGCTCGAACGAGCAGGTGGCGCGCTACGCGGCGGTGGACGTCGACCGCGTGAAGATCCTCACCTACGTGCTGCTCGGCGTATGCGTGGGCATCGCGACGCTGCTGTACGTGCCGCGGCTGGGCTCGGCTTCTCCGACCACCGGCCTGCTGTGGGAGCTCGAAGCGATCGCCGCGGTGATCGTGGGCGGCACGGCGCTCAAGGGCGGCGCGGGCAGCATCACCGGCACGGTGGTGGGCGCGGTGCTGCTCTCGGTCATCAGCAACATCCTGAACCTCACCAGCATCATCAGCGTTTACCTCAACGCGGCGGTGCAGGGCTTCGTGATCATCATCGTGGCGTTCCTGCAAAGGGGCAGGCGATGAGCTCTCTCCCCGGCTTCGCGCACTGGGTTTCGCTGTGCCAACCCCCTCGCGAACAAGCTGCTCACCCGTTTTCCGTTCCAGTTCCCTCATCAACCACAAGGAGACATCCAGCATGACGACTTTCACCCGACGCCTCGCTCTCACGGCGGTTGCCGCCGCAGCGTTCGCCAGCCTGCCCGCGCTCGCCGCGGAGAAGGTCAACCTCGGCGTTTCGATCCCCGCGGCCACGCACAGCTTCATGGGCGGCATCAACTACTGGGCCAACCAGGCGAAGAAGGACCTGGAGAAGGAACACAAGGACCTGAAGATCACCATCAAGACGGCCGCCAACGCGCCCGAGCAGGCCAACCAGCTGCAGGACCTCTCGACGGTCACCAAGATCAACGCGCTGGTCGTGTTCCCCTTCGAGTCGGCCGCGCTGACCAAGCCTGTCGCCCAGGTCAAGGCCAAGGGTGCCTATGTGACCGTGGTCGACCGCGGCCTCACCGACGCCAGCGCGCAGGATGCGTACGTGGCCGGCGACAACACCGCCTTCGGCAAGATCCCCGCCGAGTACATCGTGAAGCAGCTGGGCGGCAAGGGCAACGTGGTGGCGCTGCGCGGCATCGCGACCACGCTGGACAACGAGCGCATGGACGCCTTCAACGCGGTGCTCAAGAACAGCCCCGACATCAAGCTGCTCGACGCGAAGTACGCCAACTGGAACCGCGACGACGCCTTCAAGGTCACGCAGGACTACCTCACGCGCTTCAAGAACATCGACGCCATCTGGGCCGCCGACGACGACATGGCCGTGGGCGTGCTCAAGGCGGTGGAGCAGGCCAAGCGCGACGACATCAAGATCATCTTCGGCGGCGCGGGTGCCAAGGGCATGGTCAAGACCATCATGGACGGCAAGGACAAGCGCATCACGGCCGACGTGAGCTACTCGCCCAAGTTCGTCTACGACGCGATCAAGCTCACGGCCGAGGCGCGCCTGAAGGGCGAGAAGCTGCCGGCGACCACGATCATTCCTTCGGTGCTCATCACCAAGGAAAACGCCAAGGACTTCTACCACCCGAACTCGCCTTTCTGAGGCGTCTTGCTCCCTCTCCCAGAGGGAGAGGGAACAGTTTCCGAAACGCCGAGACGATCGATGACAGACACACCTCCTCGCAAACTGCGCTACGCCATGGTCGGCGGCGGCCGCGACGCCTTCATCGGCGCGGTGCACCGCAAGGCCATGGCGCTCGACGGGCAGATCGAGCTCGTCGCAGGCGCGCTCTCGTCCAGCCCCGAGAGGGCGCGCGCCTCGGGCCGCGACCTCGGCCTGGCAGACGGGCGCAACCACGGCGACTGGCAGGCACTCCTGGCCGACGAACTGAGGCGGCCCGAGGGCGAGCGCATCGACTTCGTGTCGATCGTCACGCCCAACCACGTGCACTTCCCGGTGGCGCAGGCCTTTGCCGAAGCGGGCTTCCACGTGGTGTGCGACAAGCCGCTGGTGCACACGCGCGAGCAGGCCGACGCGCTGGTCGCGACCGTCGCGAAGAAGGGCACGGTGTTCGGCGTCACCTACAACTACACCGGCTACCCGATGGTGCGGCAGGCGCGCGAGATGGTGCGCTCGGGCCTGATCGGCGAGGTGCGCAAGGTCGTCGTCGAATACAACCAGGGCTGGCTCGCGAGCCACGTCGAAGCCGGCGGCGGCAACAAACAGGCCGACTGGCGCACCGACCCCGCACGCAGCGGCGCGGCTGGCGCCATCGGCGACATCGGCTCGCATGCCGAGAACCTGGTGGCCACCGTCACCGGCCTTCGCATGGAAAGCCTGTGCGCCGACCTGGGCGCGCTGGTACCCGGCCGCATGCTCGACGACGACGGCAGCCTGCTGCTGCGCTTCGAGGGCGGCGCGCGCGGCGTGCTGGTGGCCTCGCAGATCAACACCGGGCTGGAGAACGACCTGCGCCTGCGCGTGTCGGGCACGCTGGGCACGCTCGAATGGCACCAGGAGCAGCCGAGCCGCCTGGTGCACCTGCCGCACGACGGGCCGTTGCAGGTGCTCACGCGCGGCGCACCGTGGCTGTGCGAATCCGCCAAGCGAGCGAGCCGGCTGCCGGCCGGGCACCCTGAGGGCTTCATCGAAGCGTTCGCGAACGTGTACGCGGGCGTGGCGGCGGACATCCGCGCCAGGCTCGCAGGCCAGCCGGCCGACCCGCTGGCCGCCGACTACCCGCGCGTGGAGGACGGCGCGCGCGGCGTGCGCTTCATCGAACGCACGGTGGCTTCGGCGAAAAGCGAATTAAAGTGGACGACCTGGTAGCGCGCGGCGCGCTGCCCGGGCTTCCATGACACCTCCCGCGTCCGACGCCACTTCCTCTTCCTCCTCTTCATCGCCTCCTGCCGGATCGGCGCCATCGATGCTGCCGCCATGGCTCGCGGCCCTGTGGAATCGCTGCATCACGCTGTTCCCGCTGAAGCTGGTCGGCAACACCGTCGCCACGCTCGGCTTC
>CAJYQC010000254.1 GCA_913776885.1 uncultured Variovorax sp.
CGCGTATCCGGGCCGCGATGTAGTCCCCGCGTGAGATCTGCTCGACCCCGATGCCGGGATGCGCGATCAGCAGGGCGCTCGCCTCGTTGGCCGCGTCCGCCAGCACGCCGGCCTGCACCGCCTGCCATGCGTTGTCCATGCTGAGCTGGATCACCGTGCGCAGCGCGGCATGCAGTCGCTTGGCTTGCGGAAGGCCGGGCGCGACCTCGGCGGCGATCTCCGCACCGATGCCGATGACCCATCCCAGGTGCGAGAGCAGATCGCGCGCGGGCTCGCCGTCGGCCGTCATGTAGACGGCGATGCCGACGGTCGTCATGTGACTGGCCATCCTCGCTTTCGCGACCGCGGTTGCGACCGGATGGCTGTGGCACAGCTCGCCGCCGTCACGGCGAGCGTGTCGCTGCCTTCGAGCGGTTTTCAAAGCAGCCTCCCCGTTCCCGTGATGCACCAGAGGCCCTTGACGTGCTCGATCCGCCCCTGTTTGCGCAGTGCCTGCAGTCTCCGGTCGAGGATTCGCCACGTCGGGCCCTTGACGCCGAACCGATCTGGAACGGTGAACGGCTCTGCCGCGGCCATGATCTCGGGATCCTGGAGATCGGCGAAGGCAGCTGGCGCGCGTGCAATTCGCGCTAGCAGCAGTTTGTCGAGGGCCTCGTATTTGCTGGCCTTGGTGGGTTGCTTGTTGGTCGTCATGTCGGGTTCTTTCGGATGGCCGGCGCTCAAGTACCGGCAAGTGGCTCGGCAGTCGGGAGGGCTGCTCGCGCAAGTGAGCAGGCCGCCGCGCTCTCGGCGCCGTCGGCCAGCGTGACCAGCAGGCCCAGCGCGCTCGCGATGTGGTGCTCCAGCGCGGCGCCCTTGCTGTTCGACCAGCCCGGCAGCATGTGAATGCGATCGCACGTCACCAACTGCGCGATGTCGGCGCGCATGCATGCGGCCCAGCCCATGTTCGGGTCGACGTTGATCTCGGCAGGGTTGATGACTTCGAGGCCGGCGACTCGCAGGGCCTTGGCCTCGGCGTGGAAGGCCGGGAAGTTGAGTTCGGCGTAGCCGGTCATGGGGCCGGCGATGTAGACGCGGCCGGCGCGCAGGGCGGTGTGTGCTGCGCTCATTGCCCAAGGCCTCCCGTCAGGCTCAGCGCGAGCAGCGCCAGCGCGGCGATCGCGCAGCCCACCAGCGTGATGCGATCGGCGATGCGTGCCGCCCGCGCCTTGCGCCTGGCTCGCTCCTCGATGGTCTTTACGGCCTGGATGTCGTGGTGGTTGAGGCGGTGTGCGTTCATGCGGCCCTCCGGTGCTGCACGGCGGCGATGCGCACGACGGTGGACGGGAACATGTCGGCCTGCTGTTCTGGCCGCACGTCCGCACGGCGCGGCTTGCGCCGGCCGGTGGCCTGGGCTTCGAGCAGGCCGCGCACGCGCTCGATGGTGGCGCGCACGTCGGTGGCGCAGGCCGGCAGGTAGGGCGCGGTGATGTGGACCTTGTGCGCCATCGGTGGCGCGTAGGGCTTGTGCTGCGCGATCTGTACGACGGCAGCGGTGCTGGTGCGTGGCATGGTGATGCGGCTCCGGTTGGTGGTTGAAAGGGTTGGGTGCATGGGGAAACTCATCGACCGGCCGCGGCCAGCTCGCGCATGACTGGCGCGAAGGCCTTCATGCGTGCGAGCAGGGCGTCGAGGTCGTTGGCGGGTGGTGCCTTGACTGGGGTGGCGGGCGCGATCCGGACGCTCTCGGGCATGCGGAACGTGGTTCGCTCGCCGGCGATGTGGTTGACTTGCTCGATCGGGGCCGGTGGGGTCGCCTTGCGTGGCGCCGGCGGCTCGATTTCGAGGGTGTCGTGGGCCTTTGGCCACGGCAGATCGCCTCGCATCAGCAGGCGCTGCGGCTCTTCGTTGAGCCGGACCGTACAGTTATTGAAACGAGTCCAAGGGCGGCCCAGCGCTTCGCGCTCGGCCTTGTCCTGCGCGGCTTCGCTCGCGCACGAGCGCCACGCCTGTCGGCGGCTCACGAGCCAGTGCCCCACGCGCGTCTCGACGCCGACGACTGCCTTGCGGTCGATGCTCTCGCCATAGCAGTTGGTCGCGTCCTTGGTGACGCGTACGGCGGTGCGCAGCGCCCATTCGCGGCGCTTGCGGCACATGCCGCCCTGGGCGCGGACGTAGCCCTCCCATGAGGCCTGGATGGCGCCTTGCTTGTGGCAAGCCCACCATGCCTTCACCGCAGCGGCGTCGCCCAGGTCGAGGCGCATCTGCGCGTGGTCGATCTGGTCTTTGGTGACGCGGCGCATTTCGCGCCACACCGTCACGCTGGGCTGGCCGATGGCCTGGAACTGGCGAATGCCCCAGGTGCTGGCCCACGCATCGACGCGCTGCCAGCCCTTGAATTCGCGGGTGTCCATGATCTGCTCGACACCGTCGAGGGTGTCGGTGTGCTCCCCGACGCCGGCGTCGCCGCCGTCCTCGGCGCCGATGTTCTTGGACACGTACTTCGCAACGTAGCCCGCGGCACCGCCGCGCTCCATGGGCTTGAAGTCGCAGCGGTTGCGCAGCGCGCCGGGCTCATCGCCCGCATCGCTGAGCCAGTAGCCGCTGATGATCTCCCGCGCCGTCTGGGCTTGCTCCGGCGTGCGGAACCACAGCAGGGCATGCCAATGCGGACATCCGTCGTGATGCGGCTCGGCCACGCGGAAGCCATAGGCCGTGACGCCTTTGCGCGCCATCTTCGCGCGGGCCTTCGCCCACATGCGGCAAAGCCACTGCTGCGCATCGCGCGGCGAGTCGCCCTCATACTTGTTGTTGCGGCTCGGCTTCGCCCAGCGAGACTTGCCGCCCGATAGCACCGCGTGAAAGCGGCTCGGGCATGTGAGCGTGAGAAAGAGGCCGTGGTGCTCGTTGGCGTCCGCGAACTCTTCGCAGCCGCGAATGCGCGTCATCAGCTCGCCGCGGCGGATGTCGCGATTGCTCGGCGAGAGCGCGGCCAGCTCGGCCAGGCTGTAGACCTGGCCGGCCTCGTTGCGCATCTTCACGCGCGCCAGCAGATCGGCGTTGCGCTTGTTCTGATCGGCGCGGCGGCGGCAGGCCTCATCGCTCGCGTACCCGCCGTTGCGGTGATTCACCACGCCCAGTTTGATGGCCGCATGCTCGACCGTGCGCGCCACCTTCCGGCGCAGTGCGCGCCGCCACCATTGCTCTGTGATGGCGCGGGCGATCAGCCCCTCAGGCGTCTTGGAGTTCGGCTTTTCGACGCCCAGGCGCTCGCAGTAGTCGAGCACCGTGTCCAGCTTGTCCTGCAGGCTCATCGGCAGCGGATGGCCGTTGAGCATGTCGTCGAGAGCCCTGGCGCAGCGGCGGGCGCGGGCGCACACCTCCGAATCGCCAACGGCCCAATGCAGGATGTCCTTGTGCTCGTGCTCGAAAGCGCGCATCGCATCGACGCGCGCAAGGTTCCAGCTCAGCCAGTCGCCGCCGACGGCGCGCACCGTCGGCTTGAGCGGCATGATGATGTCGAACGCCGGCTCCCACTGCGGTGGCAGCTCGCCGCGCATGCGCGCGTCCATTTCGCGCGCCACCCGCGCCACGTGCTGGTCGTGCGGGAGGTTGGAGCGACGCCGCATCCAGAAGACCGGATCCGGCTTGGCGTGGCGTTTGGCGACGATGCGCATGGGGTGCCTACAGCGTCAGCGCGAAGACCAAGCGAAGCTCGTTCTGCAGCACGCGGATGGCTTCGCCGATGGCGCTGCGCTCGGGAGGCGGCAGTTCGCGCCAAGCGCGTTTGACTGCGAACGCGACGCTTGCGACGTCGTACCCAGCCCAGAAGAGCAGCATGACGCGCGTCCTTTCGCAAAGGCCTTCCCATTCCTTTTCGGCGGCGACGATGTTTCTGGCGTACTGGGTGCCCTGGGCGAACTCTTCGCGCAGCTCCGCGAGCCGGGCCGCGTGGCGGGCATAGAACGGATTGGGAACGCCATCGGCAATGTGGGCGGTGGGCTTCGCCGGGCCAGGGTTCTCATGGTGTTGCGGTGGCTCATCGCGCGGCATGCGGTCAGCGTTCGCCGGCGGCCTGTGCGTCCGCGTCGAGGCTGTCGTTCAAGGGCTTGCCGGTGTCGGTGGCCGGGTGGCGCCCCGGGGTGTCGGCGGTGATGTGCCCGGCCTCGATGGCGTCGATGACCCACTGCCGCATGCACGTCGTCTCTACGGCCCGATGCCCGTGCATGAAGGTGACGCGATCCAGCCAGACCTCGGAGCTGCCCCCCTCGACGTGCACGACGCGCCAGCCGGCGGCCTGCAATGCGTTGGCGACTGCGTTGATCGCCTTGGGATTGCGCCAGCTCGAAATCGTGTCCGCGGCCTGGAGCACTACCGCATTGACACGCCGGCCGAACTGGCTGGCGCGGTAGTTGAAGAAGCTCTGCCGCACATGGTCGATCTCGATGTACGCGCCATCGGCCTGGGCCGCCTGCACGATGTCATCCAGCGCGCCGAGCTTGTCGGCCACGCGGCGAATGTCTGCAAGCCGGTTGGCGTGCCGGTCGTGCTCCCGCAGCAGCACGCGGTCGAGCAGCGGCAGGCGCGCGGCGTCCTCGCGAGAGAGCTTCGAGACCTTCGGAACGTCGATGCGTTGGGCTGGCTTCTCGGCGAAGCGGCGGGCGGTGAGGGACATGACTTCGGCTCCTGTGCTGAAAAAGGCGTGAGAAGGGCCGCACGCCTTGAATAAGGCGCGTGGCAGGGGTTGGGCGGTGGTGGGTGCGCCGCGGGGGCGCGGGACTAGATCAGTCGGGCGGGGCGCCACTCATGGCGCCGCCCGTGCCCCAGTCGTTGGTGGGCGTGTGCAGGTTCGCGACGTAGGCGGCTTCGTCGTCGACGACGTTGCCTTCGTCTGCCAGCGCCAGGGCGAGCTGGCCGCGGCGGATGTGGCGTGAGAGCGGCAGCGAAACGTCAGCCGCGGGGATGCTGGAGAGCACCAGCACGCGCTGAAACTCCAGCGTGGCCACGCCTGTGAAGCCGCACCGCCAGTTGCGGCAGCGGTACGTGATCTCGCGCATGGTCTTGCTCATTGCGCGGCTATCGCATGCCACGCATCGGGTGCCGCAGTGCGGGCACTCGATGGTGATGCGCATGTAGCGGTTGCCGGCTTCGCCGGCCTGCTCGTGAAGGCTCTCGCTCATTGCCGCTTTCCTCCCGAGACAACCAGACGGGGGCCGCGACGGCGGCCGGTGATGTGTTCGATACCCTTGCGCAGCCGGGTCCGCACCAGCCATTCGATGGCCTCGGCGACGTCCGCAAGACCTTGCTCCCGGCGCACCCGGTCGAACACGTCGTGCTCGGCGTCGGTGAGTTCGATCTCTGTAGACGTCATCTTTTCGTCAGACATTCGGCGTTTGTTGCGCTGGCTTCGAGCCGCGTTGATGCGGCTGGGCTTAGCCCGCGGCGCGGGGCAGACTGGCGTCTGCCTTAGGTTCCTGGCCGAAGAACGCGTCGGCCAGCATTTCTTCGGCCTGGCGCATGGCCAGCTCGCGGATGAGCGTCGAGGTCTGCGCGCCGGTCATCTTGGACAGGATGCGCAGCAGCTCATCTTCGTAGTCGTCAAACCGAACGGTCTGGCGGTTGTCGCGCACGCGCTTGGGATCGGGGTACATCGTCGAGAG
>CAJYQC010000255.1 GCA_913776885.1 uncultured Variovorax sp.
GCTCTGCACCTCGCTCACCACGGCGGCGGCGCTCGACTCGCCCTGCGCATAGGCCGCGCTGATGCGCTGCGCCAGCGGGCCGTCGGCCAGCACCTCGAAGGCCTGGACGCCGTACTTGCGCGACACCTCGCCGACCGCGCTGCGCGCCGGGTGGCTCGACATCCATAGCGTGTAGCGGCCGTCGTCGGTCTCCTCCAGCAGCAATTGCTGGCTGCGTGCGAAGGCGTAGGGCAGGGGGTAGCGGTTGGACATCGGGGCGGTATCAGGGCAGTTCGCGCGAGCTCACCGGATCGGCGGTGGGGGGCAGGGCGCCGCGCAGGGGGCTGGGCGCGAGCCTGCGGCTGTCGGCGGCGGGCTGCGGCAGCGGGATCAGCTGGGTGCCTTCGAGGCGCGAGCCGCCGCGCGCCGCGGTGGAGGCCGAGGGCGCCGGGGCCGCCGAGCTCGGGGCCAGGGCACGCGGCTGCGGCACCAGCTCCGGCAGGACGTTCGAGCTGTCCACGCCGCGCAGCATCACGTTGGAGGTGTCGGGCTGCGAGCGCTGCTGCATGCCGCGGATCTCGTCGTAGCGGTCGTACGCGAAGGCCTCGGTGGCGCCGGCGTCGCGCATCACCGCGGGGCGCAGGAACATCATCAGGTTGATCTTCTCGCGCGAGCGTGCCTGGCTCTTGAAGAGGTTGCCCAGCACGGGAATGTCGCCCGCGAGCGGCACCTTCTCGATCGTGTTGTTGTAGGTGTCCGAAAGCAGTCCGCCGAGCATGACGAGGCCGCCGTCTTCCACCAGCACGCTGGATTCGATCGAGCGCTTGTTGGTGGTCGGGCCGTTCTGGTTGTTGACGGTGTTCGCGTCGACCGTGGAGGTCTCCTGGAAGATCGTCAGCTTGACCGTGCCGTTCTCGTTGATGGTGGGGCGCACGCGCAGCGTGAGGCCGACGTCCTTGCGCTCGACGGTGGTGAACGGATTGACGCCGACCGAGCCCGAGGTGCTGGCGTACTGGCCGGTCACGAAGGGCACGTTCTGGCCGATGACGATCTTCGCTTCCTCGTTGTCCAGCGTCAGCAGGTTGGGCTTGGACAGCACGTTGGCGTCCTTGTCGCTGTCGAAGAAGCTGGCGATCGCGCCCAGGATGTACTGGCCGCCGACCTTGCCGGCGATGCCCAGGTTCACGCCGGGGGTGATCGCGCTCGCCAGGCCCGCCGCGTTGCGCGTGGCAAGCGCCTGGGTCAGCGTGAGCAGGTTGGCGCCGGCCACCGAGGAGTTGGTGCCGATCACCGCGTTGTTGCCCAGCGCGCTTTGCCATTGCACGCCGAACTTCGCGGCCGCGGTGTCGCTCACCTCGACGATCAGCGCTTCGATCATGACCTGCGCGCGGCGTCCGTCGAGCCTGTCGATCACCGCACGCATCTGGCGGTACTGCGGCTCGGGCGCGGTGATGATCAGCGAGTTGGTCGAAGGGTCGGCCTGGATCTGGCCGCCGGTGGACGGCTGGTTGGCGTTGTTCAGCGGCGCGGTGGCCGCGGCCGAGGCGCCCGACTGGCCGCCGTTGTTGAGGTTCACCTGCATCGCCTGCGGCGCGCTCTGCTGCGGCACGGAGCCGGCCGCAGCGCCCGGGGTGCCGGGGGTGGTGTTGATCTGGTTGGCCGCCATCGCGGCGCGCAGCGTGGCCGCGAGCCGCACCGCGTCGGCGTTCTTCAGGTAGACCACGTAGATGTTGCCGGCCGCGCCGTTGCTGCTCTCGGCGGCGGGGCGGTCGAGCTTGTCGACCAGGGTGCGGATCAGCGCCACGCGCGCGGGATTGGCCGCGCGGATGATCAGCGAGTTGCTGCGCGGATCGGCCATGAGCGTGGTCCGGAACGACGCATCGACGGCGCCTGGGGCCGCCGGCGCACCCGGCGCGCCGGAGCCGCCGCCGTCGACCAGCCGCTGCACCAGCGGCACCATGTCGGTCGCCACCGAGTGCCTGAGCTGGATGATCTCGATGTCGGATGCGTTGGGCACGTCGAGCGACGCGATGATGCGCGCCAGTCGGCGCATGTTGTCCGCGTAGTCGGTGATCACGAGCGAGTTGTTGCCCGGGTTCACGTTGATGGTGTTGTTCGGCGGGATCAGCGGGCGCAGCACCGGCAGCAGGTTGTTCGGCGACTCGTAGTTGAGGCGGAAGATCTGCGTGACGATCTGGTTGCTGCCGCTCGATGCGGTGGCGCTGATGGAGGTGTTGACGGTGCTGCTCTGCAGCTTGGCGTCGGCCTCGGGCACCACCTTGTACAGGCCGTCGGCTTCCACCACCGCGAAGCCCTGCAGGCGCAGCGCCGAGGCGAACTGGTTGAACGCGGCCGACGGCTGGATCGCGCGGTCGGTGACGAGGTTCATTGTGCCCTTGACGCGCGGGTCGACCACCACGTCGCGCCCGGTCACCACCGCCATGGTGCGGGCCACCGCCTCGATGTCGGCATTGGAGAAGTTCAGCGTGATCGGCTCGCCGCGGCGCGGCGCGTCGCCGGTCTGCGCGAACGCGGCGGGCGCGGCCTGCAGGAACGTGGCGGCGATCAGCACGCGCACGGCGAGCGCGACGGTGCCGGTCGAAAACAGTGGCTTCATCATGAGGATCAACCCAGGGTGATGATCGAACGCGCGTTGTCGCGCCGTCCGATGATGTTCAACAAATTGGAAAGTGCGTCTTCGCGGCCGGGTGCGGCGCTGGCTTCGCCGTTGAAGCGGAACGAGGTGCCAGTCCAGCTGCCGCTGCCGTTGAGCTCGAGGCTGCCCTCGCGCGTGCTCAGCAGCAGCGTGGGCCGGCTGCCGCCCTCGAGCGTGAGCCGGTAGCTGCCCATCGGCCGCAGCGTCGACAGGCTGGATGAAACGTCGGTCGCGTCGAGCGTCGCCTGTCCGGCGATTCGCAGCTCGGGGCCGTCCCACTGCATCGCGAAGGCCTTGGTGTTCAGGTCGAGGGCGCCTTCGAGCTTGAGCGTGTTCCAGGGCGCGCCCAAGCCCATGAGCAGCGTGGCGGGCCAGCGCGATCGGCTGTCCTGCCAGGCGACCAGCATGCCGCCGGCGCGCGGGCTGGCCTTGAGTTCGAGCGGCTGCGTGGCGCAGCACGGCAGGTCGAGGCTGGCGGAGATGCCGCTCCAGCTCGGTCGCATGCGCCAGTGCAGCAGGCCCGGCAGCGACACCGCCTGCATGCCGCCTGCGCCGCTGGCGAGCACCACCGCGGCCGTGCCGTTCCACACGGTGCCGCGCGGGTTGGTCAGCACGAGGCGGCCCTGGCTCCAGTTCGACAGCGCCGCCGACAGCCAGCGCGCCGGCGCAAACAGCACCACCGCCACCAGCACGCCGATGACCGCGCCGAGCAAGGCCCAGCGCCAGCCGCGGCGTGGTCGGGATTCGGGGATCGGAGGGCGGCTCAGCATGCGGATCTGCTGTTCCTCATCGCGCCGCGGGCAGCGCCATGACGATGGTGCCGTCCCAGCGGACCTGCGGCGTCTTCGGCGCGTCCTTGGCGCCGGGCGAGGCCGGCTGCGGCGCGGCAGCCGGCGCACGCGTCAGGTGGACTTCGCGCGGCACCGCGTGCGCATTGCCGCGGGCCTGTCCGAGCCATTGGGCGACGGTGGATGCCGGCGCGGCGCGCAGCGAGACGCTGGCTGCGCCGTCGCCGCCGGTCGCCATGAGCTGTGCGTTGCTGGTGCCCAGCCCTTCGCGGACCGAGGTCTCGAGCGCGCGCATGGCGTCGTCGCGGTTCAGCCGCGGCTGCGACTGCAGCGCCTTCGCACGAGCCTGCAGCGTTGCCATCTGCTGCAGCTGCGCATCGAGCTGCGCGTGTTCGGCCGGTGCGGCCGACAGGGTGCGCAGTGCGGGAGCGAGCGCGATCCACCAGAGCAGGGCCAGCGCCACGAGTGCCGCCGCGGCCTGGACCATGCGGCGCTCGCGCACTTCCAGGGTGGCCCAGCGGGCCTTGAGCTGTTCGCTGAAATTCATCGGTTGGCCTCGGCCTGCACCAGCAGGAGGTCGCCCTCGGTGCGCACGTTGTAGCCGCGCGGCGCCATGGCGCCGGTGATCTGCGAGACCTCCGAAGGCTGCAGCCCCAGGCCGCGCAGCCGCAGCTGGCCGGCGCTGTAGTCGACGGCGCTCGGCACCTTGCCAGGCGGCAGCAGGGCCGCGAGCGCGCCGACCATGGGTTCGAAGTCGCTGTTGGACACGTCGCCCACGGCCTGCTGCAGCGATGCGACCTCGCGCTGCATCTGCACCGGCGCATCGACCACGATCTTCACCGAGGGAAAGGTCTGGGTCAGCATCGCCTTGGCAGCCTGGCGCTTCGATTCGAGGGCGTTGCGCTCCTTCCATGCCCAGGCGTTCAGGCCGATGAGCTGGGTCAGCAGCAGGGCGACAACGCCCCAGCGCGCGGCGCGCCACTCGGGCGCATAGCGCAGCGTCTGCACCACCGAGGCGAACTTCTTGCCGGCGCGCGCGCGGCCGGTGACGGCGAGGTCGAACTGGGCCAGCTCCCAGGGCGTGCGCGCGGCCTGCAGCCAGCGCTGCGGAGACTGCACGATGGGCACGGGGCGCTGCAGCAGGTGCTCGGCGGCTTCGGCGACGGCGGGTTCGGTGGTGATGACGGCGGTGTCCAGCGGCAGGCCGTCCGACAGCGCCTGCCCCGCGCCGGCCAGCGGCAGCGAGACCACGCCGTCGGCGTCGCACACCGTGAGCCGCGCAGCCTCGGGCTCGCCGGTGACCAGCAGCATCGGCGGGCCGTCGACGGGCTGGGGAGTGAATTCGGGAACGATGCGGACCACGCGGCGGCCGGCCGCCTCGAGCCCGTGCACGACGCTGCGCAGCCAGATGCGGTTGCAGGCCGCGACCCACACCGGCGCGCCGGCCTTGGCATCGGGCTCGAGCGCGAAGTGCAGGGCTTCGGGTTCGTCGAGCAGGTGCTCTTCGAGAAGGCCGTCGAGCACGGCGCGCAGCTTCGAGGCGCTGCCCATGCTGCCCTTGGGCAGCGTGACGCGGTGCCAGGAGAGAGCCGCGGACGGAATGCCCAGCATGACCTCCGTGCTCGAAGGCAGCAGGGCCAGCAACGCACGGCCCTGGTCGCGCAACGCAATGCCGTCGTCGCCTGCCTGGGCCCAGTCGTACTCGCCCGCGGCATCGGCCGGGGTGAGGGGGGCAATGAGCAGCAGGGGAGTCATGTGGATCTTGGAAAAGCCGGTGATTGTAGGTGCCTGTCCGACAAGGCGGCGCTCTGTTTTTCATAGCGTATCACGCAGATGTGACGCGCGCTGGAAGGCTTTTTGGCTACAAATGGTGCATCAAAATCAGGGTTTGACCGGAGTGACCGTTGCGCCGGCGCCGCGCGTGCGCCAGATCGTCGTCACAGTGACACCGCTTCGCTGTAGCAACGAGCGTTCCTCCACGTAGGTGCGATCGAGCCGCAGCTTGCCGTAGACCTCGAAGAACTGGGTGCCCACGCCGTGCTGGGCGGCGTTGAAGGGCGCGGTGCCGCTGGGCAGGGCGGCGTTGGCGGCGGCGATGTCCTTGAAGAAGGCGCGCGAGCGGCGCTCCACCAGCTGGCGCGCGCTGGCGATGTTGAGCGACTCCATGCTGGCGCTGATCGCCTCGGCGCTGGCCGTGTTGAGGTTGAGCGTGGTCTTCACGGGCAGGATCGTCACGTAGGGTTCGAGCGCTGCGGCCGTCGATGCGGAAAGGCCCAGCCACACGAGCTGCGACACCTGCTGCGGCATCAGCGCAGCAGCGCCGGAATCCGCACCGCTGCTGCTGCCGTCGGTCGAGGTCCCGGTCGCAAGCGCGGCCGCCAGGCCCGAGGTCATCAGGCTGAGCTCCGAGACCGGCAGGCCCAGCATGTTGAACAGGCGGGTGAAGGTGGCGACGCCCGCAGGCGACGGCTTGCCGTTGTCCACCAGCGAAAGCACGTTCAGCTTGGACTGCGCATCGACGATGCGGCCCGAGAGAAAGGCGTCGGGCAGACCTTCGAGGTTGTCGCTCGCCACGTTCTTCTCGGCCGACAGGAAGCTGGTCAACCGAGCCTCTTCCAGCGGAACGGCCCAGGGCTCGCCCAGGTGGTCGGGACCGCCGGCGCGGCCGTCCTCGCCCAGGATGAGGCGTGACCAGTCGAGGGCGCCGATCAGCACCCAGGCAGCCTGCACCCGCCCGCGCTCCGCGCCCTCGACCTCGGCCGAGCGCCACTGCTGCCACAGCGCCGCGGCGGCGAAGGTGGCCACCAGCATCACCGTCAGCATCGCGGCGAGCAGGGCGGCGCCGCGCTGGCTGCGCTGTGCGCGTTTCCCTGCTCTTGTTGCGGACGTCGGCGTCATGAGGTTTTCGGCGCTCCGACGGTCGGCTTGACCCAGTCGCGCGTCAGCGTGCCAGAGAGCCCCTCGCCCGGCGGCAGCGTGATGACGAGGCGCACGCCGTCGGGCATGGCGACGACCGGCCCCGAGGGGGTGTTCGGGTTGGGCTGGGTAACCGGCAGCTGGCTGGCCGGCACCCAGCTGTTGTCGCGGAAGAAGAAGATCTGCCAGCTGTTGGCCGGCACCAGCGCAACGTCGCTGAAGCCGCCGTTCGAGCCGGCGCCGCCGTCCTGCGCCCAGGCGGCCGCGAGGTTCCAGGCCTGCTGCCATTCGCCGCGCGTGGTGAAGGGCAGCGATTGCCAGCGCCGCCAGCGCACGCCATCGGGGCCCGGCTTGAGCGTCCAGGCCACCACCTGCACCGCGGGCGCGGTGTCGTCGCTGCCGCGGCGCGTGAGCCGCAGCACGCGGCCGTCCCAGTCGATGGGGCGCGTCTGCGCGAGCGTGGTCACGGCGTCGAGGTCGGCCCCCCACTGCGCCAGCGTGGCCTGCAGCGTGAGCACGGCGTCGGCGCGCAGCTGGTTCTGCGAGGTCGCGCGCGACATGCTTTCGAGTCCGCGCCAGCTCATGAGCGAAAGCAGCGCCATCACCGCGATCGCCACCAGCAGCTCGATCAGCGTGAAGCCGCGTGCGGCACGGGTCGCCGGGCGCTGTTGCATCGCTCAGTACCTCCCCACCACGGTCGAGATGCGCAGGATGGGCGAATCGGCCTCGTTGCGCACCTGCACGTCGACGCGCCGGAAGTTCGGGTTCAGCGTCGGTATGGTCGACGTGGTCACGTTGAACGACACGCCGGCCTGCAGGCAGATCGAGCCCGAATCGCCCACCGCCGGCATCTGGCGCGAGAGGCGGGCCTTGGCGAGCTCGTTCTCGGCGCACAGGTCGGCCAGCACCAGGTCGGACTGGCGCTGCGCATTGCGCGTGAGCGACATGGTCGCCTGCGAGCCCGCAGCCAGTGCGATCGCGACGATTCCGAGCGCGATCAGCACCTCGATCAGCGTGAAGCCGCCGATGCCGGAACCGGCGCGGGAAGCCGTAGCGCGTCGCGCTTTCATTGGACCGCCGAGACGGTGAAGGGGCGCACTCCGTCGGTCGAGACGCGCAGCGCGCGCGCAGGCGGACCGGCCGAATAGAGCGTGACCTGCTGCGCCGCGATGATCGGGTCGGGTCCGAGCTGCAGCGCGGGAATCTGCGTGCCGTTGGCCAGCGAGATCTGCGCGGTGATGCCCTCGGCCGCCCAGCCGTCGGGCAGCGAGCCGGGCAGGAGCCCGTCGAACCTGAAGCTGCCCTCGACCGGCCGCCACCGCACCACGATGCCGCTGGCGCGCGACTGGGCGCGGGCCGATTCGAGCAGGGCGGCCAGGCGATCGGCCTCGCGGTCGAGGTTGGCGGCGGAGGTGTCGCGGATGGCGAAGCTCACCGCTGCTGTGGCGATCGCGATGATGGCGATCACCACGATCAGCTCCAACAGCGTGAAGCCGCCGGCTCTGCGGATGCCGGGGCGCCGACCCGGTTTGCGGGGCAGTGCGCCCGTGCCGCCGCTGCTGCTACTGCCAGCTGCCGATGTCGGCATTCTTGCCCTCGCCGCCGCTCTGGCCGTCGGCGCCGAACGAGAGCACGTCGATCTCGCCCTTGATGCCAGGGTTCAGGTACTGGTACGGATGGCCCCAGGGATCGTTGGGCAGCTTCTCGACGTAGGGCTTCCAGTTGGGGGCGGCCGGGCCGGTGGTCGGGCGCGTGAGCAGCGCCTGCAGGCCCTGCTCGGCGGTGGGGTAGCGCTGGTTGTCCAGGCGGTAGAGCTTGAGCGCCTGCATCAGGTTGTTGATGTCGGTGCGCGCGGCCGTCACGCGGGCGTCGTCGGCTCGCTCGATCACGTTCGGGACGATGAGTGCCGCCAGCACGCCGATGATGACCAGCACGACCATCAGCTCGATCAGCGTGAAGCCGCGTTGGGCGGTACGGGTAGCGGCACGGAGGAATTTGTTCATAGCTTGGGCAGACATGATTCGGAAGGCGCGCTGCATGATAATCCGCGGCCATGACAAGTCCTTACTCCGCCGCCCGCTGGCATGCCCCACTTGCAACGACGGGGCTTTGGGCGTTGGCGGCCGGGGCCGCGGTGTTCTGGGCGCTGC
>CAJYQC010000256.1 GCA_913776885.1 uncultured Variovorax sp.
AGGACGAGGATGTAGGCGAGCGGGGACAGCACGGCCACGACGAGGATCGGCACGGCATCGGCACGCAGCACCCCGGCGATCCGATGCCGCCGCAGCAGCGCGACGGGTGTCAGCATCAGGCCCTGCAGCAGGAGCGTGCCTGCGTAGTAGCTCATGGGCGCCAGGTGCCACGCGGTGATCGAATAGCTGTCCCAGAGCGTGTACGTGGCGATGGTGGCGCCCGTCGCGCCTCCCCAGAGGATGCCCGGCACGGTGCGGCCGCCGCGGCTTCTGAAGAGATTGCCGACGACGACGAGGATGCCCGCGACGATGAGCAGCGCTCCGAGCATGGCGAGCGTCGTGAGGCGCTCCCCCAGCAGGAGCACCGCGAACAGCATCGTCAGCACGGGGCCCGTGCCCCGCGCGACCGAATAGACCACGCCCAGCTCCGCGCGGTCGTAGCCGGCCTGCAGGGCCAGGGAGTAGGCGATGTGCAGCGCGGCCGAGACCGCGGACCCGACCGCGAGCCGCCAATCGGGCGCCTGCTGTGCGTTGACCATGAGCACCACCCCGATCGGCACCCACAGCAGCGCCGAGGCGCAGGTATAGGCCCAGACGAACAGGAGCGTATCTCCGCGCTTGTATTTCGATGCGATGTTCCACAGCGCATGCGCTGCCGCCGCAACGAGGACGAGCGCGATGGTGCCGGGATGCATCAGCTGATGTCGGGCAGGTCGATGCCGGCGCGCTCGGCGCGGCGGCTGCGCTCCGGGTCGCGCAGGGCGAGCATCGCGACCAGCGCGTCGATCACGACGAGCTGGGCCAGCCGGCTTCCTGCCGCGGCCATCTGTGCCGGCAGCGGCGCACCGCCGACGACGAGCGCGACGTCCGCGAGGGTGGCCAGTGGCGTGCCGTACTGGTTGGTGATGGCGATGAGCGAGGCGCCGGCGGACGACGCTGCGTCGGCGATGGCGAGCGTGGTCGAAGTGCGGCCGGTGGAGCTGACGGCGATGACGACGTCGCCCGGACCGAGCAGGCGTGTCGCGATCATGGCCGACAGGTAGTCCGGAATGCCGATGGTCGTCACGCCGACCGCGCGCAGACGGAAAACCGCGTCGGCGGCGACCGTCGCCGAGGGCCCGGCACCGAAGGCGATGACCTGCCGCGCCGACTGGATCGTGCGGACCGCTTCGTCGAGCGCAGGGAGTTCGACGGCCCCTGCGAGCGCGGTCAGTGCGTCGGTGCCTGCGCGAATGGATGTTTCGAGCACCGCGGCCGATGTCGCATCCGCGGCGAGCACTTCGGGAGGCGCGAAGAAACGGGTCGTGCCGCGGGCGCGAGCGATCTCGATCTTGAGCTCTGTGAAGCCGCTGAAGCCGATGGCACGCGCGGCACGGACGACGCTCGGTGGCGAGACGCCCGCGCGTGCCGCAACCTGCGCGGTCGTGCTCGCACCGACGAACAAGGGGTCGGCCAGCAGCAGCGCCACCACCCTGGCTTCACTGGCGGCCAGATCGCCGCAACGGGCCTGGATGCTGCCTATCCACTGTCCGAGACGCCCCTCGTCGGAAGAAACTCCATTACCAACTTCTTCATTCATCTGGAATATATTACATTACTCACCCCGAGCAGACAACCTTGCGCGAGCGGGTGTTCTGCAGCCAGGCAGCAGGAGTCCGTTGCATGAATCCAGAAAGCAGTCCCTCCGTGGCCATCGTGGGTCCGGGGGCCATCGGCACCACCATCGCGGCGGCGCTGCACGAGCTTGGCCGCACGCCGCTGCTCTGTGGCCGCACGTACCGCGAACGCCTGGAATTGCACGATGGCGATCGCGCGATCGAGGTCGCCGGTCCGGTCCGCACGGACCCCGCTCAGCTCGATCACCCGGTCGACATCGTCTTTCTCGCCGTGAAGGCCACACAGACCGAGGCAGCCGCAGCATGGCTTGCGGCATTGAGCACACCTGAAACCGTCGTGTGCGTCCTGCAGAACGGCGTCGAGCAGCTGGAGAGCGTCGCTGCGCACTGCCCGCATGGGCGGATCGTGCCCGCCGTCGTGTGGTTTCCTGCGCAGGCGCAGCCTGACGGCTCGGTGCGCCTGCGCGGCGACCCTCGCCTGAGCCTGCCGGACACCGCGGCTTCCGTCATGATCGCCGACGCGTTGCAGGGCTCCCGCTGTGCCGTCGAACTGGCAGCCGATTTCGAATCCCTGGCCTGGCGCAAGCTGCTGCAGAACGCGGTGGCCGGACTCATGGCGCTCACGCACCGTCGCTCGGGCATGTTCGGCCGCTGCGACATCGCGAGGCTCACCCTCGACTATCTCCGGGAATGCCTGGCGGTGGCCCGTGCCGAGGGCGCCGACCTCGAAGACGACGTGCCGCAGGCGATCCTCGACAAGTTCCAGGCATCGCCCGCCGACATGGGCACGTCCATCCTCACGGACCGCGAAGCCGGCAGGCCGCTCGAATGGGACATTCGCAACGGCGTCGTCTCACGCCGCGGCCGGGCTCACGGCATTCCCACACCCATCAGCGACGTTCTGGTGCCGCTGCTCGCTGCCGCGAGCGACGGCCCTGGCTGATTTCCGGCCGGCGGACGTCGCCATGCGCTCCACGGGCGCATGGAGGACCTGGGTGGACTCCGCAGGGATGGTGCTTAGCCGGCGATTCCCGCAGCAGCGATTCAGGGCGTCCGGAATGGCTGCGGAGGCTGGTCGATAGCCCCCAGCAGGCCGAAATCCGTGAACGCCGCACTGTCCTTCACGTACAGCGCATCCTCGTCGCGATGCATGACGCCCCGGTTCTCCATGCCGCGCATCGTCTTGTTGACGATCTCGCGCGAGAGGCCGGTGTACGACGCGATGACCGACTGGGAAATGCGCTTGTCGAAGCCGCCCGTGCTCGCAGGAGCCAGGTCCGTCAACTGATGCAGGACACGGTGCACGACCGCCTCGGACGACAGCGACGAGACGCGGCGCAGCTGGATTCTCAGCATGCCCATGCGCTTCATCGCCAGGCTCAGCAGCCCGAGGGCCACCTCGGGGCGCTTCTCGCAGAGGTCTCTCATCACGGCGATCGGAATGCAATACACCGCCGATGGAAGCGCGGCGACCAGCGTGTGCATCGAACGGTAGCGGTCTTCGCGGATCGAGAGATCGAAGAAGAAGTCGTTGCGCGCGACGAACTCGGTCGTCACTTCGGGTTCTTCGTCGCGCGCCGGCGTGACGACACGAAGCAGCCCGCTTGCCACGCAGTAGATCTGATCGGTCAGATCGCCCGCGCTCAACAAGGTCTCGTTGCGCCTGCACTGCCTCAGCACGCTCGACTCGATGAGTGTCTTTCGCTCTGCCGCCGGCAGATTGACCATGAACGGATGAGAGTACATGGGCCAATGGTCGGCTGTTAATACTTTGGTAACCATCCCCTGGATAGGGGATGGTGTTTCCGGCCAATCGTCGGGTCCAGCGCGGGAAAGCTCAGAACAGGAGGCCGCAAGGCGAGCACCGGTGGCTGCCCACGCGGCAGCCACGTGCGGGCGCGCGCCGCGCCGCGCCGCGCCGCGGCAACCCGTTCGAAACAGCCGAAGTCAGAGCAGTTCGAGACCGGTGGTGGCCGCGAGGCGCTTCCAACGCGCGATCTCTTCGATCTGGTACTTGCGCATCTCCGCAGCGCCCGTCATCAGCAAGGTCGTGGACTGACGCGCGTAGTAGTCCTTGATCTCGCTGCTCGCTCCGGCCTGTTCGAACAGGGCGGCCAGCCGCTTCACCGCGTCTGGCGGCGTCCTGGTCGCAACGGCGGCAGCCACCCAGTTGTAGGCGAGGTAGCCGGGCATTCCAGCTTCCGCAGAGGTCGGCACCTCGGGAAGCAGCGGCGAACGTTCTGGTGCCGTGTAAGCCAACGCGCGCAGGCGCGCGCCCTTGACCAGTTCGACCGCGCCACTGGCGTCGACGACGGCGAAATCGACCGTGCCCGTCATCGTCATGTTGATCGCCTCGCCCGCGCCCTTGGTGTTGATCGCGGTGGTCTTGATCTTCGCCAGTTCGTTCAACCATTCCGTATACAGCGTGTACGAAACGGAGCCGCTCGCGTAGTTGAGCGCGCCGGGCCGCTTCTTCGCCGCGGCGATGAGATCGTTCAACGTCCTGTACGGCGAATTCGGCGGCACGACGATCAGGCACGGGCCGCGGGACAGCACGGTAATGGGGGCGAAGTCGGCGATCGGGTCGTACGGCAGCTTCTTGAAAGTCGCGGCGTTGGTGGACAAGGTGGAGTTGCTTCCCAGGAAGACCGTGTAGCCGTCCGCAGGCGCGTTCAGCACGGTCTGAACACCGATGAAGCCATTGCCGCCCGGCTTGTTCTCCACGGTGACCGGATGGCCGGCCAGCTCGCCGATCTTCCTGGCGAACATGCGCGCCGTCGTGTCCGTGCCGCTTCCGGGCGGGAACGGCACGACGAACCTGATGGGCCGCGAGGGATACGCATCGCCCTGTGCGTTGCCCACGGCGGGAAATCCGAGGCCCAGCGAGCCGATGCCCGAGAGGGCGAGCACCGAGATCTGTCGGCGATTCATTTTGCGATCGATCATTTCTTGTCTCCTGAAGCAGATGTACGGGTCAGCGTTTCAGCCCGAGCAACTCGCGCGCTATGACCCAGCGATGAACCTCGCTCGGGCCTTCGTAGATGCGCATCAGCCGGGTTTCGTTGGCCATCTGCTGCAGCGGCATCTCCTTGGTCATGCCCATCGCACCGAAGGCCTGCATGACCCGGTCGATCACTTCCCACGCCATCTCGGTGGCATAGACCTTGATCATCGAGACCTGCGTGCGCGCCTCGTCGCCGCGATCGATGCGAGCCGCCGCCTCGTAGGTCATGAGGCGGCAGGCATGGATGCGGGTGGCCGCGTCCGCGACCCACCACTGGATGGTCTGGCGCTCAGCCAGGGACGACCCGAACGTCCTGCGCTGCGGGGCGTACTCGCAAAGCATGTCCAGCGCGCGCTGCGCCCTGCCGATGCACCACGCGGCCATCTGGACGCGGCGGCTCGACAGACGCGCCTGCATGGGGCCGAAGCCCGCACCCTCCTCGCCCAGCAGCTGCGTCGATGGAATGCGGCAGTCCTCCAGCAGCACCTCGTACGTCGAAGCACCGCCGATCATCGGGATGCGCCGCTCGACCTTGAAGCCCGGCGTGTCCCGATCGACGATGAATGCGGAGATGCCGCCGCGCGCACCCTTGGACTTGTCCGTGACCGCCATCACGATGGTCCAGTCCGCGCGGGCCGCGCGGCTGATCCAGATCTTGCGGCCGTCAAGCACCCACTGGTCTGCGTTGCGCACCGCCCGAGTGGCGATGGCCGATGGATCGGCGCCGGCGCCAGGCTCGGAAATGGCGATCGCCGAAACCGTCTCGCCGCGTGCATAGGGCGCGAGGTACTTGGCACGCTGCGCCTCGGATGCCGCGTTGAGGAGCATGCGCAGGTTGGGGGAATCGGGAGGAAGTTCGAAGGGCGTGATGGTCTTGCCGAGCTCTTCGTTGACGCCGACCATCGCCGTCACCGGCAGATCGAAACCGTCCATCTCCGCCGGCGCATCGAGTCCCCAGAGGCCGAGCTCGCGAGACCGCGCACTCAGCCTTTCATGCTCCTGCGGCAGCAGGCTGCACTCGCCGGTTGCAGCCTCGCGCGCAAGCACGGCGGGCTCCAGCGGAATCAACTCGTCGCGCACGAAGCGGGCGACCAGATCCTTGAGCATCCTGTGCTCGTCGTTCAGTTCGAAGTCCATTCGCTGCTGTTTCTTCTTCAGGGTCAGTTCGAGGGATTGGAGTCGGACCGGACCGCTGGGCCCGCCGCCTCGTAGCCGGCCTCTTTCAGCACCTCCTCGGTATGCTGGCCAAGGGTCGGCGCGGGGCGCCGGATCGATGCCGGCGTGCCGTGAAAGAGGGTGGTTGGACGAAGCTCGTTGATTGGGCCTTCGGTCGGGTGCACGCTCTGCTCGAACAGGCCGGACGCCATCAGCTGCGGATGCCTGGGGAGCTCGTCCAGCGAATAGATCCTTGTGGCCGGAATGTCGAGTTGCTCGCACAGCGCCAGCCACTCGTCGGTGCTTCGCGAGGGCATGATCTCGCCGAGATGCCGGTAGAGCGACCTGATGTTCTTGTTGAGCTGATGCCGGTCCGAGAGGTCGTACCTGCCGCAGATATCCTCGTGTCCGGCCGCGCGGAAGAACGCCTGCCAGTGCTTCGGCGTGTAGGGAAGGAAGCCGATCCAGCCGTCGCTGGTCCGCGCAGGTTGCCGCCCGCCGCCCATCAGCCGCGCGTAGCCGGCCTGAACGGTCGATCCCGGAAACGTCAGCCCGCCCATGTGCTCGGCCAGCGTGAATGCGGCCATGGTCTCGAGCATCGGCACCTCGACATACTGTCCGCCGCCATGGCGCTCACGGTGCACGATAGCCGCCATGACGGCATTCGATACCACGAGACCGGTCGTCTTGTCGGCGATCAGGCTCGGCACATAGCCCGGGACATCACGACCGGCGGACGCAACGCTTGCCAGTCCGCACGCGGCCTGGATGATGTCGTCGAAGGCGGGCTTGTCCCGATCGGGCCCACTCTGCTGGAAGCCCGTCGCAGCGACGTAGACGATGCGCGGATTGATCGCCGCGACCGCTTCATAGCCGAAGCCCAGGCGCTCGATCGCCGCGACGCGCATGTTGTGCACCAGCACATCGGCGGTCTTGAGCAAGTGCCGCAGCGCGGCCGCGCCTTCCTGCGCCTTCAGGTCCAGCACGACGGACCGCTTGTTTCGGTTGAGGGCGAGGAAGATCGAACTCATTCCCGGATGCAGCGACACGCCGTTGGCCCGCATCAGGTCGCCTTCCGGGCCCTCGATCTTGATGACGTCGGCGCCCAGATCCGCGAGCACCTGCGTCGCAAGCGGCCCCAGCACCACCGACGTGAGGTCGAGTACACGGATGCCGTCGAGCGGGCCTGAGGCTGTTGGTTCTGCGGTTTGGGCGTCTTTCATGGCAGTCATGAGGTCAGGTTGCGATCCGGTTGCATGGCTCAGCACCGGCGAAAGGCGGGCAGACGCCGCTGCGCCATGGCCGCCACGCCTTCCTTGAAGTCTTCGGTTCGAAACTGCCGCAGTTGGATCGACAGTTCGTCCTGGTTGGCCAGCGCAACGCGCTTCTGCAGATCTGCTCGAAGCGCTGCACGCGTGCTTTCCACGGCCAACGGCGCCGAAGCCGCGATTTCCTGCGCGAGCGCGATGGCGCGTGTGCGAATACCTTCATCGTCGGCGGCCACCTCATCGGCCAGCCCGATCCTGGCCGCCTCTTCGCCGCCGATGCGGCGGCCGGTGTAGAAAAGCAAGGACGCCTTCTGCTCGCCGATGAGACGCGGCAGCGTCAGCGTGAGCCCGAAGCCCGGATGAAAGCCCAGCCTGTTGAAGTTCGCGCTGAAGCGCGTACCGGGGCCGGCGACACGAAAGTCCGCGGCCAGCGTCAGCCCGAGGCCTGCGCCAACGGCCGCGCCGTTGACCGCGGCCACGATCGGCTTGGACGTTCCGAAGAGCCGCATCGCGTGCACATAGAAGGCCGACGGATCGACAGCCTCCCCGGACTTCGCCGCGCCGCTGAAATCGGCGCCGGCGCAGAAGTTCTTGCCGGCCGACATCAGCACGACCGCGCGGCAGGCGTCAACCTTGTCCAGCCGTTCGAGGTCATCCGCCAGCCGCTGCATGAAACCTGCGTCGACGAAGTTGTGAGGCGGACGATCCATCTCGACGAGCGCAACGGCGCCATCGTGAACGATGCGAATGTCCTGGGTGGCGCTCATGCGTCTTGTCTCCTTGTGTCGTGGGGTCTGCTTTCGGAGTGCAGCTCTTCGGCGGATTATTCGGAAACACCCGCCGCTGCGATACTCCAGGATTTCGATCAGTGAAATTGTGAGACGCAGTGGCCAAGCGCACCAACGACCCTCCCGTCGAATCCACCAGGGCCCAGACCAGGAGAAGCGGGACCTTCACGCGATCGACTTCGGGAAGCCAGTCCCTGGAGAGGGGACTGCAGCTTCTTCGATCGTTCCGAGTCGGCGCCGCAGTGCTCGGCAATGCCGAACTCGCCGAGCGCACCGGCCTGCCGCGGCCCACGGTGAGCCGGCTCACGCGGTCGCTGGTCGACGCGGGCTTTCTCGCCTATGACCATGAAAGCCGCGGCTATCGGCTGACCGTCACCGTCCTGAGCCTGGCCCAGGCGTTCCGATACGACGTCCCCGTCATCGACGTCGCGGTGCCGTTGATGAAGAAGGTGGCCGAAGGCGAAAAGATCAACGTGAGCCTGGCCGTCGCGGACCAATCGGAGATGGTGTATCTGGAATCGGTGCGGGAGAGCCGGCGCGGCGTGTTTCGTCGGGCGGAGCAAGGCTCTCGGTTCCCGATGGAACTCACCGCCGGCGGCCGCGCCTACCTGTGCGGATTGAGCGGCGCACAGCGCGACGGAGTGCTG
The DNA here is from genome assembly GCA_913776885.1 of uncultured Variovorax sp. Classification (GTDB taxonomy): domain Bacteria; phylum Pseudomonadota; class Gammaproteobacteria; order Burkholderiales; family Burkholderiaceae_C; genus Variovorax. The sequence goes on from CAJYQC010000256.1 coordinate 8,479, forward strand.
AAGACTCTGGCCGCAAGGCACGAAAGGGACTGGCCCAGGATCCGCCGCGAGATCGACGAAGCAGGTCGACGGATCGCGCGCGACGGCTACTGCATCGCAAGCTGGCAACCTGGCCTGACGGTGGTCGCTGCGCCTCTGGTGGCGCCCGATCGCTCGCTGTACTCGGTGAGCATCGGCTTTCACTCCGCAGCCGGGCAGCAGCAGGAACTGGTCGAACGCTACGCCCCCATGTTGCGCCGGCTCGTGGACGATATCCAGGTTTCCTGGGCTCGCCGTCGAACGCAGGTGTGACGATAGGCGTGGCCCCCCGCGTTCCGGACCGGCGGCGAGCCAGACCTGATGCGCCGCCCTGGCTCGCCTCCGGACGGCCGGAGTGCCCTGATAGAATCCACGCTCGCTCCGGGATTCCCGGGCAATGCCTGGCCAGGCAAGCTGAATCTCACGCCAGCGCGTCGAAGTCACTACGACGAGAAAAACAACAATGACTTCATGCAAAAGAATTTGCCGTAGCGTGGACCGCGTAAGAGTTCACGACCATCTACCCTGAAGCCCGCCGCGTGCGGGCTTTTTCATGGCCCATCGCTTCCTCGGCCGACTCCCCGTCGGCACCAATACCGCCGTGTTCTGGACGCCCGCCGATCTCCGCGCCTGCAAAGAAACCCTCTGCCGATCCTCACGCGAGACATTGGCTGACAGCGCAGCATCGCGGCCCCGCACGATGATGGCGTCACCACAACGTAGGAGGAACGGCATGAAGAAGGTTTTTTTCGCTCTCGTCGCATCGCTCACCGTGCTGGCGGCCGGTGCCCAGGTAGGCAAGGCAGCTTCCGAAGCCACGGATGCGGTGCAGCACAAGATCGACGAGAAGCAGGCCGAGAGCAAGGCCAAGAAGAGCGGGCCGGTCGGCAAGGCGGTCAACAACGTCAAGTCCGGCTATCACAAGAACCGCTCGAAGAGCTCGGCCAACAAGGCCAAGCAGTCGCTCAAGAACGCAGGCTGATAGAGCGGCGCCCGGACCTCCTGGAGGGCAAGCCGTGTCCGGCTCCCTGGAGGAGAATGGCTCGCCGATCGTGCCGCGAGTCGCCACTCGTGGGCCTGACTCAAGGTCCAGTCGAGCGCCGCGATGCGCTGCTCACGCTTCCAGGAACTCGAACCCCATGGTCCGTGCGTGATAGTGCAGCCCGCCGTCCTGAACGATCAGGAAGCGGGCGCCCTGCACGCCATCGTTGTGGTGTGAATGAGGCGCACCCGGCGGCGTCACCAGCGTGGCCCAGGGCTCCCATGGGCAGCGCTCGCCGCCGACCATCGAGTGGCAGTCCTCGCCCTGCACCACCAGCGTGATGGCGGCCGAGTTGTGCCGATGCGCGCGTTGGTGCGTGCGCGGCGCCAGCGTGTTGAAGCTCAGTGTCAGCGTGGGCGTGAGATTGCGCGCTGCAGCCTGCCGCTCCGAAGAGAAGATCAGCGCCCGGCCCGAGGTCTGCTCGCGCGTGCCGGTGGAGAAGATCAGCGCGAACTGGCGCTCGATCTCAGCAGCCGGATAGTGCACCGCATCGATGGTCGCATCGGCCAGCGGCGCCGGCTGCGCGCGTTCGAAGGCCAGTTGCGGCTCGTTGCCGACGCCCCAGAGCAATGCGCCCTCGGCGCCGGCTTCCAGCCTGTAGCCCGTCGCGCCCGGCAGCAGGAACACGTCGCCCGCGCCGAAGGCAAAGCCGTCGACCGCGCCCCCTAGCCGACCACCGCCTGAAATCACATACCAGACCGATCCGGTGGCAAGCACGTCCACCGGCAGCAGCGTGTCGCGCGCAGCGAGGCGCACATAGCGCGCCAGCATCAGCGGCGTGGTGGCTGGAAAGCCGCAGCCCAGCGCACGCGACTGGTCGCAGTCGAAGACACCGAACCGGCCGTCCTGCGGAGGCAGGAACATCTGCGCGGGCACCTGCGGCAGCTTCACGTCGAAGGCATTGCCGGAGTTGAAGAAGCGTGCCCTGGCCTGCGCGGCGCTGGCCGGCGCGACCGGGTGCTGCATCGGGAGATCGGCCATGTCGACCATGGCGGCGGCAGCAGTCGAAGTCATGGCGTCCCGCCCTCCGGAATTCCCGCGAAGGGAAGCAGCACATTCAGCAGCACGTTCGCGCCGGCAGCCACGTGCGACGGCTCCGCCCACTCGTGTTCTGCGTGGCTCACGCCGTCGCGGCATGGAATGAAGATCATCGCGCTGCGGCACAGCGGCGCCATGTGACGCGCGTCGTGGCCGGCGGCCGAAAGGATCGGCATGTGCGGCACGCCGATGGTTTGCGCCGCCTGCGCGATGGCCTGCTGCAGCGCAGGATCGAAGCCATTGGACGGCGCGTCGACCAGCGCCTTCACCCGCGCGCTGCAAGGCGCGGCGAAGACCTCGCACAGTTCGGCCAGCCGCCGCCCCAGGTGGCCGAGCACCGCGTTGTCGGGATGCCGCAGGTCGATGCGCATCGTCACCCGCTCGGGCACCACCGAGGGCGCATTCGGCTCGACCTGTAGGCGGCCGATGGTGAACTTGACCGCCTCGTCGTGGCCGCCGATCTCCGCGTAGAGCGCCGCCGCGATCCGCGTGAAGGCTTCCAGCGCGTCGCGCCGATCGGCCATCGCGAGCGTGCCGGCATGGCCGCGCTCGCCCTTGATCACGATGTCGAAGGTCTTCTTGCCCTGGATACCGGTGACCACGCCGATCGTGCATTGCTGCGCCTCCAGCACCGGCCCCTGCTCGATGTGCGCCTCCAGGTAGGCCGCCACCGGAAAACCCAGCGGCCGCCGCTGCAGCGCCGGAAACGCCGCGTGCAGCGCATCGAGCGCATCGCCGACCGCGACGCCGTCGGCATCGTGCACCGCGCGCAAGGCCGCCAGGCTGCGCACGCCGGCGAAGGCCTCCGAGCCCATCATCCCGGGCGCGAAGCGCGAGCCCTCCTCATTCATCCACGCCACACAGACGATGTCCTGCGGCGGACGCACGCCGCGCTGCGAAAGCGTGGCCAGCACTTCGAGCGCGGCCAGCACGCCGTACACGCCGTCGAAGCGCCCGCCGCCGGGCTGGCTGTCGAGGTGGCTGCCCGCGACCACGGGCGGCGCCTTGCGGTCGGCGCCCGGCAGAGCGATGAAGAGGTTGCCCACCGCGTCGGTCGACGGCTCCAGCCCGGCCGACAGCGCCCAGTCGATCATCGCGTGCCATGACGCGATCTCTTCCGCGCTCAGCGCCTGCCGGTCCACGCCGCCGCCGGGCGTGGCGCCGATGCGCGCCATCGCCATGAGCCGGCTCCAGAGCCGCTCGGCGTCGATGCGCCAGGCGCCCTGCCCCTGTGCGACTGCGGCCGCGTCCATCAGTCGGTCTTCATGATCTGGCTGGGCAGCGCACGCGGATCGCGCGGCTTCCACTGGCCGGCCTCGACCTGCGCGAAGAACTCCGCGAGCAGCGCGTTGAACGCAGCGGGCTCTTCGAGGTTGAGCGTGTGGCCGGTCTTGGGCATCACAGCCAGGCCGCAAGCCGGCAGCGTCTTCTTGAGGAAGATGCCGGGCTGCAGGCAATGATCGTCCTCGTCGCCCACGATCACGAGCGAGGGCACGGCCATCGCGCGCAGGTCGGCTTCCAGGTCGTAGATCGAAGGCCGCCGCGCCTGCACGCCGCGCATGGTGTTGGCCGCGCCGACGGCGTCGTGCTGGCCGAGCCAGGTCGCGAATTCCTGCCAGCCGCGCGGGTCCTTGTTCTGGAACTGCACGCGGCTCGCGCCCAGCGAATAGGTGCGGGCGAATTTCTCGGCGCCCTGCGCCTCGAACTGCCGCGCCACCTCGAGCGAGACGCCGCGGAAGTACTCCTCGTGCACCTTCTCGGCGCCGTAGCCAGCGCCGGCGATCACGAGCGACAGGGCCCGCTTCGCATGCCGAAGGCCGAAGTGCAGCGTCGCGAAGCCGCCCATCGACAGCCCGACCACGTGTGCGCGCGCCAGCCCCAGCGCATCCATCACGGCCGCGATGTCGTCGGCCGCGATGGCCTGCGAATAGCGCTCCATGTCGGCCGGCACGTCCGAGGGCGGATAGCCGCGCGCGCCGAAGGTCACGCACTGGTGGCGCCGCGCGAAGTAGCGCATCTGCGGCTCCCAGCTGCGGTGGTCGCCGCCGAACTCGTGCACGAACACGATCGGCGTGCCGCTGCCTGCTGTCTCGTAGTAGAGGCGCACGCCGTCGGGGGTGGTCGCGAAACTCATCGCCGGCACCTCCTCAGAACAGCGCCGCCGTCGCCGGCAGGCTGCGCGCACGCTCCACCGCCTGCGGCAGCACGTCGCACAGCGCCTGTGCCCACGCCTTGGGAACGGTGGTGGAGATCTTCACGAAGCGATGGCCGAAGCGCGGCGTGTGGTACGTGCCCTGTCGCACCATGATGTCGTGCTCGCCGAGCGCGGTGACCAGCGCCTCGGGCGTCACGCCCGCCTTGCTGCATTCGACCACGATGAAGTTGGCCTGCGACGGGAACACCGGCACCTCGAAGCCCGGCAGCTTCGCGAAGGCGTCGACGATCATGCGCTGGTTCTCGCGCTGCTGTGCGATCACCTCGGCCATCCATTCGGCCTTCACCGACAGGCCAGCGATGGCCGCGCGCTGCGCCAGCACGCTCGCGCCCAGCGGCGCCTGCGAGTGCGGCAGGATGCGCGCGAGCAGCTCCGGCGAGGCCACGAGCGCGCCGAGACGCAGGCCCGCGAGCCCCAGCCATTTGGAAAAGCTCACGATGGTGACGGTGCCTTCCGGATAGAAGCGAGAGGCCAGTGTGTGGCTGTCGGCGAAGTCGCGGTAGGTGCAGTCGTGGATGAGGATGGCACCGATCTCGCGCGCGCGCTCGGCGAAGGCGCGGATCTCGTCCTCGGTGTAGGTGGTGCCCAGTGGGTTGTTGGGGTCGACGAGGTAGATGACGGCCGTGTTCGCATCGGTCGACGCGGCCAGCGCCTCGGCCGAGAGCTTGAAGCCGTGCTCAGGCCCGTAGATCGGAATCTCGGTGACCACCGAGCCCGCCTTCGCCGCGAACTGCAGCGGCCACTTCCAGCCCGGGTCGGTGGTGACGAAGCCCTTGCCCGCCGCGCAGAAGGCACGGCAGGCCAGCGCGAGTGCCGACACTGCGCCGTCGGTCACCACGGCCGACTGGCCGGGCACGCCGAGGTCGGCCACGATGGCCGAACGCAGCGCCTCCATTCCCAGCGGCGGCGCGTAGGCGTGGAAGCTCTCGTCGTCGATGGCGTCGTGCAGCGCCTTGCGCACGGCCGGGTGCAGCGGAAAGTGGTTGGTGTTCTGGCCCAGCCACATCAGCTCGGGGTTGGTGAACAGGCGATCGAAGTACCGGTTGCGCGTCTCCGCATCGCTGGTCACGGCCGGCACCGCGGCGGTGGGGTTCAGCGCCGCGTTCATGCCGCGAGCCTTTGCGCCTGCTCGGCCGCCATGGCCTTCTTGCTGGTCTTGATGATCGAGCCGCGCGCCGCGATGCCGCCGTCGATGGTCACCACCGTGCCGGTGATGTAGCCCGCCCGCGGCGAGGCCAGGAACACCATCAGCTCGGCCACCTCTTCCGGCGTGGCGGGGCGTCCGCCCGGGTAGTTGTCGAACAGCTCCTCCCAGCGGCCCTCGTCGCCGTGGGTGTCGAGGGCGCGGCGCTTCATGAGCTTGACCATGCGGTCGGTGGCGACCGGGCCGGGGTTCACGCCGACCACGCGGATGCCGTCGTCCAGGCTCACGCCGCCGAGCGCGCGCGTGAAGGCCATCACGGCCGCGTTGCCGGTCGAGCCGGCGATGTAGTTGGCGTCCCAGTTCTCGCCGGAGTTGCCGATGTCGTTCACGATCACGCCGCCGCCCGCGGCCTTCATGCGTGCGTAGTAGATCTGGCTGAGCTCCATGTAGCCGAGCACCTTGAGCTGGAAGCCCCGGCGCACCACCGCGAAGTCGAGCGATTCGATGGGGCCCGCGGGAATGTCGCCCGCATTGTTCACGAGGATGTCGACGTGCCCGGCCGCCTCTGCCAGCTGCGCCATGGCGCCGGGCGCGGCCAGGTCCATCGGGTGGATGCGCACGTTGATCGGATAGATCTTCTCGATCTCCTCCTTGGCCGCCGCGAGGGCGACGCCGTCGCGCGCGGCGAGTTGCAGATGGCAGCCTTCGGCCGCGAACGAATGGGCGGCCGCGAGGCCGATGCCCTTGGAGGCACCGGTGATGAGCACGGTCTTGCCTTCGAGTTCGAGTTTCATGGGTTGTCCTGGGATGCGGTGGTGCAATCGGAAAGCGGTAAAAAAGAAGAAGACTCAGGCAACGCCTGCGTCATGCTCGGACAGCGCGGCGATGAGGTCGACGATGTCGTCCTCCAGCAGGCTCACGTGGTCGATGGCGGCATTGAAGGCGGCCATCGAGTCGTTGCAACGGATCGCGTCGAGGATGGCGCCGTGCTCGCCGATCGTGGCGCTCATGCGTCCCGGCTGGAAGGTCACGTAGCGGCGGTACACGCGCACCCGCTTGCGCAGCGCGCGCGTCTGCTCGGCGAGGTAGTGGGTGTTGGAGGCCTCGTAGAGCGCGTCGTGGAAGTCCTGGTTCACGTCGTAGAAGCGCGAGTGGTCGCCCGAGGCGAGGATGCGGGTCAGCTCGTCGTGCAGCTGACCCATGCGCTGCTTCTGCGCCTCGCTCGCGCGGCGCGCGGCGAACTTGGCGCACAGGCCTTCCATCACGGCCATCATCTGGAACATCTCGATGAGCATCGGCAGCGAGATACGTGCCACGCACACCCCGCCCTGGCGGCTGCGCAGATCGACGAGCCCGGTGGCGGCCAGCGCCTTGAGCGCCTCGCGCACCGGCGTGCGCGAGACCTTGAAGCGCTCGGCCAGCTCGGCCTCGTCGAGACGCGCACCGGGCTTCATGACGCCGCTGACGATCAGGTCCTCCAGCGTGTCCTTCAGCTCGTCGGACAGCGTCGTGCCCTTGCCGCGCTGGCGCTCGCGTCCGCGCAGTGCCGATGGCTCTTCCATCCCGGGGTCGTTCGGTTCCATGCTCTTGCCTTCCTTCTTGTGGTTGTCTTCGTCGGTCTTCAAACGCGGGGCCGCGCAGTGCGTCGAACTGTTCTCCAGGCCTCAGAACGGTCGGTCGCCCGCCACCGTGGTGCGGTGCATCACGCGGCGGTAGGTGTTGTCGTCGTACGGCGTGGCGCGGTGCATCGTGCAGCGGTTGTCCCACACCAGCAGGTCGCCGGCCAGCCACTTGTGGCGGTAGCTGAACTCGGGCGAGATGGCGTGCGCGTTCAGCTCGGCCAGCAGCGCCGCGCTCTCCTCGGCGGGCAGGCCGTCGATCTGCTTGACGACGTCCTCTCCGACGTACAGCGAGAGGCGGCCGGTCTCGGGATGGGTGCGCACGAGCGGGTGCACCACGTCGGGCGTGGCGGCCAGCTGCTCGGGGGTGAGCGGATTGCGGTCGGCGAAGGCCTTGCCGTAGTAGTTGGCGTAGCTGTGGGTGGCGGTGAGATGGCGGATGCGCGCCTTCATGTCGTCGTCGAGCGCGTCGTAGGCGGCGTGCATGGACGCGAAGAAGGTGTCGCCTTCCACCGGCGGCACCTCGAGCGCATAGAGCAGCGCGCCCATGGAAGGCTCCGCCTTGTACGAGAGGTCGGAATGCCAGTTCCAGCCTTCCTTGTGGTTGCCGATCGGCTTGCCGTTCTCCGACACGTTCGACAGCACGTAGACCTCGGGATGCTCCTTCTTCAGGAACTGCGTCAGCACGTGGCCCAGCAGCGTGCCGAAGCGCCGTGAGAAGGCAACGTGCTGCGACTCGTTGATCTGCTGGCCGCGAAACAGCAGCACCGAGCGCTGGTTGAGCGTGTCGCGCAGCACCGCGAAGTCGGCGTCGCTCACCGGATTGCGCAGGTCCAGCCCCGTGACTTCGGTGCCTAGGAAGGGAGTGAGGTTCTTGAGTTGCATGGTCTGTAGGTGTCGCTGGTGGGAGGGAGGAAGAAGGGCGGAATGAACGGGCTCAGAGCCTGTAGTCCGGCTGGGTGCGCTCCAGCATGCGCAGGAACGCAGGCCATTCGCGCGTACCGGGCGGCAGGATGTCGCCGGCGAATTCGGTGAACTGGCGCGCGGCGAGCGCGCTCACTTCGGGCTGCGGATACACCAGCGACTCGCCGGGGGCGAGCCCACTCTGCGCGAGCAGCTGCACCTTGGCCGCCTTCTCGAAGTAGTACATGAGGATGAAGGCCTCGGGGATGGTGCGCCCCACGGTCAGGATGCCGTGGTTGCGCAGCACCAGTGTGTGGTGCGCGCCCAGGTCGCGCACCAGCCGCTCGCGCTCGCCGGTCTCCAGCGCCACGCCCTCGTAGTCGTGGAAGGCGGTGTGGCCCTGGTAGCGCATTGCGAACTGGCTCAGCGGCGAAAGGCCGTTGGGCATGGCCGCGATCGCCGTGCCGGCCTCCGAATGCGTGTGCAGAACGCACAGCGCATCGGGACGTCCCGCATGGATTGCGCTGTGGACCACGAAGCCGGCGCGGTTGACCTCGGCGTCGGTCTCGTCGACCTTGTTGCCCTCCAGGTCGATCTTCACCAGCGAGGAAGCCGTCACTTCCGAGAACAGCAGCCCGTAGGGATTGATGAGGAAGTGGTGCTCCGGCCCCGGCACACGCGCCGAGATGTGGTTGTAGATCAGGTCGTCCATGCCGAAGTGCGCCACCAGCCGGTAGCAGGCGGCGAGCTGCACGCGCAGTTCGGCTTCGGTTTCGGGGTACGCCGCAGGATTCGTTCTTGTCATCATCGCCACCAGACGAGCTTCTGGTCGATCCAAACGAGCAGGCCGTAGAAAACCATGCTCGCGATCGACGCCACCAGCACCGCCGCCCATACGCTCAGCAGGTCCACCTGCTGCGTCGATTCATAGATCATTCGCCCGAGCCCCGCGTAGGCGCCGAGCATCTCGCCGACGATCGCAACGATCATGCTGCGCGGCACCGAGACACGCAGCGCCGTGACCACCGACGGCATCGCCACCGGCAGGCGAAGGCGCCAGACGATCTTCAGCTGCCCTGCCCCGAAGCTGCGCATCAGGTTCACCGCTGCAGCATCGGCCTGCTTGAGTCCGTGCAGCGCATTCACCAGCATGGTGAAGCCCACGGCCAGCGCCACCAGCGCGATCTTCGATGCCGCGCCGAGGCCGAACCAGATCAGGAAGAGCGGCGCATAGGCCACCGTCGGCACCGCGTTCACCGCCACGGCCAGCGGCATCACGATGCGCTCCAGCGGCGGCGCGAGCAGAAGCACCACCGCCAGCAGCAGCCCGAGCAGGCTGCCCAGCGCATAGCCGCCGAGGGCCTCGCCCAGCGTGGAAAGCAGCGCGGCCATCAGCCGGCCGGTGTCGCTGAACGCGTGCCGCACGATCGCATCCAGGCTCGGCAGCACGAAGGGCGGGATGCCGAAGAGAAGGATCGCGCCCTCCCACACCACCAGCAGCACGGCGATGCTCAGCACCACCGGCACGACGGGCGATGCCATCAGCTTTCGCTGCGCCACCATACGAGCCTCCTTTCCACGAAGGTGAGCAGCCCGTAGAGCAGCGCACCCATCAGCCCACAGGCGAACATCACGACCCACAGGCGCACCACGAGGTCGGCATTCATCGCTTCCATGAGCATCACGCCCAGGCCCACGGTCTCGCCGAACCACTCTCCCACCACCGAGCCGATCAGGCTCAGGCCGATGGCCACGCGAAGCCCGACCATCACCTGCGGCAGCGCCGAAGGCACGGCCAGCCTGAAGAACATGACGAAGCGGCCCGCGCCGAAGCTCTTCATCAGCGCGACGCGCTGCGGGTCGCAGGACTTGAGCCCGCGCAGCGTGTTCACCGTCACCGGGAAGAAGGTCAGGAAGAAGGCGGTCATCACCTTGGCCAGCAGCGAGTTGCCGAACCAGATGACGATGAGCGCGCCGAAGGCCACCACCGGCACCGTCTGCGACACCACGAAGAGCGGGAACACCGAGCGCTCCATCCAGCGCGAGTAGGTGAATACCGTGCCGCAGAAGAAGCCGAAGAGCGCGCCGGCCGCGAAGCCGAGCACGGTCTCCAGCAGCGTGCGGCCGAAGCCCCGCGCGAGCTGAGGCCACACCGACCACGCGTCCTGCGCGATGGCGCTGAGCGCGGGCAGCAGGCGCGGCGACGGCGCGAAGGCGTGCACGCAGAGCTCCCATACCAGCGCCAGCCCCACGAAGGCCAGCGCGGGTGAGCGCATTGCGCGCTGCAGGAAGGCGTTCACGAGGCGGTGCCCTCCTGCGCGAAGGTCTTGCGGCTTTCCTCCTCGATCTCGGCGAGCAGGCGCTGCTTGATGCGGATGAATTCCGGCGTCAGCACCACCGACGGGTCGCGCGGGCGCGGCAGGTCGATCAACGTCTCGCTCTTCACCGTGCCGGGGCGCGCGCTCATCACGAGCACGCGGTCGCCCAGCACGATGGCTTCGTCGATGTCGTGCGTGATGAAGAGCACGGTGCGCCGGTGACGCGCCCAGATGTCGAGCAGCCAGTGCTGCATGCGGCTGCGCGTGAGTGCGTCCAGCGCGCCGAAGGGTTCGTCGAGCAGCATCAGGTCGCGCTCGAACAGGAAGGTGCGCATCAGGGCCACGCGCTGGCGCATGCCGCCCGAGAGCTGGTGCGGATAGTGCCCCGCGAACCCCGCCAGGCCGAATTCCGGCAGCATCGCGCGCGCCCGTTCGCGCGCCTCCTTGCGCGGCACGCCCTCCACCTCAAGCGCGAGGATGGCGTTGTCGAGCACGGTGCGCCACGGAAACAGCAGGTCGCGCTGCGGCATGAACGACACCTTGCCCAGCAGTTGGCCGTCGCGCTGAGGCGCGCCGCCGAACAGCAGCGAGCCGTCGTCGTCGGGCGGCAGCAGCCCGGCGATCATGTTGAAGAGCGTCGACTTGCCGCAGCCCGAGGG
>CAJYQC010000257.1 GCA_913776885.1 uncultured Variovorax sp.
GCGCTACGGGGCAACCTGCGGTGCTCGCGTTTCGCGGGGTCTCGCCCAAACTCGCTTCGCTCAGACAAGGGCGAGCCCTGATCCGCGAAACGCTGCGCTCCTCGGCGCAGCCAGAGGGGATTGCAGACCTGCGGGCCATCGCTGCGCTCGGCCTCCAAGGCACTGCAGGCGCTGCGCGCCTGCAGTGCTTGGAATGAGGGGGTGGCGCAGTTTGGATTGCGAGGGCTGTCAGCACCGCTCGTGCTGCTGGTCCTGTGTATCCCGTTGATGCCGCTCGTGCCGTCGATGGCGATGGTGCTGCTGATGCCGCAGCACCCGCTGGCGCCACCAACATCAGCCCCGCCCCACCTTCCCCCGCCGAGCGAAGCAACGGCCCGTCCAGGCAACCCAAGGGCCGAGCGAAGCGATGGCCCTCCCCACTCCCTTCTGGCTGTGCCGAGGAGCGCAGGCGCAGGAGGGATCAGGGCCGCAGCTGTTTGAGCGAAGCGAGTTCTGCGGACCCCCTCCTGCGCCGAGCACCGCAGGTTGCCCGTAGCGAAGCGGAGGGACACAGACAGCAGGGTCGCCTTTTCTTTGCTTACTTTCTTTTGGCGAAGCAAAAGAAAGTAGGTCGCCCGCCGGGGCGAGACCCGGCCTCGGAACCCAAAACAAAGAGAGGCCTTCATCACCCCTCCTCCGCAAACCCAAGAAATAAGGCATCGAACTGTTTATCCCGAGGCAACCCGGTACTCAACATCCGAACCCCTTGTTCAACAGCAGGATCACTCAACCAAAGCGACGCCCCCGCCAAGGGCAAATCCAGCGACCCCACAGAACTCTCACGTCCATCAGCAGAAGCACCTTCGACAAACAGCCGCTGCAGCACGGCATCAAACCGCACCGCATCCAGATCCCCATCCAGCCCTTCCAAAGCAGCCTGCGTCGCAAGAGCCCACCACCTCAACGCAGCAGCGAGCACCTCACCCTGCAAGCACCCAGGCACCGAAGCATCCAGCTCGGCGACCAGAGCGAACGGAAAGTACCGCCCCACCCCATCCACCGAAGGAATCAACACCCCGATCCACGCCTGGTCGCCAGCCACCTGCCGCCCCAGCGCAAAGCACCAGACAGGCGCCTCCAGATACCGCTCGGTCCAATCCGCCCGATCCCGCAGCCGCGACATCCCCCGCTGCAGCCACTGGTCCCAAACCGCCCGAAACGCCTCCGGCAGCCGCCGATGCGCGAAGTCCCCCATGCCCGGCAGCTTGCCAAACCAGCCCGGCAACGCAGTCGACGCAAACAGCAAAGGCGAAGAGGCGGCTTCGCTCACAGCCCCTCCGGACATGAGAACTCGCGCAGCTCGCGCAGGCGGATCGGATGCTGCACGCTGTTGGTCGTCACCTCGAAGCGCGTCTTGCGCGCGCCGACCTGGAAGGTGATGAAGAACTTCTCGGGCGCGTCGCCCGCTTCGAGCTGGCCGTCGTCGAGCGTGCGGAAGAGCGCCCACGGGCCGTCCACCGCGGAGCCGGAGCTGCCGGTGGTCGAGGGCGGGCTGACCTGTATGCGCACCTGGTTGCTGCCCTTGGGGCCGGGCCACTGCACGGCCATGGGCACGACGGGGCCGTGCGCGTATTTCACGAGCTGGCCGTCGACGTCGAGGATGAACTGGGTGATGCCCGCATCCATCTCCACCGGCTTGAAGTCCAGCCGCATCGACGGGCCCCGGCCGCCGCCGCGGAAGAAGATTTCCTTGATGCGCGCGGCGCGCTCGAACTGCGCGATCGCCTGGGTGGTGATGGCGCCGCGCTCGGCCACGGGCTTGTAGCGCCACGGGCGGGTGCTGGTGTCGACGATGGCGGCCAGGCGCTTCTGGAAGAAGTCGTCCATCAGGCCGCCGGGGCCGAACATCTGGCCGAAGTCCTCGGGCAGCACGTCGCGCTTGCTGGTCTGCACGAAGGGATAGCGGCCGGCAATCGCGCGCGCGCAGAACTCGGTGACGGGGCGCAGGTCCTGGCTGAGGTTGCCGCGCTCGGCCACCTGGGCCTGCGTGGCGCCGGCCTGGCTCAGGTTCTCGACCATCGAGCGCACAGGCTCCGGCAGCCGGCCGGCGTCGGACTTGAGCTTGCCGGCCACGTCGCCGGGCGGCGGCGAGGTACGGCCCTTCACGGCCGTGTCGACGGCGTTGAGGTACACGTAGACCTCGTTGAAGAGCTTCAGCGCATCGTCGATGGGCGCGGGCTGGTTGGGGCCGCCCGCGGTGACGAGCCGGCGCAGCGCCTCGAAGCGGTCGTCCACGATGCTCTCGATGCGCTTGCCGGGCGCCACCTGCCGGCCGGGGTCGCTGCCGAACAGGTCTTCCAGGCCCTTGCGGGTGTTGCGCACGGTCTCGGTGGCCTTGCTGACCACGTCCTTGTTGGCGTCGGCGGCGGGGATCAGCGTGGTCTGCTTGACCACGGCGCGCAGGAAGTTCGCGAGCGGCGAATCCACGCCCGAGAGGATGCGCGCGGTCTCGATGTTCTTCTCCAGGCCGTTCACGCGGATCAGGCGCACGTCGGCCAGCAGCGCCTCCCACTGCTTGACGTACTCCTCCAGGTAGAGGCGGCGCACGCGGTCGGTCAGCGCGCCGAGCGCGGCGGCGTCGCGCAGGCGGTCGGCGGCGTTGCGGTCCTGGCCGAGCACCCACGGGTCTTCGTTGGCGAGCAGGCCGGTGAGCACCACCACCTCGTTCTGGAAGCGCTTGTGGTAGCCGTCGTAGGTGAACATGCCCGGCACGCCCTCGGACAGCGGCTTGCCGCTGATGCGCTCGAACACCAGCGGGCCCGACGGGCCGGTGGCTGCGGCCACGCTGAAGGCAGGAATGTCCTTGCTGGCGCGCTGGCGCTTGAGGCGGCTGAACACGCGCTGCTCCAGCGGATAGCTCGCGAGCACGGCGCGCACGCTGCGCACCAGGTTCTCGTCCATCTTCAGCGGCGAGCGCGGCGGGCCCTGGGCGATGAGCACGTCGAGCTGGTCTTCGAGCTGCCTGCGCTGGTCTTCGGGAATGCCGCGGTCGAGGTTGCGCGACCAGTCGAGCGTGATCCAGGCCTTCAGCGCCTCGGCGTCGAAGTGCTCGGGCTGGTAGAGCATCAGGTAGGTCTTGAGCGCCTCGTAGGTGAACTCGAGGTTGTCCTTCTGCGCGGTGCGCAGCTGGTCCTCGATGCGCTTGGCGATCTGCGGCAGGAAGGCGTCGTTGAGCGCACGCTGGTGCGTGAGCATGGCGGCCGCGTCGAGCTTGTCGCCCTGGTAGAGACCCAGCGTCATCGACAGCGGCTCGTCGCCCTGGCGGTTCTCGGGCGTCTTCCAGATGTCGCGCAGGCTCTGCAGCACCGGCGCGACCTCCACCAGGTTCTGCACGCGCGCGGGCAGCGCCGCAAGGTTCTGCCGGGCGGGCTCCACGCGGGCCTCGACCGACTTCAGGTAGTTCATGTTCTGCAGCGTGCTGTAGCCCCATGCGGCGAGCAGGCCGACGGTGACCAGCGTCATCGCCGTCACGCCGATCACGCGCAGCGTGTGGCGGCGGCGCTCCAGCTTCACGTCGGCGCCGGCCAGGCGCTGCTCGGGGAACACCACGTCGCGCAGCAGCGAGGTGAGGAAGTAGCTGCGCCCACTGGACTTCTGCGGCGCGAGCATCGCGCGCTCGATGCCGAAGCTGCGCGCCAGGCTGCCCATCACGCGGTCGATGGGGCTGCCCTCTTGCGTGCCGCTGGTGAAGTACACGCCGCGCACCCACGGCGGCTGCGCGAAGCGCGAGCCGGTGAACACCTGCTCCAGCAGGTCCGACAGCAGCGGCCCAATGGAGCCGAACTGCGCGGGAAAGCCGAAGATCGCCGCGCGGCGGTTGCTGTCGGTCTCGCGCTGCATGCGCGCGATGAGGCCGTCGTTCACGCGGTTGTGCAGCAGCGCGAACTCGCGGTTGAAGGCGGCGGAGAGTCCCTTCTCCTCCACCTGCAGGTTCTCGTCGGCCGGCAGCGTGAAGCCGAAGACCTGCGCGCGCTGCTCCTTGCCCAGGTCGTCGAAGTAGTCGGTGAAGCCGTAGAGCAGGTCGCTCTTGGTGACCAGCACGTACACCGGCAGCCGCGTGGTGAGCTTGCCGTCGAGTTCCAGCAGGCGCGCGCGGATCGATGCCGCGAGCTGCGTGCGCGCCTCGGGCCCCTGGCTCAGCAGGTCGGCCACGCTGACGGTGAGGAACACGCCGTTCAGCGGCCGGCGCGGGCGCACCTTCTTCAGCAGCCCCAGGAAACCTTCCCACGCGCTCTTGTCTTCCGACTGGTGGCTGTCCTGCGTGGTGTAGCGGCCCGCGGTGTCGATGAGCACCGCCTCGTCGGTGAACCACCAGTCGCAATTGCGCGTGCCGCCCACGCCGCGGATGGCGCCGGGGCCGAACTTCTCGGCCAGCGGAAAGCTCAGGCCCGAGTTGACCAGCGCGGTGGTCTTGCCCGCGCCCGGCGCGCCGATGAACACGTACCACGGCAGGTCGTAGAGATAGCTGCCGCCCGAGATGGAAAGCCAGTCGCGCCAGCCCGGCTTCCTGCCGGCGGCATGCAGCCGCATCTGCTTGAGCGTGGC
>CAJYQC010000258.1 GCA_913776885.1 uncultured Variovorax sp.
CGATCGACGTGCCGGCCGACAAGCTGTGGGGCGCGCAAACGCAGCGCTCGCTGCAGAACTTCGACATCTCCGGCGAGCAGCAGCCGCGCGAGATCATCAAGGCGCTCGCCCAGGTCAAGCGCGCTTCCGCCGTGGTCAACCACGCGCTGGGCCTGCAGGACGAGAAGAAGACCGGCGCCATCGTGGCCGCGGCCGACGAGGTCATCGCCGGCAAGCATCCGGGCGAGTTCCCGCTGGTGGTCTGGCAGACCGGCTCGGGCACCCAGACCAACATGAACGTCAACGAGGTGCTGGCCAACCGCGCCAGCGAGATCCTCGGCGGCGAGCGCGGCGAAGGGCGCCTCGTTCATCCCAACGACGACGTGAACCGCAGCCAGTCGAGCAACGACGTGTTCCCGACGGCGATGCACGTGGCCGCCGTCGAGGCCATCACCCACAAGCTGCTGCCGGCCATCGGCAAGCTGCGCGCGACACTGGAGCAGAAGTCGAAGGACTTCGCCGACATCGTGAAGATCGGCCGCACCCACCTGCAGGACGCCACACCCCTCACGCTGGGCCAGGAGTTCTCGGGCTATGTCGCCCAGCTCGCCCATGGCGAAGCGCACGTGCGCGCCGCGCTGCCGCACCTGTGCGAGCTGGCGCTGGGCGGTACGGCCGTCGGCACCGGCCTCAACGCGCCCAAGGGCTATGCGGAGCAGGTGGCAGCGGAACTGGCGAAGCTCACCGGCCTGCCTTTCGTGACCGCGCCGAACAAGTTCGAGGCCATGGCCAGCGTCGATGCGCTGGTGCACGCCCACGGCGCGCTGAAGACGCTGGCTGCCAGCATGAACAAGATCGCCAACGACGTGCGCTGGCTCGCCAGCGGCCCGCGCAGCGGCATCGGCGAACTGAGCATTCCCGAGAACGAGCCTGGCTCGTCGATCATGCCGGGCAAGGTCAATCCGACGCAGAGCGAAGCCGTGACGATGCTGGCCGCGCAGGTGTTCGGCAACGACGTGGCCATCAACATCGGCGGGGCCTCGGGCAACTTCGAGCTGAACGTGTTCCGTCCCATGGTGGCGCACAACTTCCTGCAGAGCGTGCGCCTGCTGGCCGACGGCATGGTGAGCTTCAACGACCACTGCGCGGTGGGCATCGAGCCCAACCGCGAGCGCATCACCGAGCTGGTGCAGCGCTCGCTGATGCTGGTGACCGCGCTCAACACCCACATCGGCTACGACAAGGCCGCCTTCATCGCGAAGAAGGCGCACAAGGAAGGCACCAGCCTGCGCGAGGCGGCGATCGCATCGGGCCACCTCACGGCCGAACAGTTCGACCAGTGGGTGGTGCCGGAGAACATGACCGGGCGTTGATCCGGCCAGCGCAAGCAAACAAGGACCCGCGAGGGTCCTTTTTTTGTTGTTGCCTGCGGCTCAGTAGCCGATGGTGTAGCGCTGGCGGGAATGCGCCGGCTTTTCCAGTTCGTCGATGAACGCGATCGCGTAGTCCGGGAAGGTGATCCAGCTGCGGCCTTCGGCGCTCACGAGCAGGTCGTCCTTGCCCAGGCGGAACTTGCCGGTGCGCTCGCCTTCGACGAATTCGGCCGAGGGCGAGAGGAAGGTCCAGTCCAGGTCCTTCTCGTTGCGCAGCGTGTCGAGGAACACGCCGCCGGCAGAGGCTTCGGCGCGGTACGCGTCGGGGAAGTTGGGCGTGTCGATCACCTTCAGGCCGGGCGCCGCGAACAGGCTGCCCGCGCCTCCGACGACCAGCAGTCGCTTCACGCCGGCACGCTTCGTCGGCTCGATGATGGCCGCGGGCGGCACGGTGGCGAAGTGCGCTGCGCTGAACACGGCATCGTGGCCGGCCAGGGTCTTCTCCAGTGCAGCGCCGTCGAGCACGTCGAGGTCGACGGCTTTCACGTTGGCGCGGCCCGCCAGCTTGGCGCTGGCCTTGCGGGCAATGGCGGTGACGGTGTGGCCGCGGCGCAGGGCCTCCTCGAGAAGCTGGCTGCCGGCACGTCCGGTGGCGCCGATGATGGCGATGTGGCTCATGGTGACTCCTGTGAAAGATCGGATGGGATGAGCCGCATCTTAGGTTTCTGATTTCGAAAGAAATACCTCGATTTACGCGCTTGTTTATTCCTAGAATCGTTCGAATGGACCGATTGAACGCAATGCGCGTATTCGTCACCGTGGTCGATTCGGGCAGTCTTTCGGCCGCGGCCGACAAGCTCGACATGTCCCGCCCGGTCGTCACGCGCTATGTCGCCGAGCTGGAGCAATGGACCGGGGCACGCCTGCTGCACCGCACGACGCGTCGCCTGAGCCTCACGGCGGCGGGGGAGGAACTCCTGCCGCGCTGCCGGCAGGTGCTGGAGCTCACTGGCGACATGCAGGCCGCGGTGCGTCATCCGGCAGAGGCGCCGCGGGGGCAGCTTCGCATCACCACCGGCACGTCGTTCGCGCAGGCGCAGCTTGCCGATGCCGTCGCGGATTACGTGCGGCTCCATCCGGCCGTGATGGTCGACCTGGTGCTGCTGGACCGCACAGTGAACCTGGTCGATGAGCGCATCGACCTTGCGATCCGCACCGCGGCCGAGATCGACCCCAACCTCATCGCACGCCGTCTCACGACCTGCCGTTCGGTGGTCTGCGCCTCACCGGCCTACCTGGCCCGGCACGGGCATCCGCAGCGCGTGGACGAGCTGGCGCAGCGCAACTGCCTCACGCATTCGTATTTCGGCCGCAGCCTCTGGAACTTCACGCGCAAGAGCGACGGCGAGCCTGTCTCGGTGGCCGTGGACGGGAACGTGTCGGCGAACGACGCGGTCAGCCTGATGTCGCTGGCGCGCGCCGGCGCGGGCATCGCGATGCTGCCGACCTACCTGACTGCGCAGCGGGTACATGACGGGGAGCTGGTGCCGCTCTTCCCCAATTTCGAGCCGCAGGTGGTGGGCATGTATGCGGTGTATGCCTCGCGCAAGCACATGCCGGCCACGCTGCGCACGATGCTCGACTTTCTCGCCGAGCGCTTCTCCGACCCGCCCGCCTGGGACATTGCATCGCAGGCAGGGCAGGACCGGGCCTAGAGGGGAGGTCAGTGCGGATCGGCGGGCGGATGGGCAGGCGACATCAGCCGGTCGGTGTAGGCGATGGCCATGGCCGAGAACAGGAACGCGATGTGGATCACGGTCTGAGCGATCAGCACGCGGTCTGTGTAGTTGTCCGCGTTGATGAAGGTCTTCAGCAGGTGGATGGAGCTGATGCCGATGATGGCCGTGGCCAGCTTCACCTTGAGCACCGAGGCGTTCACGTGGCTCAGCCACTCGGGCTGGTCGCGATGGCCTTCGAGGTCCATGCGGCTCACGAAGGTCTCGTAGCCGCC
>CAJYQC010000259.1 GCA_913776885.1 uncultured Variovorax sp.
CAAGGTAACGCCCCCAGGCTCCGCGCACTTCGTGTCGCTCCTCCACCCCCTACCGGGGGCAACACCTGCGGCCCGGCCAAGCCGGTTCCGCGGTGTTTCGCGAAAAGAAAAGAGCTGCTCCTTGGCGAGCTCAGTCCAGCTTGATTCCGGCCTGCTTGATGATCGGGCCCCAGCGATTCGACTCGGCGCGCGACAGCGCCGCGAACTGCGCCGGCGTGCCCGGCATCGCTTCCATGCCGAAATCGTCGAAGCGCTTCTGCACGGCCGGCGTGCCGAAGGCCTTGTTCAGGTCGCCGTTGAGCTTGTTCACCACCGCCGCCGGCAGGTTGGCCGGGCCCAGGATGCCCTGGAACGCGAACACTTCCGTGTTGGGAACGCCCACCTCGGCCAGCGTAGGCACGTTGGGCAGCGGCTTGCTGCGCGCGCCCGAGCCGATGGCCAGCACGCGCACCTTGTTGGTCTGCATGATCGGCAGGCCCGAGGCCAGGTCGAGGAACATGCAGGGTACCTGCCCGCCCATCACGTCGGCCATGGCCGGGGCCGCGCCGCGGTACGGAATGTGGGTGATGAAGGTGCCGGTGCGCACCTTGAACATCTCCATGGCCAGGTGGTGCGGCGAGCCGTTGCCGGGCGAGGCGTAGTTGACCTTGCCCGGGTTGGCCTTCACGTAGGCCAGGAACTCCTTGAAGTTCTTCGCCGGGAAGTCGGGGTGCACCACCAGGGCCAGCGGGAACTTGCCGATGGCGCCGATGTAGGTGAAGTCTTTCTCGGGGCTGAAGGGCAGCTTGCTGAACAGGTGCTCGTTGAAGGCCAGCACCGCGTTGTCGGCCGACATGATGGTGTAGCCGTCGGGCTTGCTCTTCGCGACGATGTCGGCGCCGATGTTGGTCGACGCGCCGGGGCGGTTGTCCACCACGATCTGCTGGCCCAGCGTCTGGCGCATGGCCTCGGCCAGCACGCGCGCGATCACGTCGGTGCCGCCGCCAGCCGGATAGGGCACGACCCACTTGATGAGCTGCGCGGGGTACTCCTGCGCGCGGGCGAAGGGCGATGCGGCCATCGCGGCGCCGGAGGCGAGCGTGGCGAGAAGGGTGCGGCGGTCCATGGAATCAGTCTCCAATCTGCTGGTTGTATGTAGTTCCGGAAATCAGGAAGCGGAAAGCGATGGTACGGGCAGCGCCCGCAGCGCGTCGGCCAGTGCGGTGCGGCAGCGTGCCTCGTCGCCGACCTGCTCGAACAGCAGCAGCGCAAGCCGCGCGAGGAACAGCGATTCGCGCTCGGTGCCCGCCTCGGTGATGGCGCGCGCGCATTCGGCGTAGAGGCGGTCGCGTGCGTCGGGTTGAAGTTCGGATGCGGTAGTCATGCGGAAATCTCCCGGGCCGCGCGGGCCAGTGCGGGTTGCAGGGCGCCGGGTGGCAGGCGATGCCAGCGCGCGGCGACGTGGCCGTCGGGGCGCAGCAGGTAGACCGCGCCATCCCTTGCGCCGAGCGCCTCGAACACGGCGGGCGACGCATGCGCGTCGGCACCGTCGACACCCGGGCTCGCGATGCTGCGCACGACGAAGGGCAGCGCGCTCTTGCGCGCCCGTTCGATGTCGGCGGCAGGCAGCGCGACGAGGTCGGGCCGCAGCACCAGCAGCGTGAAGGTGGGCGCGATCCAGTCGGTGAGATGGCCGCGTTCGAGCTGCTGCTCGGGCATCGCCTCGCCCGGCAGCGGGCCGGCGGGCAGCGCATCGCCCTCGCTCGACAGCGGCGATGCGGCATAGCGCACCGCCTGCGTCTGGCGCGGGTTGATGAGTTGCGCGATGCCGCGATGCGCCTCCGACAGCGACAGCGCCGCCTCGCGCAGCAGGTCGAATCCGCGCGAGGGCGGCGACATGAACTCGGTGCTGCGCATCGCGTTCTCGGCGTTGACGTGGAAGGCCTCGATGCGCTCCTGCGAGTACGAATCGAGCAGCGCCGCCTCGGACAGTCCCTTCGCGACGAAGGCCAGCTTCCATGCGAGGTTGTCCGCGTCGTCGAACCCGGAGTTGAGCCCGCGCACGCCGAAGATCGGCATGGCATGCGCCGCGTTGCCCGCGAACACGACACGGCCGTGGCGGTAGCTCTCAAGCGTCATCGCGCCGGCGCGATAGACCGAGGTCCATACCGTCTTCCACGGCAGGTGGCCTTCACCGATGGCGTCGAGGTGGCGCTGCACGAACTCGGCGACGGCTGCCGGCTGCAAGGCCTCCTCGGTGCTCTGGCCGGGACGCAGCTGGTAGTCGATGCGCCAGATGTCGTCGGGCTGCCGGTGCATGAGCACGGTCGATCCGGGGTTCCAGGGCGGGTCGAACCAGGCGCGGCGCTCGGTGGGGTGGCCGCTCTCGAGCTCGATGTCGATGATCACGTAGCGGCCTTCGTAGCCCGTGCCTTCGAGCGCGAGGCCCATCTGCTTGCGCACGAAGCTCTGGCCGCCGTCGCAGGCCGCGAGCCACCGGCCGCGCAGGCGGTAGGCGCCTTCGGCGTTGCGCACGTCGAGCGTCACGCCTTCGTCGTCCTGCGAAAGGCCGGTGAGCTCGGTGCCCCAGCGGATGTCGACGAGCCCCGGCGTGCGCTCGTTGCGGCGCAGGATCTCCTGCAGCAGGTAGTGCTCCGCGTAGTACTGCTCGAGGTTGATCATCGGCGGCAGCTTCTGCCGCTCGTCGTGCGGCATCTCGAAGCGGAACACCTCGGCGGTCTTGTAGAAGCTGCGCCCGCCGGTCCAGGGCAGGCCCTTGTCCATGAAGGCGCTCAGCACGCCGAGCCGCTCCATGATCTCCAGGCTGCGGCGCGAGATGCAGGCCGCACGGCTGCCCACGCAGACGGTGTCGTCGGCTTCGAGGATCACGCTGCGCACGCCGTGGTTCGCGAGCCCCAGCGCGAGCGCCATGCCGACCGGGCCGCCGCCCGCGATCACCACAGGGTGGCTTGCGGCTTCCACGCCGTCGGGGCCGAGTTCGGGCGTGCGCGGGTTGTAGCGCGTGTAGTGGAAGGCGCCGACCGAAGGCGGCAATCCGGCATCGGCTCCGGGCTTCGGCGGCACGGGGCCGCTGGCGGCATCGCCCAGGGTGGCAGCGGGGGAGTTCGTCATGCGGCGGGATTGTCCCGATGCGCGACGGGCGGCAATGTCATAACTTCGTACGAGGTGTTTACCCGCATGCGCGCCCTCTTCGTCTTCCCTTTCTTCCTCCGTCCCCGGCCATGAGACGCTGGCGCATCCAACCTTCCGAGGACGCCGCGCTGGCCGCGGCCGTGGTCGGCGACGTGCTCTCGGGCGTGGGCACGCCGCGGCTCGCGACCAGCTACCTCAAGGCCATGCAGCGCGTGATGCCGGTGACCTTCTGCACCGTGTTCGTGGTCGATGCGGTCGGGCGGATCGAGCTGGTGTCGGCCGCCAGCAGCTACGGCAGCACGGCCGAGCGCACATCGGAACGCTACGTGGCGCAGCGCTTCGACCTGCTCGACCCGAACATGGCCTGGCTCGCAGCGCGCAAGCTGCCCGGGCGCGCACAGCTGTGGATGGGCCACCAGCGCGCCGACGAGGTGGCCGACCCGGTGTACCGCGCCGCCTGCTATGGCGACGTGGGCATCCGCGAACGCGCGTCGGTGCTGCTGCTGCAGCCCACGGGGCAGCGGGTGGCGGTGAGCTTCTACCGCAGCCTCGCGCAGCCGGAGTTCGGCGCGGCGGACTTCGCGCTCATCGAGGCGCACGCCACGCTGCTGGCAGACGCCACCGCGGCGCACGGCCGCAGCGCAGTCGGCGCCCGCAAGGCGGTGGAACCCGCCCTCGCCGAACGGCTGCTGCGCCTGAGCCTGCGCGAGCGCGAGGTCATCGGCCACCTGATGGCCGGCCGCACCGCCAAGGAGGCGGCGCGCGAGATCGGCGTGGAGCTGACGACCGTGCGCACCCACCAGTACCGGGCGTTCCGGCGGCTGGGGATACGGTCGCAGAAGGAGCTGCTGCGCGGCGCGGGGCCGCACTGAGCGGGCAGCCTCAGTCTTCCGGGGTTTCCTCTTCGGCCTGCGGGGCCTCGTCGCCGGCCTGCGGCTTGACGAGCGACACCGGCGCATCCTTCGGACGGCCCGCGGTGGACACGATCTCCTGGTCGATCGCGCCGAAGATCGATCGCCCGTCCAGCCCCTTCATCTCGATGCGGATGGTGTCGCCGAACTTCATGAAGTCGGTGTAGGGCTGGCCGGTCTGGATGGTCTCGATGCAGCGCTTCTCGGCGATGCACGAGTAGCCCTTGGGCCACTCCATCTGGCCGTCCTTCTTCTCGACGCCCTTGTTGCTCACGGTGCCGCTGCCGACGATGCTGCCGGCACGCACGTTGCGCGTCTTGGCGATGTGGGCGATGATCTGGCCGAAGTGGAAGGTCATCTCCGGGCCGGCATCGCACATGCCGACCTTGCGGCCGTTCCAGCTGCTTTGCAGCGCAAGGTGCACGCGGCCGTGCTGCCAGGCCTCGCCGAGCTCGTCGAGCGTCACGGCCACGGGGCTGAAGGCGGTGGCGGGCTTGCTCTGGAAGAAGCCGAAGCCCTTGGCCAGCTCGGCCGGGATGAGGTTGCGCAGGCTCACGTCGTTGGCCAGCATCACGAGGCGGATGCCGTCGAGCGCCTGGTCGGGCGTGGCGCCCATGCGCACGTCGCCGGTGATGACCGCGATCTCTGCCTCGAAGTCGATGCCCATGGCCTCGCTGGGCACGATCACGTCGTCGGTCGGGCCGAGGAAGTCGTCGCTGCCGCCCTGGTACATCAGCGGGTCGCTGTAGAAGCTCTCGGGCACCTCGGCGTTGCGCGCCTTGCGCACCAGCTCCACGTGGTTGATGTAGGCCGAGCCGTCGGCCCACTGGTAGGCGCGCGGCAGCGGGGCCATGCACATCGACGGGTCGAAGGGAAAGGCGTGGCGCGCGCGGCCCGCGTTGAGATTCGCGTACAGGTCCTGCAGCTGCGGGCTCATGAAGCCCCAGTCGTCCAGCACCTGCTGCAGCCGGCTGGCGATGCCGGTGGCGTAGTGGGCGAGCGTGAGGTCGCGCGAGACGACGACGAGCTGGCCGTCGCGCGAGCCGTCCTTCAGGGTGGCGAGTTTCATGATGCGGTGCTTGCGTGTGGACTGGAGCGGGCCGCCGGCATGGACCGGTCGCCGCTCCCACTTAAACTGGTTGAACGGGCGGCAGTTTACCGAGGTGGTCTTTGGTGAACCTCCGGGCCGGCGCCCCACTCCACACACCGATGCCGACGCTCGTCGCTCCCTCTTCATCGCAGTCGCTGCCTCCCGGCCTGCCCGGGCGTCCTTCGTGGCGGGTGCTGATCGGGCTGACGCTGCTGGTGGGGCTGGTCCATGTGCTGCTGCTCGGCCTGGCGCCGATGGCCATCGGGCCGGAGCCCTCGCCGCTGGCTAACAAGTTCAGCACGCGCACCATCGTGATCGCGCCGCCGGCTGCCGAAGCGCCCGCGCCGGTAGAAGCCAAGCCCGCGCCGCCGCCGAAGCCCAAGCGGCCGCGCGAGGCCTCCGTACCCAGGCCGAAGCCGGCACCGAAGCCCGCGCCCGCCGAGCCGGCGCCAGAACCTGAGGCGGCCGCGACGCCCACGCCGGAAACGCCCGACCTGACGGCCCAGGCCGCTACCGATTCAGGAGCAACGCCGCCCGAAGCGGCTGCCAGCGCACCCGCTGGTGCGACATCGCCTTCCGGCGGCAGCGGAACCGGCACCCAGGCGGCGGCCGGCGGGGAGGCCTCGGGCACCATTGCCGGCACCCAGGCGATGAAGATCCCGGGCTCGGTCACGCTGGACTTCGAGGCCACCGGGCAATCTGGCGCTTCGCCCCAGCGCGGCGTGTTCGGCGAGCTGGTCTGGCTGCAGGACGGCACCCGCTACGACGGCAGGCTGACGCTCAAGGCGGTGTTCTTCACGCTGCTCAACTGGCACAGCACCGGGCGCATCGGCCCCTCTGGTCTGGAGCCGGAGCGGTATTCCGAAAGCCGCAAATCGGAGGTGGCCTCGCATTTCGTGCGCGACCAGAACCAGATCGTCTTCAGCAACAACGCGCCCCCGGTGCCGCTGCTGCCCGGCGCGCAGGACCGCATGAGCGTGATGATGCAGCTCGGCGGCCTGCTGGCGGCCAGCCCGCAGCGCTATCCCGCCGGCACCAGGATCTCGGTGCAGACCGTGGGGACCCGGGACGCCGAAGTCTGGGTCTTCGTGGTCGGCGACGAGGAGAAGCTCAGCCTGCCGGCCGGCGAATTCACCGCCCGCAAGCTCACGCGCGACCCGCGCAAGGCTTTCGACCGGAAGCTGGAGCTCTGGCTGGCCCCGGAGTACGGGTATCTACCTGTCCGGATCAAGCAAACCGAGGCCAACGGGGACTTCGCTGACGCGCAGTTGCGCAAACCCCTGCCTTCGGGTCCGCCCAATTGAGGAGAAAGTCACGGCAACGAAGCGAAAGGAGCCATGGATATGCCGATTAGCCAGTTGGTTTTACAGATAGACAACGTATCTTGAAACTGGCGCGTTGATTGCTATCTAACCCCCATGAACGCCATCGACATTCTCACAGGGCCCGCCATGAACATGCTTTATGACTCGGAGTCTTTCGTCGTCGTCCACGTGCAGCCGAACGAAGGCGAAACGCCCGCACAGCCGAACATGCCGGTTCTGGAGCGCCACGGCTTCGAGATCGTCGACAAGCGCTCGGGCAAGGAGGTCTACCTCGACGGCTCCTGGGCCGAACTGTTCCAGCAGCAGATCGCCGCGTGGCAGCTCAACACCCCCACGCAGGAAGAAGTCGAGGACACCCTCGAAGGCTACGCCGAACTGGCCCACACCCCCGTTCTGGTGCACTGAAGCCGATTCCGGCCCGCCGAGCTCCCTGCGGAGCGACAGAAAGCGCCCTCACGGGCGCTTTTTTCATGGCCGCGCCGGTTTCACCGAATCCTGGCGATAGATCCATCGGAACATCGGCCCGACGATCAGCAGCACCGCCACCAGCCGGCAGACCTGGAAGGCCGTGACCACCGGCACGCCCAGTTGCAGCACCTTCGCGGTGATCGACATCTCGGCGATGCCGCCGGGCGAGGTGCCCAGGATCATCGTGGCCGGATGCAGCCCGGTCGCCCAGGCCAGCAGCCATGCCACGCCACCGCAAAGCAGCAGCATGCCGAATGTGCCCAGCACCACCGAGCCCAGCCAGCGCGGCGCCGTGTGCAGGAATTCGCGGCTGAAGCGCACGCCCAGGCTCACCGCGATGACCAACTGCGCCGTGTTCGACATCCATGCAGGCACGGCTGACAGCGACTGCCCCGCGATGGTGAAGCCCATCGCCACCAGCAGCGGCCCGATGAACCACGGGTTCGTACGCTTCAGCGCGCGCATCGCCAGCGCGCCGATGCCGGTGGCCACAGCCAGCAGCGCGAGGCCGGCGGGATTCACCTCGCGCACGCCGGGCGGGTTGATCTCCAGCCCGTGCAGCCCGCTCCACTGCATCGCGAACGGGATGGTCACCGTCACCACCACCAGCCGCAGGCTGTGCGCCGCGGCCACGAGGTCGGTGCGCGCGCCGGCCGATTCGGCCATCAGCGTCATCTCCGACGCGCCGCCGATGGCGCCCGAGAAGTAAGTCGTGGCTCTCATGGACTTCGCCGGCACATGCGGCATGCGCCCCGCATGCATCGCGTGCAGCCAGCGTCCGAAGCCCACGCCCAGCAGCAGCGCCCAGGCGATCGCCAGCACGATCGCCCACCACACGCTGGCCACCAGCCCGACGACGTGCGGCGTGAAGTAGAGCCCCAGCGCCGTGCCGATGGTCCACTGCCCCAGGTTGCGCAGCGGCGTGAAGCTCGCGGTGGGCGCGCCCGCGATCGAGGCCAGCGACACCGCCAGCAGCGGGCCGATCATCCAGGGCAGCGGGGTGTGCAGCGCGAGGCAGATGCCCGCGGCAGCGAGCGCGAGCAGCAGCGTGGCCAGCACGCGAAAAAGATATCGGGAAGACACGGACCGGAGGAAGGGACGACAGGAAAAAGCGGCGGCGGACGGCACGGCATGCGTGCGCCGAGCGCATAGTATGGCGCGATGCCTCTTCCGTACCGGCCCGCCCGGGCTTACCGGCTTCCACTGCTGCTACCCCTGCTCCCCCTCGCCGCCGCCGCGCTCGCGGGCTGCTCGGCGTTCCAGTCCTTCAGCGCGCCTGGCGCGGACGCACCCGATGCGCCTGTCGCACGCCGGGTCGCGGCGCTGCAGCCGGTCGACGCCCTGCTGATCGGCGAGCAGCACGATGCGCCGGAGCACCACGCCATCGAGCGCGAGGCCGTCGAGGCGCTGGCCGCGCGCGGCCACCTCGCCGCCCTGGCGCTGGAGATGGCAGAGGAAGGCCGCAGCACCGCGCAGCTCGCGCCAACCGCCACCGAGGCGCAGGTGCAGGCCGCGCTCGACTGGAGCGACAAGGCCTGGCCCTGGGCCAGCTACGGCCCCGCCGTGATGGCCGCCGTGCGCGCCGGCGTGCCGGTGGTCGGCGCCAACCTGCCGCGCTCGCGCTTGAAGAACGCGATGGCCGATGTCTCGCTCGACGTGCAGCTCAACGGCGAGGCCTTCAGCGCGCAGCAGGACGCCGTGCGCGACGGCCATTGCCGGATGCTCCCCGAAGCGCAGATCGTTCCCATGACTCGCATCCAGGTGGGCCGCGACCGCGCGATGGCGCAGGCCATCGTCAAGGCGCGCAAGCCGGGCCAGACGGTGCTGCTGATCGCCGGTGCCGGCCACGTGGTTCGCACGCTCGGCGTGCCGCAGCACCTGCCCGACGACGTGAAGATCGCCACCGTGCGGCTGCTGGCGGCGCCAGCTTCCGCCGCCGGCCCCGAGACCGGCGACTACGACCGCATCTGGCGCACGCCGCCGCTGCCCGAGAAGGACTACTGCGCCGAGTTCAAGCGACAGGCCCGCCCGCAGCCCAAGACCTGAACCGCCCTGCAAGAAAAAACGCCGCCGGCCCGAAGGCCCGCGGCGTTTTCTGTCGCCCTGGGAACGGCGCAGTTCAGCGAGCGCTGATCGTCGAGACCGCCGAGTTGCCCGTCGCCGACGCCGTGATCTGGTTGCCCGTGGTGCGCAGCGTGCTGTTGCCCACCGGGCCCGAGATGCCGACGCCGAAGTTCACGCTGGTCACCGTGGCCGTGACCGCGCCGGTGTTGACCTGGTAGTTGCCGATGGCGGCGCTCGGCGCACCGGTGTTCAGCGCCGTCTGCGTCACGCGGTTGGTCGCGCTGTTGCCGAAGGCCTGCGCGGCCAGCGTATTGCCGGTGACGCCGGCGGTGCCGTTGGACACGCCCGCGCCGGTGCCGTTGAGCGCCACCTGGTAGCTGGTGCCGGTGCTCGTGGCCGTGACCGCGCCCGCGTTGTTCTGGCTGTTGAGGATCGCCGCGCTTGCGCCGACGTTCAGTGCCAGCGGTGCGCCGACGAGGTTGGACGAGCCCGCCGCAGCCGCGCCGCCGTAGCTGCTGCCCGCGCTCGACTCCAGCACGTTGGTCGCCGCATTGCCGCGCGCCAGCGCCGCCGTGGTGTTGCCGTCGAGCGAAACGCTGCTGCCGTTGAGCGGCACCGCGCTCGCGAGCGTGGCGTTGGCGACGGTGCTCGAAGTCGCCGTCACGCCTGCGGTGCTGCCCTGCACGTTGAGGATGCCGGCGCTCGCGCCCTGCGTCGCGCTGCTCGCCACGGCCGCGGTGTTGGCGGCGCGGTTGGCCGTGGCTTCGGCGAAGGTACTGTTGCCCGAGACCGTGAACGCGCCGTTGGCCAGCGTCGTCGTGGGCGCTGCGTTGTCGTCGTTGCGGATCGTGGTGGCGGCCGTGCTGCTCACGGTCGATGCGGCCGACTGGCGGTTCGACAGCACGTGGACGCCGGTGGCTGCGATGTTGTCGGCGCTGCCGGTCTCGCTGAGCGTGGCCGAGCCGGTCGCGCCCGCGGGCTGGGTGTTGGCCGCGCTCACGCTCAGCGTGTTGGCCGCGTCGTTCATCACGCCCAGCGCGGCGTTGCTGTTGCCCGAGAGCCGCACGGTCGAGTTGGTGGAGCCGGCCGGCGCGAACACTTCGAGCGTGGACGACGCGGTCACCGCCGCGGTGCCCGACTGGCTCGACTGCAGCGCGGTGCGCGCGCCCACGTTCGAGCCCGCCAGCGTCACGCCGTTGAGCGCGGTGTTGCCCACGGCCTTGGCGCTCTGGCTGTTACCGCTCACGCTCAGCGTGGACGCATTGACAGCCGACAGCGGCGCCGAGTCGATGCCGATGCTGCCCGTGGCGGCCGCCGAGACGGCGCCGGTGCCGATCTGCACGCTGGCCAGCGCATGGTCGGCCGACGCCCCGACGGTCGAGCCCGGCCCGCCGGTGGCGGTCGCCGATGCCGGCAGCCCTCCGGCGATCGCGCCCCCCTTCACGTCGATGCTGTTCGTGGCTGCGCTGCCGGTGGCTGCGGCATTGGTGCTGCTGCCGTCCAGCGTGGCGCTGCTGCCCGTGAGCGCAAGCGGGCCGGTCAGCGTGAGCCTGGTCGCGTTGTTGGCCGTGGCGGTCGCAGCGGCACTGCTGTCCTGCGCGTTCAGCACCGCGATCTTGGCCGACTGCGAGGCGCCGCCGGCCAGCGACGCCGAGTTGGTCGCGCGATTGGCCGACGCCTCCGAGTAGGTCGAGTTGCCCGAGGCGGTGAAACTGCCGTTGGCCAGGCCTGCGTTGCCCGCCACCAGGCGGTCTTCGTTGTAGATCGCGGTGTCGGCGGTGCTGCCGACCGACGTGCCGGCCGACTGCCGGTTCACCAGCACCTGGTCGCCCGAGGCCAGGGTGTTGCCCGGCAGGGTGCCTTGCACGATGACCGCCGGCAGCGAGCCCGTGGTGCCGCCGGTGACGCTCAGCTTGTTGCTCACGTCGTTGATCACGCCCAGGGCCGTGTTGGCGTTGTCCGAGAGCTTGACCGACGAGCCCGATGCCGATGCCGGCGCGAAGGCCTGCATGAAGGAGCGCGACTGCACGTCGGCGCTGCTGCCCTGCGACGAGAACAGCGCGGCGCGGGCCGACACGCCGGTGGCCTCCAGCGCGATGGCGTTGCTGCCGGTGTTGGCCACGGCCTTGGCGCTCTGCGTGTTGTTCGACGCGCTCAGCGTGGAGCCTGCGATCACCGCGCCCGGCGCCGTGTCCACGCCGAAGGCGGCAGCCGCCTTCGAGGAGATCGTCGGGCTCGTCACCAGCTGGATGTTCGACAGCGCATGGTCGGCCACAGCCCCGGTCAGGCCCGCGCCGCTGGCCGCGCCGCCGAACGGCAGTCCGTTGCCCGAAGCGATGGTGTTGCCCTTCACGCCGATGCTGTTGGACGCGGCATTGCCCGTGGCCGCGCCCCCGGCGGAGTTGCCGTCCACCGAGACCTGCGAACCCACGATGCTCGCGCCGCCCAGCACGACCTGCACGCCGTCCTTGTTGGTCAGGAATGCACCTGCCTGGCCGGTGAGCGAGCTCACCGCAGCGCTGGTCAGCTGCAGGTTCTGCACCGCGGTGGTGGTCGAGACACCGACCGCATCGATGCCGACGCCGTTGTTCGCGCTGTTGCTGGTCGCGCCGGCCAGCGTGGCATTGCCGGTCGCGGCGATCTTCGAATTGGCGACCGCGCCGCCGACCCCGACGTTCACTTCCGGCCCGCCGCTTCGCTGCACCGACACCGAGCCCTGGCCTGCCTGGGCGTTCTGCACGCTGAAGGCGGCGTTGGCGGCGATGGTGGTGCCGGTAAGCGTCGCGCCCGAAAGCGACAGGCCGGAGGTGTCGATGTTGTTTGCCGTCACCGTTACCGTGTTGGCGGTGGCGCGGCTGCCGTAGGCCAGCGCTTCGGCCGTGTTGCCCGAACTGGTGACCGTGCCGCCGGTCAGCGTGCCCGTGACCGTGGTGCGCGCCACGGTGCCCCCGGCCGCGATGGCAGAGACGCCGGTGCCTGCACCCGCCACCGCCTGCGTGCTGGTGACGTTGGCCACCGAGGCGTTCGCGCCGCTCACGTTGTTGAGGTTCAGCGTCACGCCGCTGGCCGCGTCGTTGCCGTAGGCGGCAGCGACGAAGGCATTGCCGCTGTTGACCACGCTGGCGGCCGAGACATTGCCGGCCACTGTGGCCGCGAAGGTGTTGGGCCCGGTGGCTGCCGAATTGACGTTCGCCTGCACCGACTGGTCGTTGAGCACGCCGTAGGCCGCACTCACCGTGGGCAGTGCGCCGGCTGCGTTGCTGAAGGGCAGGCCGCCGAGCAGGTCGACGGTGACGCTCGAGGCCGGCGTGATGCCCAGTCCCGGCGCCGCCGCCACGTTGCCCGCGCTCACGCCCAGCGTGTTGGCAACCGAGTTGCCGTAGGAGATGGCACGCTGCAGGTTGCCGGTGAGCGAGGCCGAGCCGCCCGACAGATTTCCGCTCACCGCGATCCGCGCCTCGGGGTTCGTCAGCCCTGCGCCGACTGCCGAGTTGGCGTCGTTCATCTGCACGCTCGCGATGCCCGCGCCAGTGCCCACCGAGTTGCCCGAGAGCGTGAGCGTGTTGGTGGCACCGCTGCCCAGCGCCACGGCTTCCTGCCGGTTGCTGTCCAGCGACAGCGTGCTGTTGCCCACCGCCGCGCCGCCGCCGTTGGCGGTCAGCCAGATCTGCGACCCGATGTTCACGGCCGCGACGCCACCGATGCCGCCTGCATAGTTGCCCTGCAGGTTGGTGAGCGTGGCAGAGCCGCTGGCGGACACGCGCCCGTCGGAGTTGGTGCCGCCCGTGAGCGTGGCATTGCCGGCGCCCAGCGCGACCGTGCCGGCCTGCAGCGCGAGGCTCTGGGTGACCTGGTTGCCCTGCGCGCTGGCTGCCGAGGTGTTGTCGGAAACGCTGACCGTGCTGCCCGTGGTCTGGCCCGTGCCGGGCGCCTCGCCGGTCTGCGCCGCGATGATCGAAGGCAGCAGCAGCGCGCTGACCGGCGCATCGAGGTTGGCCTGCTGGTTAGACACCGCGGTGGTTCCGGTGACGGAGGCCGCGTTCTTGCCGGTGGCGATGCTGCTGGAGCCCGTGTTGCCGGTGACGGTGGCGGTGACGCTGTTGTCCGCCAGCGTGACCGCGCTGTTCTTGCTCGACTGCACGCCGGCCAGGATCTGCGCACCGATGGTCTGTGCCACGGTCGTCACGCCGAGGTTGCCCTGGCTGTTGACGATGGCCAGGTCGCTGTTGACGTTGCTGGTCACGCCCGCGCCGTTGTGGATGCTGTTGTTGGCCGCGGTGGCGGCCGTGCCGGTGCCCGCAACGCTCAGGTCGCCGACCACGATGCGGTTGCCCGCCGTGCCGGCGGTGGCGCCCAGCGCCTCGTTGCCCGTGGCCGCGCTGGAGATCGCGTTGCCCTGCACCGACAGCGAGCCCTGCAGCACGTTGGAGCCGCCCGCGGGCGCACCGCTGACGATGCCCATGACGACCGAGCCGATGTTGGTGGCCGAGCGCGTCGCGAGGATGCCGTTGCCGTTCGCCTGCAGGTTCGCGACCACCGCAGAGCCGGCGAAGGTCGGTGCGCCGCCCGACTGGATCTCGGCCGTGCTGCTGGCGCTGTTGGCCTTGAGCACGGCGGAGATCGAATTGCGCTCCAGCGCCGCAGCGGTGGTCAGCGTGTTGCCCGCGTTCGCGGTCAGCAGCAGGTCGACCGTGTTGCCCAGCACCGCCGCGCTGGAGCCCGCGCCCGTGGCCGACTGCAGCGAGGTGACGACGATGTTGCCCTTCGCGTCGAACAGCGGCGCACCCGCAGGGTAGGTCAGCACCGAGGTGCCCGCCTGCGCCGGAGCGGCCACTGCCGCCGCGCCCGAGATCACCGAGCTGCCATTGTTGAGCGTGGTGGCGGCCGAGATGGTGTTGTCCGCGTTGACCACGCTGCCGGACTGCAGCGTGCTCGATTCCGAGGCGAGCTTGCTGCCGGTCACGCTGCTGTTGATCACGCCGGTGTTGGTCGCGACGCCGAGCGTGGCCGCGTTGTTCACCGGCAGGCCGGGCGCGGCCTGGATGCCGTTGCCGAAGGAGTTGCCGGTGGCGGTCGCGCCGATCAGGTTGCCGGTGGTGCCGATCGCCACCGGGTTCGGGTTCGACGGGGTGCCGGTGGAGGTGGTGCCCACGGTGGCGCCGGTGATGGTCGCGTTGACGGCGGCCGAGTTGGTGGTGCCCGCGTTGACCGAGGGCGTGCCGGTGGCGG